>JBFKAV010000089.1:0-14861 GCA_041621405.1 Paracoccaceae bacterium
CTCGGTGGGCGCCACCACCGAGAACGGCACTTCCTGCAGCGTCTCTTCACGCTTTCGCGCCGTGACCGTGATCTCCTCCTCGACGACCCCCTCGCGGACCTTCGGTTCCGGCTTGTCCTCTTCGCCCTCCTGGGCCACCGCTGCGGGCGGCTGGAAGGCCATCAGGGCGAAGACCAGGCTGACAAGGCTGACGGTCCAGACGGTTCGTGTCGTGAAAGACTTCATGGCGCCACCTCCTCGGGTCGTGTCGGGGTTGTCCGACTCGCATTCTGCCCCACGGCCGCGGATTCGTCAACGGGTGGCGGCCGTGGGTCGTGTGGTACCGTACCCCGAGCGGTGGTCGGGGTCGTCCAGCGCCCCGGGCGCCTGCGCCTGCGGCGCAGGTTCCTGGCCCAACCCAGCTCCCAACATGGCCTGGTACAAGGAATGGTTCGGCGAGGAGTACCTCGAGCTCTACGCCCACCGCGACGCCGGCGAGGCGGACCGGCACCTGGACTTCGTGGAGGAATACCTGGCGCCGCGCCGGCCGGACCCCGAGGCGGTGCTCGACCTGGCCTGCGGCGCCGGCCGCCACACGGCGGCGCTCCGGCAGCGGGGCTACCGCACCCTCGGGGTCGACCTGTCGCTGACGCTGCTGGCCTACCCGCCGCGGGTGCCGTGCGTGGCCGGCGACATGCGCCGGCTGCCGTTCAAGCCCGGGGCCTTCGACTGGGTGCTCAACTTCTTCACCTCCTTCGGCTACTTCGAGCGCGAGCGCGAGAACTTCCAGGTGCTCGAGGAGCTGGTGCGCCTGCTCAAGCCGGGCGGCCGCTTCCTGATCGACTTCCTGAACCGCGACAAGGTGCTCGCCGAGCTCAAGGCCGAGGAGGTGCAGGAGATCGCCGGCCGGCGGGTCCACATCGAACGCTGGTACGATGACGCCAGCCGGCGGATCAACAAGCGCATGCGCCTCGAAGCGCCCGGAGAAGCCGCGCGGACCTATCTCGAGAGCGTCCGCGCCTACAGCCGCGACGAGGTGACGATCGGCGCGCGGTGGGCCGGGCTCGAGGTCGACGACCTCTATGGCAGCTTCCAGGGAGACCCTTTCGACCGTGACAGCGAACGCCTCATCGTCGTCGGCCACAAAGGCGCCTGAGCGCCGGCGCCTGCTCGAGCTCGACCTGGTCGCGACCTCGCGGCTGCCGCCCCTCGCGGCGGCCTTCCTCGACGGCCGTGACCGGGACCTGCTCTCGCCGGTGCGCTTCCTCGCCGCCGGCGAGCTGCCGGGCGAGCCGCCGGAAGTGGACCGGGGAGATCTGGCCAACGCGCTCGGCACCGCCAACGCCGCCTACGGCCATCCCGCCGCCGACCGCCTGGCGCTGAAACTGGCCGACCCGGCGACCCGGGTGGTGGTCACCGGCCAGCAGCCGGGGCTCTACGGCGGCCCGCTGCTGGCGCTCAGCAAGATGGCCGCCGCCGTCCTCTGGGCCGAGGCGATCGAAGCCTCGGGCGAGCCGGCGGTGGCGGTGTTCTGGGTCGCCACCGAGGACCACGACTTCGCCGAGGTGGCACGTGCCACGTTCCTCGCCCGCGACGGCGTGCTGAAGGTCGATCTCGGCGACGATCCGGCGCCGCTCCTGCCGGTCGGGATGCGCACCTTCGGCCCGCCGCTCGAGGAGGTGAAGCGCCGGCTCGAGGGCATCGAGCTGCCGGACCGCTTCTACCGTCCGAACGCCCGCTTCGGCGAGGCGTTCTGCCGCCTGCTGGTCGCGGCATTGGGGACGCGCGCGCCGCTGATGCTCGATTCCATGCTGCCCGAGGTCAAGCGTCTCCAGCGGCCGTGGCTCGAGCGGCTGGTCGACCGCCGCGAGGAGGTCGAAGCGGCCGAGGCGGCGGCCGACGCCGAGATCGAGCGCCGCGGCTACCCGCTGCAGGTGACGCCGCAGCCGGGCCTGTCACCGCTGTTCATGCTCCACGGCCGGGCACGCCGGCGGATCGCCTGGACCACCGACGGCGGTGGGGCCGCCGCCGGCTGGACGCTGCGCGGCCTGGAAGAGGCTCCCAGACCGCTCGACGAGCTGCGCCGGGCGCTGGCCGAGAACCCTTCGGTGATCAGCCCCGGAGTGCTCGCCCGGCCGGCGATCCAGGACGCGCTGCTCGGCACGACCCTCCAGGTCATGGGGCCTTCGGAGCTCGCCTACATGCCCCAGGTGGTGCCGGTCTACGAGGCGCTCGGCATCGCGCCCCCGTGGACGACGCTGCGCCCCCAGGCGCTGGTGCTCGAAGAGCGCCAGGCGGGGTACCTGGAAGAGCTCGGCATCTCGCTCGCCGAGCTGCTCGAGACGCCCCTTGACCGATTGATCACGGAGCACCTCGACGAAGATCCCGTCGTGCCGGCCCGGCGGCGGATCGAGGAGGTCTTCGACGACCTCAGGGAATCCCTGGTCGTGCTCGAGAAGGGTCTCGAGGGGCCGTGGGGCAAGACCCGCGACCACGTGGGCCGCGGGCTCGATCAGCTGAGCGGCAAGGTTGCGGCCGCCGTCGCCCGCCGGCACCAGGTCTGGCACCGGCGGCTCGAGCAGGTGAAGACCGCCTGCATGCCGGACGGCGCACCCCAGGAGCGGGTGCTGGCGGTGGCCCACTTCCTGGCCCGCTACGGTCCAGACTTCGCGCACACCCTGTGCGCCCAGCTGGGGCTCGACGCGCGGCGGCTCCACGTGGTGCGCGCCGCCCCCGCGCCGGCCGGCGCCGGAGCCGTGCCGTGAAGCTCGACGTCCTGGCCGTCGGCTCCCACCCCGACGACGTCGAGCTCTCCTGCGGCGGCACGGTGGCGCTGCTCGCCGAGCAGGGCCGCCGGGTCGGCATCCTGCACCTGACCCGCGGCGAGCGCGGCACCCGCGGCACACCGGAAGAGCGCGAGGCCGAAGCGCGGGCCGCGGCCCGAGCCCTTGGGGCCGCCGAGCTGGCGTTCCTCGACTGCGGCGACGGCGCGCTCCGCCACGGCGAGGCGGAGGAGGACGCGCTGATCGAGCTGCTGCGCCGCTGGCGCCCCGAGATCGTCCTCGGGCCGCCCGCCGCCGACCGCCACCCCGACCACGGCCGCGCCCACCGCCTGGTGGCCGACGCCGCGTTCTACGCCGGCCTCAAGCGCCGCGGCGCGGGCGAGCCGCACCGGCCCGGGGCGGTGTTCACCTACATGCAGCACGACCCGTTCGAGCCGTCGTTCGTCGTCGACGTCACCCCGGTCTGGGAGCAAAAGCTGGCGGCGCTCGCCGCCTACGACAGCCAGCTCTACCGGGCGGACTCCGAGCGCGCCGAGCCGATGACCAAAGTGTCGAGCCCGGAGTACTGGCTCGCGGTCGAAGGCCGCGCCCGCCACTTCGGACAGCTGATCGACGCCGCCTTCGGCGAGCCCTTCCGGAGCCGCCTGCCGCTCGCGGTGCGCGACGTCATGGAGCTGCTGCCGGGGGGACTGCGCTGAGCCGTCGACAGGCTTGAGCGGGATCATTCACCCGTCGGGAGCGCGACGGTGAATGATCCTGCTCCGAGAGCCCAGCGCAGAAGGGATATTGAGTGAGCCCGCAGGCTCGGATACACTGATGTCGCGCTTTCTTTCAGCACCAAGGAGATCACGAGATGAGCGACGAGCCGAAGACCCCGCCGCCTTCCGATCCACCGCCGCCGCCCGAGCCTCCGTCCCCGCCCGAGCCGCCTCCGCCGCCCGAGCCGCCTCCGCCGCCCGAGCCGCCTCCGCCGCCCGAGCCGCCTCCGCCGCCACCCGCGGGCACCGTCGTGTCGCAGAACCGCACGTTGATGATCGTGCTCGCCTACCTCGGACCGTTCGCGCTGATCCCGTTCCTCGCCGAGAAGGACGACGCGGAGGTCCAGTGGCACTCGAAGCACGGCCTGGTGCTGTTCGGCGCCGACATCGTGATCTCGATCCTCCTGACCGTCGTCAGCACGGTGACGGCCTGCGTCGGCTGCATCGTGACCCTCCCGGTGTGGATCATCGTCGCGGTGGTCCACATCACTTGCATGGTCAAGGGCATCAACGGCCAGCGGTTCCTGATCCCGGGTCTGAGCGACTTTGCCGACAAATTCTAGCGAGCCGCTCGTTTCACTCGCGACCCGCATCGGTGGCTCGCGAATCCTGGAGCTTGGCTCGACCGCCAAGCTCCAGGCTCCACGAGGCAGCTAGAGCGCCTTGGCTGTGTTGAGGTTGGCGACTATGAGCAGGCGTAAGCGCTATTGGACGGGCGCCGCGGTCGCCGCGGCGCTTCTCCTCGGCCTTGACCTGAGCCGGCCGCCCGAGCGCCAGGCGAGCGCCTCGGTGCTCCTCCTCGGCATCGACGCCTACCAGGCGACCCTGTCGAAGCTCATGCCCACCCTCGGCGTGCGCTGCCGCTTCCAGCCGACCTGCAGCCGCTACGCCGAGGGCGCCATCCGGCGCCACGGCGCGCTCGCCGGCAGCGGCCGGGCGTTCTGGCGCCTGCTCCGCTGCGGCCCGTGGACCGAGCGCGGCACCGTCGACCCGCCCTGAACAGACATGGAAACCCTCTACCTGACCGAGATCCGCCGCCGCGACGACGCGCGCCAGCTGCGCCTGACCTGGTCCGACGGCCACTCCGCGGACTTCGACTACGACTACGTCCGCGGCTACTGCCCGTGCGCCGGCTGCCAGGGCCACGGCTCGATGCGCATCGAGTACCACCCGCCTCCCGCGCCGGTGCGGCCCGAGAAGATCGAGCCGGTGGGCAACTACGCCATCTCGATCGTGTGGTCGGACCAGCACGCCACCGGCATCTACCGCTTCGACTTCCTGCGCGACGTCTGCCCGTGCGAAGAGTGCGCCGGTGAGCGCTGACAACCCAGGGGGAACGAGGCGCTGGCGGGGCAGCCGGCGCTGGCGCCCCGGGACGGATCGGCTAACATCCGCCGGCATGAGCCCATCCGACCCGAGCCCCCGCAAGATCGACAAGGTGCTGGTCGCCAACCGCGGCGAGATCGCCGTGCGGGTGCTGCGCGGCTGCCGCGAGATGGGCATCCGCGGCGCCGTGATCTACTCCGACGCCGACCGCGCCGGCCTGCCCGTGCTGCTCGCCGACGAGGCCTACCGCATCGGTCCCGCGCCGTCGTCGGAGAGCTACCTGCGGGCCGAGCGGATCGTCGACCTGGCGGTCGAGATCGGCGCCGACGCCATCCATCCCGGCTACGGCTTCCTGGCCGAGAACGCCGCCTTCGCCCGTCTCGCCGAGGAGCGCGGCGTGGCCTTCATCGGCCCGCCGGCGTCGGCGATCGCCGCCATGGGCTCGAAGATCGAGAGCCGCCGGCTGATGATCGAGGCCGGCGTGCCGGTCGTCCCCGGCGGCCAGGACCCTCTCGGCGACCTGGAGACGGCCCGGGCGGCGGCCGGGGAGATCGGCTACCCGGTGCTGCTCAAGGCCTCGGCCGGCGGCGGCGGCAAGGGCATGCGGGTGGTCCAGACCGCCGGAGAGCTGCCCTCGGCCTACCGCCAGGCGCGTGCCGAGGCGGCGGCCGCCTTCGGCGACGATACGGTGTACGTCGAGAAGCTGGTCGAGCGGCCGCGCCACGTCGAGATCCAGGTGCTGGGCGACCGCCACGGCCGCGTGGTGTCGCTTGGCGAGCGCGAGTGCTCGCTCCAGCGCCGCCACCAGAAGGTGATCGAGGAGGCGCCGTCACCGGCGGTCGACGCCGAGCTCCGGCGGCGCATGGGCGAGGCCGCCGTGAGGGCGGCGCAGGCGGTCGGCTACACCAACGCCGGCACGGTGGAGTTCCTGCTCGACGCAGACGGCGAGTTCTACTTCCTGGAGATGAACACCCGCCTGCAGGTCGAGCACCCGGTGACCGAGATGGTCACCGGCATCGACCTTGTGGCCGCCCAGATCCAGGTGGCCCGCGGCGAGCGCCTGGGCGACGAGCTCGACGACGTCGAGCCGCGCGGCCACGCCATCGAGGTGCGCCTCTACGCCGAGGACCCGTTCAACCGCTTTGTGCCGTCGCCCGGCCGGATCGACTTCCTGCGCCTGCCCGAGGGCCCCGGGGTGCGCAACGACTCCGGGGTCATGAGCGGCGCCGAGATCCCGATCTACTACGACCCGATGATCGGCAAGCTGATCGTCTGGGGCGCCGATCGCCCGCGTGCCATCGGACGCCTGGACCGCGCCCTCTCCGAGCTGCGGATCGAAGGCGTCCGCACCACCGCGCCGCTCTTCCGCCAGATCCTGCGCGACGCCGACTTCCGCGCCGGCCGGCTCGACAACGGCATGCTCGACCGCAAGCTCGCGAGCGGCGAGTGGGCGGCGCCCGAGGGGCCCGGGCCCGCCGACCTGGCCGTGATCGCCGCCGCCATCGCCCACGCCGAGCGCCAGGAGGCCGTCGCCACGCGGCCGACCGCGGCCGGCGGCCAGCGCGGCCACTGGAAGACCGCGGCGCGCCGCGAAGCGGTGGGGGGCTGGCCGTGGAGCTGATCGTCCGCCACGCGGGCCGCGAGGAGAAGGTGCACCTCGAGCGCACCGACTCGGGCTACCGCGTCACTGTCGGCGAGGCCGGCTACGACGTCGACGTCGCCCGGGCCGGCGGCGCCGTGCACGGTCTGCCCGGCGTCCACAGCCTGGTGATCGACGGCCGCCAGCACGAGGTCACGGTGCGGCGCGAGCGGCAGGGGCGCTACCGGGTGACCTCGCCCGACGGCGCCGGCGACGTCGAGCTCACCGATCCCCTGACCCACCTGGCGCGCCAGGCCCACGAGGCCACCGCAGCGGCCGGCGTGCGGCGGGTCACCGCCTACATGCCCGGACGCGTGGTCGACATCCTGGTCGCCGAGGGCGACCGGGTGGAGGCCGGCCAGGGCATCGTGGTGCTCGAGGCGATGAAGATGAAGAACGAGATCCAGGCCGAGCACGCGGGGGTGGTGAGCAAGCTCTTGGTGGCGAAAGACCAGGCGGTCGAAGGCGGCGATCCCCTGTTCGAGATCGGGTAGCCGCCCCCGCGTCGCCGTTCTCGCCGCGCCGCCGCGCCGGGGCGGCAGAGAATTCCTCAAAGCGGCTGGGCGCATTCTACCGCTCGGTCGAATGCGGAGGGCCACTGTAGGCTTGCTCAGCGCTCCAACGTAGGCAATCAAGCCAGCGCTGAGAGTGCCGGAGGTCTACGCTCATGAGGACGAAAACGAGTGTCAGAGCCGGCGGCGTCATGGTCATCTCGGACGGATGACTTGCGTCATCGAAGACGGGATGACTTGCGTCATCGAAGACGGGATGACTTGCGTCATCGAAGACGGGATGACTTGCGTCATCGAAGATGGGATGACTTGCGTCATCGAAGACGGGATGACTTGCGTCATCGCAGACGGGATGATTTCGTCATCCCGGACGGGATGAACGGCTCTCATCGCAGTGCGGGGGGGCTTTCGCGCCCCCCGGATATCGCGTAGCATGGGGCTCCCATGGCACGCCCGAGAAGATCCGTCCGCCTCGCTCGCGAGCTTGCGCTCGACCCGACATCGAGCCTGAGCGAGCACCACGTGAGTCGCCACATCCTCCGGCACCTGTGCCGGGAGGCCGACGACAAGGTGACCGACGGCGACCTTGACAGCCTGCGGGTCGCGCGCCTCTGCTGCCGTCTCGCCGGCCGGCTGGCGACCGACGAGGCCCGTGCCTGGAGCTTCGGCAGATTGGCCTCGGCGCTGCGGCTGAGGGACCGCCTGGGCCACGCGAAGCGGGCCCTCGAGATCGCCCTGGCGGCCGCGCCGCCGGACCTGCAGGGCGACCTGATCCGGCGCAGAGCGATCATCCGGATCTACGAGGACCGGTATCCGCAGGCGGTGCGCGACGCCGAGCGGGCCCTCGAGCTCACGGCGGGTGTGGAGCACGCGCGCGCTCTGGAGGCCCTGGGGGTCGCGCTCTACTACCGTGGCGAGGACCGCGCCGCCATCCGCACGCTAGCGCAATGCCTGCAGGAGACTGAGCCCGACGACAGCCGGTACTGCAACGCCATCCAGAACTACGCCACCGCCCTGTCGCGGGGCACCGACGCCGATGTCGCCCGAGCGATCGAGCTGTGCGCCGAGGTCCGGCCCCGGCTCAGGTTCCGCCACAAGATGCAGCGCGCCAAGCTGTGGTGGACCGAAGGCCTGCTCCACCGGCGGCTCGGCGACGAGCGGACGGCATGGCGGTCGCTCGATACCGCGCGCCGCTCCCTGGCGGCGATGCAGGCGGGGGTCGAAGTCGCGGCCGTAGTGGCCGACATGGCCCAGCTCTCGGCCGAGCCGATCGCGGTGCGCCTGCTCTGCGACGAGGCCGCGGAAGTGATCGCCGCCCCCCATCCGCTCACCCGGCCGCTGAAGACCCTCGCCGCCGCCGCCCGCGAGCTGATCCCCGAGGCCGCCGCCGCCCTGCGCGCCGCCGCCGGCCGGCTGGCCACCTGCCCGGCGCTTTAGCGTCCGCCGGACCGACGAGGGCGCGAGGGGGTGGACGCGAGGGTGACTTCAAGGCTCCGGCTCGGTCCCGGAAGGGTGCCGTGATGGAAATGGATACCGCCGACTATCACGATCAGCTGGAAGCGCTGAATCAGGAGTTCGCGGCGCTCCTGCCCGGCCGCCTGGACGAGATCGAGAGCGCCTGGCGGGCCCTCGCCGAGGGGGAGTGGAACGACGATGGGCTGCGCGCGGTGACCCGCCGGGTGCACGTCTTGAGCGGCTCGGCGAGCACCTTCGGCTACCCCGAGCTCGGCCGCGCCGCTATCGCCTTCGAGAAGCGCCTGAAGAACTGGCTCGAGATGGAAGGCGCTCCCGCCGGCACGGCGCTCGAGGAGGGGACTTCGCTGGTCGACGCCCTGCGGCGCGACGCCGAGCGCCGGCGCGAGATCGGGCACATCGAGTCGGTGGGAACGCGCGAGAGCCGCGAGAGCCTGGTCTATCTCCTCGAGGACGATCAGCCGCTGGCGAACGAGTTGCGGCTGCAGCTCTCAAGCTTCGGCTACCGGGTCGAGATCTTCGCCGAGGGTGACGCTCTGGCGCGGGCCTTCGCCGACCGGCGCCCGGACGCCCTGGTG
Organism: Paracoccaceae bacterium; assembly: GCA_041621405.1. Taxonomy (GTDB): domain Bacteria; phylum Pseudomonadota; class Alphaproteobacteria; order Rhodobacterales; family Rhodobacteraceae; genus JBFKAV01. The sequence goes on from JBFKAV010000089.1 coordinate 9,049, forward strand.
GTCGACATCATCCTGCCCGAAGGCGATTTCGCCGGCATCGAGCTGCTGGCAAGGCTGAGCCGGCAGACCGATCTGCGGGAGCTGCCGGTGCTGTTCGTCACCGCGCGCAGCGACGTCGAGGCGCGGCTGGCGGCGGTGCGCAGCGGCGGCGCCGGCTACTTCGTCAAGCCCCTCGACGTCGTGGCCCTGGTGGATCGCCTGAATCGGCTGACCCAACGCCACTGCACCGAGCCCTTCCGCATCCTGATCGTCGACGACGACGGCACGCTCGCCGAGCACTACGCCCTTGTGCTCCGCCGCGGCGGCATGCATGCCTCGGTGCTGACCCGGCCGCTCGAGATCCTGGACCGCCTTGACGAGGAGCTGCCCGATCTGGTGCTGATGGACGTCCACATGCCCGAGTGCAGCGGCCCGGACCTGGTCAAGGTCATCCGCCAGTTCGACCGTTTCCTGGGCCTGCCGATCGTCTACCTCTCGACCGAGACCGATCTCGAGCGCCAGCTCTCGGCCCTGCGCTTCGGCGGCGACGATTTCCTCACCAAGCCGCTCACCGACCGGCACCTGCTCGCCGCAGTGGCGATCCGCGCCGAGCGCAGCCGAGTGCTGCGGTCGCTGATGACCCGCGACAGCCTGACCTCGCTGCTCACCCACGTGGCGCTCAAGGAGCGGCTGGACACCGAGCTGGCGCGGGCGCACCGCCTCGGCACCCCGCTGTCGTTCGCCATGCTCGACATCGACGCCTTCAAGAAGGTCAACGATCGCCACGGCCACCTGCTCGGAGATCGGGTGCTGAAGTCGCTCGCCGACCTGCTGCGGCGGCGCGTCAGGACGAGCGACACGGTCGGCCGCTACGGCGGCGAGGAGTTCGGGATCGTGCTACCGGAGTGCGGGCTCGAGGCCGCCGTTCGTCTGGTCGACGGCCTGCGCGAGAGCTTCGCCGGCGTCCGCTTCCGCACCGGCGCCGCCGAGCTCGGCGTCCGGTTCTCGGCCGGGGTCGCAGCGGCGACCCCGGAGAGCACGGTCGACCGTCTGATCGACGAGGCCGACCGGGCGCTCTACCGCGCCAAGGCGCGGGGAGGGAACCGGGTCATGACCGTCGCCGGGGAGTGATCCGCGCCGGATCCCCCCGGCCCTTGACAGGGGCAGCGCCGTTATATAGCTTAAGACGCATAAGCTGCTTGTCCTGACGTCGAGGACCTTCCGGCATCCGAGGACCCGAGCATGTGGAAAGCGAACGCCTCTCCGAGTGAATCCGCCCAGGCGCCGGCCCCCGACGCCCGCGTCCCGGCCGAGCCGAACCCGCCGCCAGCCCGGCCGGCGGCTGGCGCGGGCCCGGCGGCGATCATCGGCCCGTCGATCTCGATCAAGGGGGAGATCTCGGGCAGCGAAGACCTGGTGATCGAGGGCCAGGTGGAAGGTGCCGTGAGCCTGCACCAGCACAACGTCACCGTCGCCAGCAGCGGCCGGGTGACGGCCGACATCCGCGGCAAGCGGATCTGCGTCGACGGCAAGGTGACCGGCGACCTGCTCGGCGAGGAGGTCGTGATCCGCAAGTCGGGGCGGGTCCAGGGCAACGCCAAGGCGCCGAAGGTGACGCTCGAGAACGGCTGCTACTTCCGCGGCAGCATCGACATGCAGCCGCGCAACGGCGAACCGAAGCGCGCCGCCGCGGCGAAATAGGGCGGCTCGGCGGGGCTGGAAGCGCCAGCCGTCGCCTCTCCGTGAGCGCAGGCGTCCCGCCAGCTCTGGCGACCGCTGGCGCTGGCGACCGAAGTGGCCTGGCGACCGAAGTGGCTGGCACCTATTAGGTCACACCTATTAGTCACCGGCACTACATCCCAGCCGGAGGGCGTTCCGCGGCGACCGCGGCGACCGAAGGGCGCGACCGAAGTGGCTGGCACCTACCCGCGCACCTACCCGGCGAAGCACCTACCCGGCGAAGACGCGCCCGCCCGCCTGCGCGCGGTCTCTGTATTCGAGACACCATGCATCGAAAAAAGTGCAGGGCACTGGCTGTCAGTGAGATCCAGTCTACACACTCTGTGTATTTTCCTCTGAATTTCGTGCAATGGCCTCGCTGAATCCACAGCCTGTGACGTTGCGCCCCGAGTCTCTATATTTCAAGATCCTCTCTGTTGTTGGTCGCCGGCTGTCGCAAAAAGCGGTCGTTCGCGAGATCAGCGGACGGCCGGGTGCACCCGAGAGCCGAACGACTCGACGGCAAAAGAGGTTCCCGAATCCACAAAATCGGGAGAAAGGAGATCGTCATGAAACGATTCGTAAAACCGTCCAAGGCCGTGACCGACGGCCAGAAGATCGCGGCGGCGCTGGAGGCCGCCAGCTTCGAGATCGCGCCCGACGTGGGCGAGGCTCTCGAGGCCGTTTTCGCCAGGTGGGTTGAGGAGGGGGAGACCCCGCCGGCCCGCGAGGCGTACCGGCAGTCCCTGCTGGGGCGCTGGCTGCGCTGGGTGCGCGAGCGCCTGGTGGTGGCCGACGAGGCGCACCAGGAGGAGATTCGCGTGGAGCGCCGCCTGCGGCGTCTGCGCGACGACGCGGCCGCCGCGATCGAACAGAAGGTGCGTGCCGTGCGCACCACCTTCGAGAAAGTCTACGGCTCGGGCCTCACCGCCGAGGTGGTGGGGCTGGCGAGCGACATTCCCGAGGATCCGGTGGTGCTCCGGCGCTACGCCGAGCGCATCATCCGGATCATGGCCGACCCCGATCTCGACCTGCCCGCCCCGCGGGTGAAGGGCAGCACCATGGGCCCGGAGGACGTGATCGGGGAAATCCAGCCGCCGCTCGAGAGGCTCGGGGAGGCGCTCGATCAGATCGAGCCGCAGAAGCGCAGGTCCCAGCTCGCGCTGCAGGAGAAGCGGGAGGCGCTGGCGGAGTTCAACTACGCCAGCGGCCGCATCGCCCGCTACCTGGAGGCGCTGTGCTACCTGGCGGGGAAGGACTTCCACGCCGAGCGGGTGCGGCAGTCGTCCCATGTGCAGGAGCTGGAGCCCGACGAGACGTTCGAGTCCGACGAGGAGGAGGAATCCGAGTCCGACGAGGAGAGCGACGAGGAGGAGCCGGCAGCCGGGCCGGCGACCGGCTCCTGACCCTGAGTCTGATCCCGTGACCTGAACGCGGCCGGCAGCGATGCCGGCCGCCTTTTTTTCGCCCAATGCAGGGGGTGAGTGCACAAACGTTGTCGATTCGAGCCGGGGGAAGGTCTTCTCCACGCCGGGAAGCTCCTTCTCCGGCCTGTCGGAACGCCTTCAGGCGGCCCCGGAGGACCTGCCGCCGGACGCCGGAAGGTCCTTTCCCGGCCAGGGACGAGGGTGCCGCAGGTCGGGGAAGGACATTTCCGGCCAGGAAAAGTCCTTCCCCTGGTCATCGCCAGGACCTGCGGGGCGCTGGAAAGACCTTCCCCGCGGCCGGGGAAGGACATTTCCGGGCTCGTAAGGACCTTCCCCGCGTTGCGGGGAAGACCTTTCCCGGCAGGGAAATAAACAACCCTTGTCGCATTTCCCGCCGCAGGCCTACCGCCCTGTCTGGGCCTGCTCATCCCCCGGCAGCGCAGCTCCACCACCATGCCGCTGGCCTCGCGGTCACGGTGTGGTCGGGGTCGCACTCCAGCTCGGCTATGGCTTCAGGGGAGGCACTCAAGCAAGCAGTTGTTGCTCAAGCGCCGCAAGCGACAGCCTACGCGCTAGCGCGGCAGCATCGACCACACGCTCTAGTTGGCCATCAACGACGATGGGTACGAACTGGGTGCCGCGTTCGATAATCCGATAACGCAAGAGTGGATTCTCGGGGCCGTAATGGGACACCGACACCGTCTCCAGTCGTTCGCCGAGTATTGACCGAAGCGATTCCGCGGGTATGAGCTCTTTGAACTGTTCTTCGGGTGTGTTATCGAGTGATCCGCTTGCCCATCTGTAGATAGTGGCTTGAATCGGATCGTCCGCGTCTTCAGGCTCTGGCTCAGCTGCGAGCTCGGCAATGATCTCTTGGTATCGACGCTCAAGAGCCGGTTGGCGCGCGGCCAACGCGCGGCGAACATTGACGGGCGCTGCCATTCCCGCATACAGGCGCTTGCTGTCGCCCTCGACGAATACCAGGCGCTGGACCTGCGAGTGATCATCGAGCAGCGCTGCCTGCAAATATAACCGCGTCGACCACCAGTAACGTTCAGACCGGAGGTTGATCTCGATCAGCTGCAATTCTGGACTCTGAACTGCGGCGCTGATAGATTTTAGAAGATGACGCTTGTCGCTGAAATACTGACTGGCCATCAGCGCTTCCGCAATTGCGCTATCGATCGGAACCGTCACGTTCTCCAGGCCGATCTCGAAGCCGAATGCCTTTACGGACTTGATACGATGCCACACAAAGGCCAGAGCCAATGGGGCAGCGATCAGTCCGCCAACCATGATGGCGAAAGTCGTATTGGAAGGTTCAGTCTTGCTGGCTATGAAGTAGCCGATGGCAAAAGCGCCAACGACGAGGTAACCTGCAAGCGCTATACGAAGCCAACGTCCGAAGTAACCGGGCGTTGGAGAAGTGGTGTTTGCCATCGTATGATCGGCGCCTGGTAGGTTTAACAACTAGCAGCCCGTGGTGAAAGTCAGCCGCCGGCGAGAGCGAGAGATTTTTCGCCAGATCAAGGCGCCAAACCACAGACATACTGGCGTATTTCGCGGATTTGGCAACACAGAGCTGGCGGAAAAGATCCGCGCGTAGCGCGGCTCGACTTTTGCCACGGCCTGCTAGAGTCCACACCCGCGCCAGCGGATCCCACCTGGGCTACGGCTTCGTCGAGGGTTTGGGCATGGCATGCATCTCCAGATGCGGCTCCTAGTTTAGCACCTTGGCCCTGTCTCGGCTGCCGTCCGAAGTGGCTGGCACGGTTCTCTGTCGTTCTCTGTCACGCGGTTCTCTGGACGACGTGAGTGTGAGCCCGCTCCTCCGCCCCCAGAGCCGGCGAGATGCCGGCGCTCCCAGCCCGGAGCAGCCGAAAAAAGATCCGGCTCCCCGCGACAACTTGGTTGACCCAGGTCCACTTGCGCTCGCGGCTGCCCGACGGTAGCGGCTCTGCCCGGCGATCGGAGAGCGGAGGCAACGCTGTCCGGGTACCGGGGCTCAAGCCCTCACGCCTCGACGTAGATCCGCACCCGCTCGGCCGCCTGGGGCGGCGTCAGCAGGCTGACGGCGACGAAGACGGCGACGTTGGCGACGAGGCCGCAGATCCCCTCGTGCAGGCCGGGGATGGGGGCGTGCTCGGGGTGGATCAGGAACCAGGTGTTGACCGCGAGGCCGGTGACCAGGCCGGCGAGGGCGCCGGCGCCGGTGGCGCGGGGCCAGTAGAAGGCGGCGAACATGAGCGGGAAGATCTGGGCCACGCCGCCGTAGGCGCCGAGCAGCAGGGCGACCAGCGACACCTCCGAGACGACGGCGAAGTAGTAGGCGGCGACCGAGATCGCCACCACCAGCACGCGGATCGCGAAGCGCTCGCGGCGGTCGTCGCCGAAGGCGCGGGGGAAGGCCTTGGCCAGGCCGTCGCAGACGCCGATCGAGGCGGCGGAGTGGAGGATCGAGTCGCCCGAGGACATCGACGCCGCGAGCGTGCCGGCGCACACCAGGCCGATCAGGATCGGGGAGAGATCGACCTGGGTGAGCAGGAAGGGCACGATCGAGTCGGGCTCGACGCCCGGGAAGGCGATCACGCCCGAGAAGCCGATCAGCAGGATCGGCACCAGGAAGATCTGGAAGGTGGGGTACATCACCACCGTCAGGCGGAGCGCCCGGTCGCTGACCGCGGCGTA
>JBFKAV010000090.1:0-14742 GCA_041621405.1 Paracoccaceae bacterium
ACAGCGGGCGCGCCCGCCGGCGGGAAGTGATGCAGCTTTGCACAGGCCTTCGGGATTCGTTCCGCCGAAGTTGGAGTCAAGCGCGAAGATCGGTTGCGGGTGCCTGAAGCCCCTTGCTAGCTTGCCCCTGCGATTCACGTCGCCTTGGGGGGACAAAGGGACTAGGCACGAGCGGACAGGCTTCGGCGCGGCCACGTGGCTAGCCGCCGGGGGGCGCCTATCGGGCGCCGTGCTCGCGCTTCCGGCTTCCGCCTGAACGGCTCCTTGCCGCTTCGGACGCGCCGGCGCTGCCGCTGCTTCGGCCTGCCAAGCCGGGGTGGCGGAGCAAGGTCTTGGTCCGGCAGGCCGCGGTGCGGAACGGGACGATTGCGGCGGGGTGTGCGCCCCGAACGGCCGTCTAGTTTCGTGACCGATGCCCTGCTTGCGGTGCACATGCATCCGCCGAAGGCGCTTACGTCGCATGCGCGAGGTTTGAGGGGACCTCGGGCAGCTGGGCGCACTGAGAGCGGATGGACGCAGAATAATGACCGAAGAGACCTGGGGACATGTGCTGGTTGAATTGCGTAAGACAGTTGGAAAGAACAACTTCACGACCTGGATCGAACCCCTCGAATTCGAAAACGTGAAGAACGGCGTGGCGCGGATTCGTGTGCCGACGACCTTCGTGGGCAACTGGGTGTCGCGGAACTACGGCGACCAGATCCTGCGGCTGATGAACACCGCCGGGTCCAAGGTGCAGCGGCTCGACTTCGCCGTGGTGCCGCGGGAGGAGGCGGCAGTGGACGGCGGAGAGGCCGCCGCCGAGGCTGGCGCGCCCGCCCCGCGCAGGAAGGCGCAACGGGCGGTCGATGTGGCCGAGCTGCCGGGCGCGCCGCTCGACCAGCGCTACACCTTCGAGAGCTTCGTCGTCGGCAAGCCGAACACGCTCGCTCATGCCGCGGCGCGCCGCGTTGCCGAGGGCGGGCCGGTCTCGTTCAACCCGCTGTTCCTCTACGGCGGGGTCGGCCTCGGCAAGACCCACCTGATGCATGCCATCGCCTGGGAGCTGCAGACCCGGCGGCCCGAGCTCCGCGTCGTCTACCTCTCGGCCGAGCAGTTCATGTACCGCTTCGTGCAAGCCCTGCGCGACAAGGACATGATGTCGTTCAAGACGCTGTTCCGCTCGGTCGACGTGCTGATGGTGGACGACGTGCAGTTCATCGCCGGCAAGGAGTCGACGCAGGAAGAATTCTTCCACACCTTCAACGCGCTGGTCGACCAGAACAAGCAGATCGTGATCTCGGCCGACCGCGCCCCGGGCGAAATCAAGGACCTTGAGGAGCGGATCAAGAGCCGCCTGCAATGCGGGCTGGTGGTGGACCTGCACCCGACCGATTACGAGCTGCGTCTCGGCATCCTGCAGCAGAAGGCGGAATTCTACCGGCAGCAATACCGCGGCCTGGTGGTCGGCGACGCGGTGCTGGAATTCCTCGCCCACCGGATCACCTCGAACGTGCGGGTGCTCGAGGGCGCGCTGACCCGGCTTTATGCCTTCGCCTCTCTGGTCGGAAAGGAGATCACGCTCGAACTGGCACAGGATTGCCTCGCGGACATCCTGCGCCAGTCGGAGCGGAAGGTGACGGTGGAGGAGATCCAGCGCAAGGTTTCCGAGCACTACAACATCCGGCTGTCGGACCTGCTCGGGCCGAAGCGGCTCAGGCAGATCGCACGGCCGCGGCAGATCGCGATGTGGCTTGCCAAGCGTCTGACGACCCGCAGCCTGCCGGAGATCGGCCGCCGCTTCGGCGGGCGCGACCACACCACGGTGATGCACGGAATCCGGCGGATCGAGGAGCTGAAGGCCGGCGATGCGCAACTGGCCGAGGACCTCGAGCTGTTGCGCCGGATGCTCGAATCCTGACATCGCGCCAGGCCGGCAAGGGCCGGCGGCCGCGCCCGGAAAGGGCTTGTGCCGACGGGCCATTCGGCTAATTTTGCCGTCCCGGCGGTGGAGTGAGCCCGGCGGCAGGCCCGCCGGGCACGTGGGGAGCGGACATGAAGATCAGCATCGAACGCGGCACGCTTCTGAAAGCGGTCGGCCAGGCGCAATCGGTGGTCGAACGGCGCAACACGATCCCGATCCTGGCCAACGTGCTGATCGAGGCCGAGGGCGACACGGTGAGCTTCCGCGCCACGGACCTCGATATCGAGGTGGTGGACAAGGTGACCGCCCAGGTGGAGCGGGCCGGCGCCACCACGGTGAACGCGGTGACGCTGCACGAGATCGTCCGCAAGCTGCCTGACGGCGCGCTGGTGAGCCTGGCCGAGGACAGCGCCACCGGGCGGCTGACGGTGGCGGCGGGGCGCTCGACCTTCTCGCTCGCCACGCTGCCGAAGGAAGACTTCCCGGTGATGGCGTCGTCGGAATACGCCTCGAACTTCTCCTGCCCGGCGCCGCTTTTGCGCCGGCTGTTCGACAAGTCGAAATTCGCGATCTCGACCGAGGAGACGCGCTACTACCTCAACGGCGTCTACATGCATGTCGCCGAGGGCGACGGCGGCAAGGTGCTGCGCTGCGTGGCGACCGACGGCCACCGGCTGGCGCGGATCGACGCCGAGCTGCCGGAGGGTGCCGCGGACATGCCGGGGGTGATCGTGCCGCGGAAGACGGTGGGCGAGCTCAGGAAGCTCCTCGACGACGACGAGCAGCAGATCGCGGTGAGCGTGAGCGAGACCAAGCTGCGATTCGCGACGCCGGAGATCACGCTGACCTCGAAGGTGATCGACGGCACCTTCCCCGACTACGCCCGCGTGATCCCGACCGGCAACACCCGCCGGCTGGAGGTGGACGCCGCCGAGTTCGCCCAGGCGGTGGACCGGGTGGCGACCGTCTCCTCCGAGCGCTCGCGCGCGGTGAAACTCGCGCTCGACGAGGACAAGCTCGTGCTTTCGGTCAACGCCCCCGACAGCGGCGCGGCGGAGGAGGAACTTGCCGTGGCCTATGGCGACGACAAGCTCGAGATCGGCTTCAACGCCAAGTATCTGCTCGAGATCGCGAGCCAGGTGGACCGCGAGAACGCGGTGTTCCTGTTCAACTCGTCGGGCGATCCGACGCTGATGCGCGAGGGCAACGACAGCTCGGCGATCTATGTCGTGATGCCGATGCGGGTGTGAGCCCGGGCGTGGCGCCTGCGGCGAGGCCGGGTGGGTTGGCTGTCCCCCCGGACCGCCCCTCGGGTACTTGGAAAACGGGGAAGATGGGACGATGCCGGGGCTTTCGGTAAGGGAGCTCCGGCTGTCGCATTTCCGCAGCCACCGATCGGCGCGGCTGGAGCTCGATGGGCGGCCGGTGGCGCTTTTCGGGCCGAACGGGGCGGGGAAGACGAACGTGCTCGAGGCGCTGTCGCTGCTCTCGCCTGGGCGGGGGCTCCGGCGCTCCGCGGCGGACCAGATCGCGCGGCGGCCGGAGGGGCTGGGCTGGAAGGTTTTCGCGCTGGTCGAGAGCCTCGGGCGGCCGCGAGAGTTGGAGACCTGGGCCGAGCCGGGCGGCGCGCGCCAGGTCCGGATCGACGGCAAGGCGGCGCCGCAGGTGGCGCTGGGCCGCACGCTCAGGGTGGTCTGGCTGACGCCGGCGATGGACCGGCTCTGGACCGAGGGCGCGGACGGGCGGCGACGGTTTCTCGACCGGATCGCGATGAGCTTCGAGCCGGGGCACGCGGAGGCGGTGCTCGACTACGAGAAGGCGATGCGGGAGCGGAACCGGCTCCTGCGCGACCAGGTGGCGGACGGGCGCTGGTACGATGCCTTGGAGGCGCAGATGGCGGCGGCCGGGGCGGCGATCCGGGCGAACCGGGAGGCGGCCGTGGCACGGCTGATGGCGGCGCAGGAGGGGGCGGAGACGGCGTTTCCGGCGGCCGAGCTCGGTCTGGCCGAGCCCGAAGGCGGCGATCTCGGAGCCGCGCTGGCTGCCTCCCGGGGCGCCGACCTGAAGGCCGGGCGGACGCTGGTCGGGCCGCACCGGGCCGACCTCGCGGCGGTCTACGCGGCGAAAGGGGTGGCGGCGGAGCTCTGCTCGACGGGGGAGCAGAAGGCGCTGCTCCTCTCGCTGGTCCTGGCCAATGCGCGGGCGCTGGCGGCCGATATCGGGGCGCCGCCGGTGCTTCTGCTCGACGAGGTCGCGGCGCATCTGGACGCGGACCGGCGGGCGGCGCTGTTCGACGAGGTCTGCGCGCTCGGGGCGCAGGCCTGGATGACCGGCACAGGGGCGGAGCTGTTCGCGGCGCTGGGGGACCGGGCGGAGTATTTCGAGCTGCGCGAGGTAGACGGGGTTTCCGAGGTCAGGACGGGAGGTGTGCCATGACACCGCAGAGAGTGACGCTGATCACGCTGGGGGTGGCCGATCTGGCCCGCGCCCGGGCGTTCTATGCCGCGCTCGGCTGGACGGAGGCGTCGCAAAGCCAGGAGGCAGTGGCGTTCTTCCAGCTCCACGGGGCGGTGCTGGGGCTGTTCGGGCTCGAAGACCTCGCCGCGGACCAGGGGCGGCCGGGGGCGAAGCTCGGCACCGGGGCAGTGACGCTGGCGCAGAACTTCCCGACCGAGGCGGAGGTGGACGCGGCCTGGGCGGCGGCGGTCAAGGCCGGGGCGACCGGGCTGAAGCGACCCGAGAAGGTATTCTGGGGCGGCTACTCGCGTTACTGGGCCGACCCGGACGGCCATGTCTGGGAAGTGGCGATGAACCCGTTTTGGCCGCTTGCCGACGACGGCTCCCTGACCCTGCCGGAGGCGCCGTGACGGTCTCGGCCTGGCAGCTCCTGCTCTATTCCGGGGCGGTGCTGGTGCTGTTCCTGACGCCGGGGCCGGTCTGGGTGGCGCTGACGGCGCGGGCCCTGACGGGCGGGTTCCGGCAGGCCTGGCCGCTGGCGGTGGGGGTGACGGTGGGGGACCTCCTCTGGCCCCTCCTCGCCATCCTCGGGGTGAGCTGGATCGTCTCGGTCTGGGGCGGGTTCCTGACGGTCCTGCGCTGGGTGGCGGCGGGGATATTCCTGGTCATGGGAGGGCTCCTGATCCGCCACGCCGGCAAGCCGATCGCGGCGGATGGGCGTCTCACCCGGCCTGGGATGTGGGCCGGCTTCGCCGCCGGGGTGGCGGTGATCGTCGGCAACCCCAAGGCCGTGCTGTTCTACATGGGGATGCTGCCGGGGTTCTTCGATCTTCGGACCGTCGGCTGGCCCGACGTCGCGGCGATCTGCGCGGTTTCGATGGGAGTGCCGCTGCTCGGCAATCTCATGCTCGCCGGGATCGTCGACCGGGCGCGGCGTCTCCTGACCTCGCCCTCGGCGCTCGCCCGGGTGAACCGGGTCGCGGGGGGCTTGCTGATCCTCGTCGGGCTGGTGATCCCGTTCAACTGAGGGGTGTGAAAGGGGACGCGCCTTTCACAGTGAAAGGAATCGCCAACCTATTGGGATTCCAAAATATTCCAGATTCTGTTAACCCGATGGAAAGGCGTTGAGAACGCGCGGAATGCCCTGATCTCGAGCGAGCCTTCCCGGACGGCCGAGGAGAGGCGGGCCATGGCCTGACCGCTCGGAGCGCTCGCCCACGAGGATTCCGACGCTCGCGACCCGGCGCCGGTGCCGGCGTCAGTAGGGCCGACCAGCGGGCAGGATGGCGTCGACGCGGGAGGTCTTGCAGGAGGTCTGCGACCAGATTCTCGGCCGCGCCGGGCGGAGGGGAGGCCGAACACCTACCCCGCCCTCATGGCGCTGGGCATGGCCGCCGGACGCCCTGATCCCCCAGGGGAGAGGACAGCCCGGGCCGGGGTTCGCGGGTGACTGCCAGTTGGAGACTGCGGCGCGGATGCCTGACGACTGGCTCGCCTGCACGGCGACCAGGGAGTTGGCACGAAGCCTGGCGGAATGGACCCGCGCGATCGCGAACGAAGGCAATGTTCGAAGCGTGCCATGGCCGCACCCCCGGCGGATTGCCCCCTCGCGCTCGGAACGGGCCGCCGATTTGCCCAGCCCGTCGGATTCGTGGCAGGGTCTTCCGGGCAACGAACACGGGAGGACTCGATATGACCAAGGTGCTGAAATGCGGTGACCTCGTGCCCGGCTGCGCTTTCGAGGCGCGCGGCGAGACCGACGAGGAGATCCTGAAGGCCGCTGCCGCGCACGCCAAGGAAGCGCACGGACTGGAGCCCAGCTCGGAGCTGGTCGCGAAGGTGAAATCGGCGATCAGGGAGGCCTGACCGCGGCCGGGCAACGCTCTCGGCGAATGGTTAGTAGCAAAGTGCCGTATCGGCCTCGGCCGCCAGAGTCACCAGCCGACCGGGCATCCCGGACTCCGCCGGGTGGCCGGCGAGGAGGCTCTCGTCGTAGCCGCGCGCCTTGGCGGACATGCCTGACAGGACGAAGCGGCCTCCCGCGGCGGAATTCGCCGCGATGTGGTCCTTCAACTTTCCGGTGCCCTGTCCGGCGAGAGTTTCGACGTGGTCCGTCGAAAGAAGATGGACGCCGTCACCCGCCAGGAACAGCGTGACCTCGTGACCCTCCTTCAGGGCGGTGGCGGCGACCAGGCAGCCCAGGGTTGCCTTGGTCGGGTCGTCCGGTCACGTGTGAATGTGAACGAGAAAACGTGCCATTGAAATCGCCCCCGTGAAATCGTCCTGCGGCAAGCCTGCCAGACGTGGGCGGGCAAGTCCATGGAATGAGGTCGCGGTGAACTACCAAATCTTGTGTCTCAAGCGTGACAATGCCCCTAGGAAATCGTATAAAATCGACACCTAAGGCAGGACTGCACGAGCATGGCAGAAAACGCGCGCGCCCCGGAAGACTACGGCGCGGAATCCATCAAGGTTCTCAAGGGATTGGAGGCCGTGCGGAAGCGGCCGGGCATGTATATCGGGGATACCGATGACGGCTCGGGGCTGCACCACATGGTCTACGAGGTCGTCGACAACGGGATCGACGAGGCCCTGGCCGGTCACGCGACCGAGGTGAAGGTCAAGATCCACGCCGATCACAGCATCTCGGTAAGCGACAACGGGCGCGGGATTCCGGTGGACATCCACAAGGGCGAAGGGGTCTCGGCGGCCGAGGTGATCATGACCCATCTCCATGCCGGGGGTAAGTTCGACCAGAACGCCTACAAGGTCTCCGGCGGGCTCCACGGCGTCGGCGTCTCGGTGGTGAACGCGCTTTCCGAATGGCTGGAGCTTCGCATCTGGCGCGACGGCAAGGAGCATTTCGCCCGTTTCGAGAAGGGCTTCACGGCGGAGCACCTGAAGGTCGTTGGTGATGCGGGCGGCCGCAAGGGCACCGAGGTGCGGTTCCTCGCCTCGCTCGATACGTTCTCGAACCTCGACTACCAGTTCAAGACGCTCGAGTCGCGGCTCAGGGAGCTCGCCTTCCTGAACTCGGGCGTGCGGATCACGCTCGAGGACGAGCGCTCGGCCGATCCGATAAGGGCGGAGCTCTTCTACGAGGGGGGCGTGCGCGAATTCGTGCGCTACCTCGACCGTTCGAAGACGCCGCTCATCCCCGAGCCGATCTTCATGATCGGCGAGCGCGACGGGATCGGCGTGGAAGTGGCGATGTGGTGGAACGACAGCTACCACGAGACGGTGCTGCCGTTCACCAACAACATCCCCCAGCGCGACGGCGGCACGCACCTGGCGGGCTTCCGGGGCGCGCTGACGCGGTCGATCAACCTCTATGCGCAGGCCTCGGGGATCGCCAAGAAGGAGAAGGTGAGCTTTACCGGCGACGACGCGCGCGAGGGGCTGACCTGCGTTCTGAGCGTGAAGGTGCCTGACCCGAAGTTTTCCTCCCAGACCAAGGACAAGCTGGTCAGCTCCGAAGTGCGGCCATCGGTCGAGAACCTGGTCAACGAGAAGCTTTCCGAGTGGTTCGAGGAGCATCCCCAGGAGGCCCGTCTGATCGTCGGCAAGATCATCGAGGCGGCCTTGGCACGGGAAGCGGCGCGGAAGGCGCGGGAGCTGACGCGGCGAAAGACGGCGATGGACGTGGCCTCGCTGCCGGGCAAGCTCGCCGACTGCCAGGAGCGCGACCCGGCGAAGTCGGAGATCTTCCTGGTGGAAGGTGACTCGGCCGGAGGCTCGGCCAAGCAGGGCCGCAGCCGCGCGAACCAGGCGGTGCTGCCGCTCAGGGGCAAGATCCTGAACGTGGAGCGGGCGCGGTTCGACCGGATGCTGTCCTCCCAGGAGATCGGCACGCTGATCACCGCGCTCGGGACGGGCATCGGCCGCGACGAGTTCGACCTTGGCAAGCTCCGCTACCACAAGGTCGTGATCATGACCGACGCAGACGTGGACGGGGCGCATATCCGGACGCTCCTGCTGACGTTCTTCTTCCGGCAGATGCCGGAGCTCATCGAGCACGGCCATCTCTTCATCGCCCAGCCGCCGCTCTACAAGGTCGCGCGCGGCAAGTCGGAGGTCTACCTCAAGGACCAGGCGGCGTTGGAGGACTACCTGGTGCAGCAGGGGATCGAGGGCGCGGTCCTGCGCCTGAAATCTGGCGAGGAGATCGCCGGGGCCGACCTGGCGCGCCTCGTCGAGGCGACGCGGTCCTTCCGGCGGGTGCTCGAGGCCTTCCCGACGCATTACCCGCGCCACATCCTCGAGCAGGCGGTCCTGGCCGGCGCGTTCGATCCGGGGCGGGCGGATGCGGACCTGCAGGGCGTGGCCGACGCGGTGGCGAGGCGGCTCGACCTCGTGGCGGTGGAATACGAGCGCGGCTGGACCGGGCGGGTCACCCAGGATCACGGGATCCGGCTGGCGCGGGTGCTGCGCGGCGTGGAGGAGATCCGCACGCTCGACGGCGCAGTGCTGCGCTCGCCCGAGGCGCGCAAGCTCTCGGAGGTGTCGGGCGAGACGCGCGAGGTCTACCGCGAGCCCTCCCGCCTGGTGCGGAAGGACCGGGAAGTGCCGGTGCACGGGCCGACCGAGCTCTTGCAGGCGATCCTCGACGAGGGCGAGAAGGGGCTGTCGCTGCAGCGCTACAAGGGACTCGGCGAGATGAACCCGAGCCAGCTCTGGGAGACGACGCTCGACCCCGAGGCGCGGGTGCTGCTGCAGGTGAAGATCGACGATCTGGCCGAGGCCGACGACATCTTCACCAAGCTCATGGGCGACGTAGTCGAGCCACGGCGGGAATTCATCCAGTCGAACGCGCTGAGCGTGGCGAACCTCGATTTCTGAGGCTCGACGGGCGGGCGGAATGCGGTAATCTCGCCTGCCCGGGTAGTAGCAGGCGATGCGCAGCTTTCGGTCGCCTTGCCGCGCGGACGGGGATGTCTCGCGGCGTGTCGGCCAGGGCTATGGTCGCGATGCTGCACTGGCAAGTGGTGCTGCCTTGATGAGGTTCCGACTGACGCCGGCCCGGCTCGCCTTGCTGCTCCTCGGCATCGACCTCCTGCTGATTGTCATCTACGTCGTCGTCGCCGCCGGGACCGGCCTCTCGGAGTACCGTGGGCGCTGGTACGTCGGCGCCACCAACGGCGTGGCAAGCCACTGGGGCTATCTCAAGTGGCTGGTGACGGCCGCGGTGTTGGCGCTGGTTTGGTTCCGCGAGCGGCAGGCGGCCTACCTGGCCCTGGCGGCGGTTTTCCTGATCCTCTGGTACGACGACATCTACGAGCGCCACGAGGCCTTCGCCAGCTTCCTGGCGCGGCATGATGTGACACAGGATTCGCTGCTGCTGCGCGCTCAGGACTACGGCGAACTGATCGCCTTCGCGCTGCTCGGCCTTCTCACACTTGCGATCCTGCGCTGGGGCTACCTGCGCTCGTTGCCCGCGGCCCGGCGCGACGTTCTGGAGTTCGTCGTGCTGCTCGCGGTCCTGGCGGTCTTCGGGGTCGGCGTCGACATGGCCGACATCGCCTTTGAGCGGCTCGGGGTGAGCGGCCCACCCACCCTGGTGGCCTTCGCGGTGGTCGAGGATGGCGGCGAACTGGCGATCGGGTCGCTGACCGTCGCCAAAGCCGTGCAGATCTGGGTGCGCGGTCGCGGCGAATCGCGGCAGGCGGGCGGCCACGCGGGATAGACGCGGCGTGGCCCACGGGCGGTCTCGGGCGAAACATCGGCCAGCGAAATGGGCCGGAGGCAGCGCCCGACGCATGGATTCCGGCCCGATTCTCCCCTAAGTCGGCGGGCACCGACATCTCGCGAAAGGTCGAGCATGACCGACCCCCGGAACTTCCTTCGCGACCTCTTCGACCGCGCCGTCGAGGTGGCCGACCCGATGCGGAGCCTCGCCGCCCATCTGCCGGAGAAGCCGACGGGCCGGGTCGTGGTGGTGGGCGCCGGCAAGGCCTCGGCGCGGATGGCCGAGGCGGTGGAGGCGGCCTGGGGGCCCTGCGAGGGGCTGGTCATCACCCGCTATGGCTACGGTCGGCCCTGCCAGGGGATCGAGATCGTCGAGGCGGCGCACCCGGTGCCTGACGCGGCGGGGGCGGCGGCGACGGCGCGGCTGCTGGAGCTTGTCGGGGGCCTCGGCGAGGGGGACTTCGTGCTGGCGCTGATCTCGGGCGGCGGCTCGGCGCTCATGGTGGCGCCGGCCGACGGCATCGCGCTGGCCGAGAAGCAGGCGCTGACCGAGGCGCTTCTTGCCAGCGGCGCGCCGATCGGCGAGATCAACGGCATCCGCAAGCAGATCTCCGCGGTGAAGGGCGGACGGCTTGCCGCGGCGGCATACCCGGCGCGGACGCTCGCGCTGATGATCTCGGATGTGCCGGGGGACGACCCGGCCGACATCGCGAGCGGCCCGACGGTCGGCCATGGCGGCGACGCGGCGCGGGCGCTGGCTTCGCTGGAGCGCTGGGGCGTGGCCCCGCCGCCGGCGGTCGCGGCGTTCCTCGAGGCGGGCGGAGACCCGCTGGGCCCGGATGACCCGCGCCTCGCGCGCGTCGAGAACCGGGTGATCGCGGCGCCTGCGCAGTCGCTGGCGGCGGCGGCCGAGATGGCGCAGCGCGCCGGGGTCGAAGTGCGGATGCTCGGCGATGCCATCGAGGGCGAGGCGCGCGAGGTGGCGGCGGCGCAGGCGGCGATGGCGCTTGAGATCGACGCCGGGCTGGGGCCGGAGGACGCGCCGGTGCTGCTCCTCTCGGGCGGCGAGTTGACGGTGACGCGGCGGGGGGCGGGCGTCGGCGGGCCGAATGCCGAGTTCTGCCTGGCGCTCGCGCTGGCTCTGAAGGGTGCAGAGGGGATCCACGCGCTCGCCTGCGACACCGACGGGGTGGACGGGGCGGCCGAGGTGGCGGGCGCAATCGTGGGGCCGGATACCCTGGCCCGCGCGGCGGCATTGGGGCTGGACCCGCGGGCGGCGCTGGAGGCGAACGACGCGCATTCCTTCTTCGGGCGGATCAAGGACCAGGTGGTGACCGGGCCGACGCTGACCAACGTCAATGATTTTCGGGCGGTGCTGATCGGAAGCTAGGCGCGGAAGAATCTTCGAAAGGTTAAGGGGAAGACCGCGGTTTTCTTCGAGAACGAATCGGATTCGCCGCAGAAGCCTCCTGCCTCGACAAATCATCGGCGGAATTTCGCTTACGCCGTCAGGCGCCGGCGCCTGGGTCCGACCAGGCAGGCGAGGGCCAAGATCGCGCCGGAGACGGTGGCGATCATGCCGGCGGCGCTGACCGCGTCCTCGGCGCCGAGCCAGAGCGGGCCGTAGCCGGCCAAGAGGTAGCCCAGGAGCGCCGAGGCGACCGCGAAGCCGAGCGACCAGGCGACCTGGATGGGCAGGCGGTCGGTCATCAGGCGCGCGGCGGCGGGCGGGCAGATGAACATGGCGATGACGATGATCGAACCGACCGCGTCGAAAGCGGCAACGGCGGCTATGGCGGCGACGGTGACCAGCGCCAGACCGAGGAGGCCGGTCGGGATGCCCTGCGACCGGGCGAAGCCTTCGTCGAAAGTGGCGATGGCGAGCGGGCGCCAGAGCAGCGCGGTGAAGACCACTGTGAGGAGGGTCGCCGCGGCGATCCGCGCAAGCTCTGGCGGAAGGCCTGCCAGCGCCGCGGGGTCAGTGAGCGAGGACCAGCCCTCGGCCTCGATCCAGATCAGGCTTTCGAGGTTGCCGTAGAGCGCGTGCTCGACGTCGAGATGGACGCTCGAGGTGTCGGAGAGGTCGAGCAGCAGCACCCCGGCGGCGAACATCGAGGTGAAGACCACGCCCATCGCGGCGCCGGGCTCGATCCGGCCGAGGCGGCGGACGGCCTCGATCAGGGCCACCGCGACGAGGGCGGCGGCGGCGGCGCCAAGGAGCATCGGCACCGAGGTCACTGTGCCGGTGACGAGGAAGGCCGCGACGATGCCCGGCAGCACGACGTGGCTGATCGCGTCGCCGAGCAGCGCCTGGCGGCGCAGCAGGAGGAAGTTGCCCGGGAGCGTGCAGGCCACGGCGGCCAGCGTGCCGATCAGCATCGGCACCAGCGAGAGGATGACGAACTCGGCGCCCATTAGGCCGGCACTCCCCTGGGCGCGAGGCGGGCGTCGATCTCGGCGAGCTCGTCGGGGGTGAGCACGGTCTCGATCGGGCGCAGCCCGTCATAGAGCGCGGCGGAGGGCTCGAAATCGGGGTCGCTGCGGGCGAGCGCCCAGCGGGCCTCGTCGAGGAGCGCCTTGGCGGCTTCGGCGCGGCCTTCTTCGGTCGCCACGCCGTCAGGGCGGGCGAGGCCGGCGCGGTTGAGGAGGCGCAGCGTGTAGCGCTCGTAGATCGGCTGGCCCTGGGCGAGGGCCAGAAGGCCCTGGCGGAGATGCACCGCGCGGCGGGTGCGGAGGTGGCGGAGACCAGCGGCGAGGAGCCCGCGCCGCGGGGCGGCGAGGAGCGAGGCAGTGAAAAGCGCGGCTGCCGTGAGTACCACGAGAGGGCCCGTGGGGAGCGCCGGGGCGGAGGCCGAGAGCGCGGCGCCGACATAGCCCGAGAGCCCGCCGAGAACCGCCGCGAGCGCCGCCATGGCGCCGCTGCGGTCGGTCCAGAACCGGGCGGCGGCAGGGGGGATGATGAGGAGCGCGACGATCAGGATCAGGCCGACGACCTTGAGCCCGATGAGCGTGACCGCGAGCGCCAGCGCCATCAGCGCGAGGTCCGTGGCCTTGAGGTTCTGCCCGGCGGCGGCGGCGAAGCCGGGATCGAAGGCGGCGGCGGTCATCGGCCGGCGCAGGAGCAGGACGAGGGCGAGGGTGAGGGCGCCGCCGCCGGCGATGAGCAGCGCGTCGGAGCGGAGCATTCCCGCGGTGGCGCCGAGGAGGAAGCCCTCGAGGCCGGCCTGGCGGCCGGTGTCGAGGGTCTGGATCACGGTGAGAATCACGATGCCGAGGCCGAAGAACACCGAGAGCACGGCGCCGATGGCGGCGTCCTCGGGGAGCCTCGTGCGGGTGGCGATCCAGTGCACGGCAAGTAGCCCGAGGCCCGCGGAGACGGCGGAGCCGAGGAGCAGCCCCGCGAGCGCGCGGCCGTCGAGGCCCAGCGCCGTCATCGCGATGAAGGCGAGCCCGATGCCGGGCAGCGTGGCGTGGCTGATCGCGTCGGACAGGAGCGCGCGCTTGCGCAGGAAGAGGTAGGTGCCGGTCGCCCCGGCGGAGAGGCCGAGCAGCGCGGCGCCGATCGCCACCAGCGTGGCATTGTAGCCGAGCTGCAGGGTGAGCGCGTCGAACAGCATCAGACGGCGCGGAGCGCGAGCTCGCCGATGTGGGCGGTGGCCAGGCGGCCGCCGTAGGTGGCCTGCAGGTGCTCCTCGGTGAAGGCCTCGGCCAGCGGGCCCTCGGCCACCTTTCGGATGTTGAGGAGCACCGCGTGGGTGAAGTAGTCGCCGACCGTCGAGAGGTCGTGGTGGACGCAGACGACCGTCTTGCCCTCGGCGCGGAGCGATTTCAGCACCGAGATGATTGCGCGTTCGGTGGCGGCGTCGACGCCGGCGAAGGGCTCGTCGAGCAGGTAGAGGCTCGCGCGCTGCGCCAGCGCGCGGGCGAGGAAGACGCGCTGCTGCTGGCCGCCGGAGAGCTGGCCGATCTGGCGGCCGGCGAAGGCCTCCATGCCGACGCGGGCGAGGCAGTCCGCGGCGCGCTCGCGGTGATGGGCGCGGACGGGCCTGAGAAGGCCGAGCTCGCGGCTCATGCCCATCAGCACGACGTCGATCACGCGGGTCGGGAAATCCCAGTCGACGCTGGCGCGCTGGGGGACGTAGGCGATCTCGGAGCGGGCCTCGTCGAGCGGGCGGCCGTGGACGGTGACCGTGCCGGAGAGGCGCGGGACGATGCCGAGGGCGGCCTTGAGCAGCGTCGACTTGCCGGCGCCGTTCGGGCCGATGATCGCGGTCATCGAATGGGGCTCGACGGTGACGTCGACGGAGAAGACCGCGGGTTTGGCGCCGTAGGAGACGGTGAGGCCGCGGAGCGCCAGCGGGCTCGCCGAGAGATCCTCGGCGAAGGTCTGGCCGTCGGCGGCGGCGAGGGTGAGGCCGGATGGTTTGGGCATTCGGGGCATCAGCCTTGGGCCGCGGTGATGCGGCGCCTGGGGCACCGGCGCGACGGAGGGGCGCTGCCAACCCGCGGGGTGGGCGCGGCATCCGCGCCCGCCCCGAGGGGGCGGGTCGGGCGCGGCCCGGGCCGCAGGCGGCCCGGGGAAAGGAGGTGGAGGGACTTCGCCACCGCTAGATACCGGCCGAGAGCTTGCCGTCCATGCCGCGGGGCGGGACGGTGCCGCCGAGGGCGGCGGCGATGGTGGTGACGTTGTGGTCGAT
>JBFKAV010000091.1:0-14528 GCA_041621405.1 Paracoccaceae bacterium
AGAGCGCCATCGACGTACTGCGCGCGACTCACCCGGCCGGCACCCTCAGCGGCGCTCCGAAGATCCGGGCGATGGAGATCATCGACGAGTTGGAGCCGGAAAAGCGCGGCGTCTACGGCGGCGGCGTCGGCTACTTTGCCACCAACGGCGAGATGGATATGTGCATCGCGCTCAGGACCGCGGTGGTGAAGGACGAGAAACTTTACATCCAGGCCGGCGGCGGGGTGGTCTACGACAGCGACCCCGAGGCCGAGTGGCAGGAGACGGTCAACAAGGCCCGTGCGATCCGCGCTGCTGCCGAGGAAGCGGGCCGGTTCTCGGGTGACGGGAACGGGTGAACAAGGGGCGGAGGTCTGCTACGAGCCCAAAGCGGACATGAAGCATCTTTCTCGATCGGTCGCCCTCAGGGCTGCACGTTGACAATGGAAGGTGCCTTGCTCAACGATATCTAGGGTGTATTGGCCAGCTTCAGGTCCTCCTCTGTCACCGGCAGACCCAACAACCGCGCAGCGTCGAACAGCCGATGCTGGTCAGGGCGGTCGGCTTCAGTTCCGCCGGCGAAATCCTCGATTGTCAGATTCGGAGCCAATTCACGAAATCTCCTGCCCGCCTCTTGCGCCTCTGCAAGGTTCCCTCTTTGCGCTTCGGCAAGCGCCGTGATCAGCCAAGTCGTGCTGCTCGACTGGGGTGCGCTCTTCATGCTCACTACAGCCAGATCGTATTCGCCAACGGCGAACGCAGCTTCGCCCATGTCGCTGTACCACCAAGCCGGCGCCAGCGGGTTGAGCTCGAGCGCGCGCCGCGCCCAAGCCAGCGGCTCCGGTCCGGTAATTCCAACGATGCCGCTGTAGCCTGCCGCTATCATGAGCACGTCGGCGTTGTTCGGCGCTATCTCGACCGCGCGTCGAAGCGTCCCTCCGGCGATTTCCAGTTGTCCGTCAAGGGCATAAGCGCAGGCAACGTTCCACAGCACGTTTGGATTGTTCGGATCGATGGCATAAGCTCGATAGGCGGATGTCTGGCTCGCCTCGAACCAGGTTTGCGCCGCCTCCCCCTCCGCAATATTGGCCTGAACTCTCTGCACCACTGACAAGGTCACCAGCGCGCCGGCGAATTCCGGGTCGATCTCCAAGGCGGTTTCGAGATGTCTGATCACTTCGGGGTAGGTCTCCGGTTCGAACCTGTGAAACATCTCGAACGCGATCAGGTAATGCTCGTACGCACTAAGGTTGCCGGTAAGCTTGCGCTTGGCCCACTTGAGATCGGCCTGCACGACCGCCCCCGAATACGAGCTGGCCAGACTTGCACCGATTCTGGCGATGATCCGGTCCTGCACGGCGAAGATGTCGTTCTGCATTGCCGTCCAGGTTTCGGACCAAAGCACTTCGCGGGTAGAGATGTCGGTCAGATGCGCCGAGATCCGGATTTCCTCGCCCTGCGCCTGGATGGTCCCGCCAAGTGTAAACCGTACGTCGAGCAAGCGGCCCTCGGGCAAAGACCCGAAGGCCACGTTGATCAGGGATTCCGGGACTGCGACGTAGAGCCAGTCGTTCAGCGCGAGTTCGCTGGCGATATCCGCCGCGAGACCGCGACCCAGGCGCGTCCACCGCTCCTCATTTTCGATGCTCTCAAACGGCAGAACCGCGATCGAAGGCTCTGAGCGGGTCACTTCCTTGGCGATCAGCGATTGATCGCGCAGCCCCTGATCCGCAGGCAGGCCGCCGAATTGCCAGGCCCCGAGAAGCGCAACCGACAGAATGGCGACAAGCCCGGCGGCAATCGCCCACCGGTTCCGGGACGGCGCGGCCGTTGTTTCCGCAACCAGGCGATAGCCCTTCTTGGGGACGGTCTGGATGATCTTGTGGTCGCGATCATCCAGGGCGCGCCGGATGTCGGCGATGCATTGGGTAAGGCTGTCATCGGTAACGGCGACATTGCCCCAGACCTTTGCCAGTAGGCACTCCTTGCTGACCACGGTTCCCGACCGTGCCACCAGAGCCCTGAGAAGTTCCACCGACTGCGGCCGGAGCGCGATATCCTTCCCGGTCTTGTCCACCAGCGAATTCCGTCGCGCGTCGAACACCGTGTCGCCGAGGCGCAAGATCTGGGTGCCTTGATCACTCATCGCGGCATGATCGAGGTTTGCGGCGGAAGCGCTCCGCAGGTCGCCTCAATTTAAGGATCTTCTTGATCTCGAAGGATCTGGGGCTCCCCCACCCCATGGCTCTCCCCCTTCAGAAATCTTCAGGAAATTTCGCCACCGTTTTCAGGACATTGGAAACATCCTCGTCGATCGTGCCCCTGCACACTCAGAAAGTCAATTGAACGTGCAAGGCCCAAAACATCGCTCTAGGAGGAGAAGTCTCATGTCACGCGAATTCACTGCTCTCGGAACGTGGCCAGCCATTGCGCTCGCGGCGATCGCCGCGGCCTTCGCGACGGCTGTGTCGGCGGAGTCCATCCAGCTCGTCAGACCCTCGCAGGCGGAGTCGCTGAATAGCGGCGGGGTCAGCATGACGGTCTACTATCTCGGCCACTCCAACCCTCTCGAAGTCGTGGCGACCTTTGGCGATCAGGAGTCGGCCAAGCCGGCGTCGCAGCTTCGGATGAGCCTCGTGGACGGTGACGACATCGAGTTCACCATTCCCGGCCGGCCCGACGTGTCGTTCCAGTTCGCGCGCTTCGGCTCCCTGATCGAGGTGCATTCCAATGCAACCGATCTGGGTTCGCCAGCGACCAACTAGCGGGTTCCGATCAGGTGCCGTATCGGCCGGTGGAGCAACCGCTCCTCCGGCCGATGTCGCTTCAGCCAGATCTTCAATGCCATCGTCCGCATGAAGTACCCCGGACTGAACTGGTTCCTCGGGCTCGAGGACACTTGCCGGGAGATCGGAGATCGGCGTTGAGAATACAAAGAGGCGAGACCATGTTGCGCAGTCGGTGACCGGGCACCGATCGTCGCGCCAACACGGCTCGGGGCGTTGTTCCCAGCCGCTCAACCGCCGCGGCTTCTCATCTGAGGCGATCCGACTTCCGGGGTTGAGGCAAACCCGCCCGGGAGATATCCAGCCGCGCGGTCCGAGCCGGGGTAGTTGCTCGTTCCCTGGCGGAATCTAAACGGCTACGGCCGGACTACAGGGCGCTGGATCAGTGCAGAAATCGGCCTAGTGCCGGATGCGACCAGTTGTGCTTCCAGGTCGAACGGCAGCTCCATCTGCAGGGCGGACGAGCGCCTTTGCTGAGACGAGAACCCGCCGAGCGTTCCAGGGTCCCCGACGCATGGCAGAGAGAATGACTAGGGCCGCCCGGAGGCGGCCCCTGCCCTTCCTGGCGTCCGGGCTATCCCGGGCCTCACATCTCGTCGAGCGCGTCGACCGCCTTCTGAAGGTCGGCCTTGGTGGACTTCTTCTCGCTGACCTTGGCCAGCGTGAAGATGTGGTCGACCACCTTCTCCTCGAAGACCGGCGCGCGGATCGATTGCTGGGCCTGCGCGTTCTTCTGGACGAAGTCGAAGAATGCCCGCTCCTGGCCCGGATACTGCCGGGCCTGGGACATCACCGCCTGGGTCATCTCGGCGTCGGTCACCTCGACCTCGGCCTTGCGGCCGATCTCGGCCAGAAGAAGCCCCAGCCGGACCCGCCGCTCGGCCAGCTCCTTGTGCTCGTCGGTGGGCTCGATCTCGCCGTGGTCGTGGCCGTGCTCCTCGGGATGGTCCTCGTGCCAGAGCTGGTGCGCGATCTGGTTCGCCTCGGCCTCGACCAGCGATGGCGGCAGGTCGAACTTCACCGCCTCGTCCAGCGCGTCCAGAAGCGCCCGCTTCATCACCGCCCGCGCCGCGCCCTGGTACTCGGCCTCGAGCCGCTCCTTGATCTGCGCCCTAAGCGCGGCGAGGTCGTCGGCGCCGAACTGCTTGGCGAGCTCGTCGTCGATCTCGGCGTCCACCGGCTCCTTCACCGCCTTCACGGTACAGTCGAAGGTGGCCTCCTTGCCGGCCAGGCTCTCCGCGCCGTAGTCGGCCGGGAAGGTCACCGTCACGGTCTTCTCATCGCCCACCTTCACGCCGGCAAGCTGATCCTCGAAGCCGGGGATGAACGAGTTCGAGCCCAGCACCAGCGGATAGTCCTCCGCCGTGCCGCCCTCGAACGTCTCGCCGCCGACCTTGCCGACGAAGTCGATCACGACCTGGTCGCCCGACTTCGCCTTGGCGCCCTTCTTGCGGTCGGCATAGCTCTTGGCGTTCGAAGCGAGTTTCTTCATCGCCTCGTCGATCTCCTTGTCGGCGGCCTCGACCACCAGTTTCTGCAGCTTGATCTTCGAGAGGTCCGCCTCGGGGATCTCCGGCAGCGCCTCGTAGGAGAGCGCCACGGTGATGTCGTCGCCCTCCTTCCAGTTCTCGGTCGTCATCTTGACGTCGGGCTGCAGCGCGGGCTTGTCGCCGGTCTTCTCGAAATGCTCCTTCATGGCGGCGTCGACCGCTTCCTGCATCGCCTCGCCCATCAGGCGCTGGCCGAACTGCTTCTTCAGCAGCGCCATCGGCACCTTGCCCTTGCGGAAGCCCTTCATCGCCACCTCGGGCTGCGCCTCGGCGAGCTTCTCGCTGACCTTGGCGTCGAGTTCCTTGGCGGCGATGGTGATCTCGTAGCCGCGCTTCAGGCCGCTGTTCATCGTCTCTGTGACCTGCATTCCTCGTCGTCCCTTTCGTCTTCTTGCCGGCGGGCCGTGGTGCGGGTGGAGGGACTTGAACCCCCACGCCTTGCGGCGCCAGAACCTAAATCTGGTGCGTCTGCCAGTTCCGCCACACCCGCGCGTCGCCCGAAATCGAAGGAGGCAGCCCTTCGTCGCCGAGCGGCCGCCTCCGAAATCGGCGCCCTTCTAGCAAAGCGCGGGATGGGATGCGAGGGGAAAATCCGGGCCTTCGAGGGGTGGCTCGAAGGCCACGCGGCAAGGGCTCGCTGCTTGCCTGGCCTTGTTCTTGGCGCATTGCCGTGTTCCCCTGCATGCTGGGGGCATGCGACGACGGTGCGAGGGTCGGAATGCCCATCTACACAGTGGGGATGTTCGATGTAGCGGACATTGCCATCGCGAACGGCACGATCGATGGCGAATCCGGCCAGAACATGTCGCGCGCGACCATCATTCTCCCCGCGAACGGTGGCGTGGTCGAGACCGAGATCTTCGACGACGACGGCGAGTTCAACGAAGGCGACACCTCCGGCCCCGGCGCGCAGGTAACCACCGAGGTTCTTACGCTCGACGGGCAGACCTTTCCTGCGGGGACGGTGATCGAGGTCGAGTACGTGCTCACACTGCAGGACGGGGCCGGCAACCTATACACCGCCGTCGCCATCAACCTCGGCGGGGGAAGCGGCACGAACGCGACCATCGAGGCGCTGATCTTCGTCGGCGGTGTGCCACCCCGGGGTGTGCCGCTGAAGGTGGTCGGCGTATCGAACAACCCGGACGTCCCATACGAAAGCATCACGCCGCCATGCTTCGCGGCCGGGACCTCGCTCGCCACGCCCGACGGCAAGCGGCTGGTCGAGACCCTGGCGCCGGGCGACCTTGTGCTCACCCGTGACAACGGTCCGCAGCCGGTGCGCTGGATCGGCGGGCGGCGGGTCACGGCGCGGGAGATCGCCCGCGCCACGAAGGTTCGCCTCGCGCCGGTCCGCATCCGCCGCGGCGCCTTCGGGAAGGGCCTGCCGCGGCGCGACCTGCTCGTCTCGCCGCAGCACCGGATCCTGGTGACCGGCTGGCGGGCGGAGTTGCACTTCGGCGAGGCGGAGGTGCTGGTCGCCGCCTGCCACCTCGTTGATGGACGGGCCGTCACCGTGGAGCCTCCGGACCGGGGCGTGACCTACCTTCACATCATGTTCGAGCGCCACGAGATCGTGCAGGCCAACGGATTGCCCACGGAGAGCTTCCGCGCCGGGCCCGAGGCGATGAAGGCGATCTCCGAACCGGCGCAAGCCGAGCTTCTGATGCTCTTTCCCGAGCTTGCGGATTACCCCGATGGGCTGGTCTCTGCGCGCCCGATGCTCTCTGGCGCTGAAGCGGCGCTCGTCAGGGGCTGAGGCTCAGAGCCCCAGCGCGCGGAACACCTTCGGCAGTTCCTCCGGCAGGTCCTCGGCGATGAGTCCGGGGCCGAAGAAGAGCGCGCATTCGACATGGAGCCAGGCGGCGGTCTCGGCGGCCTGCATCGGGGCGAAGCCGCGGGCGAGGAGGCCGGTGATGAAGCCCGCCAGCACGTCGCCCGAGCCCGCCGTGGCGAGCCAGGGGGCGGCGCGGTCGTAGTGGGCGGAGTTGATGGCGCAGCGGCCCGAGGGGTCGGCGATGACGGTGTCGGGGCCCTTGAAGAGCACCACGCATCCGGCGCGGGCGGCCGCCTCGCGGGTGGCGTCGACCTTGGAATAGGCGGGGCCCTTCGTGGCCGGGGCGGCGAGCTTCTCGGCGATGTCGGGGAAAAGGCGGGCGAACTCGCCGGCGTGGGGGGTGAGGACGCAGTCCTCGTGAACTGCCGCGAATAGCGGTTCGTCCCCCGCGATCAGCGTCAATGCATCCGCGTCGAGCACCGTCAGGCGCTTCGCGCGGAGCGCGGTGGCCACGAGCGCGGCGGCCCGCTCGCCGGTGCCGAGCGCCGGTCCGAGGCCGAGCGCGTTGATGCGGGTGTCCTCGAGAATGCGGGTGAGCGCGTCGGCATCGTGCACGGGCTTCAGCATGATCGCATCGAGCCGGGCGGCGTTCTCCTGGAGCGCTGCGGGCGGGCAGCCGACGGTGACGAGTCCCGACCCGATCCGGAGCGCGCCCCGTGCGGCGAGCCGGGCGGCGCCGCCCTTGCCGGGGCCGCCGGAGAGGATCAAGGCGTGGCCGTGGGAGTATTTGTGGCCATAAGGACTCTTCTGAACAGGGAAATCAGCTCTGAATGGGATCGAAGGATCGACGGGGCCGGCCATTCCAACCCATCGAAGTCTGGGTTTGAGGATGCCAGTTGTTCCCATGGAGGCCCATTTCAGATTCCAATGGAACCGGTCGAGCCCGATGTCCACAATCCTCAGCGACGCGCAAGCGCATTCTCCGTCGCCAAGGAGCAAGCCGCTCTTGGCTCTGTGGAATGTGACATTGAGGTCTACCGGTCGCGCGCTCCACCCTATGAAATCGTCCCCAGACTCGGAAACCGCGGGAACCAAGAACCTGCCGCTGTCGGAGCAGTGTCCGCTCGGAATATCTACAGACACGACTTTCCCGAGTGAGGAATTTCGAACATCGGCAAGGAAGTTCAGGAGATCGGCTTCAAGCGGGCGGGTCAGCCCGGTTCCAAAGGCCGCGTCCACGAACATCACCTCATTGCCTTGGAAGCAAAGGGCATGTTCCGCATCCCATCCGTATCGTTCGATCAGCGCAATATGGTCGCCAGTCGCTCCAAGCGCAGACCACCGCTCATAGTTCACCCGCGCATCCGGCGGCAGCCTCTCCGGGTCGCCGTAGAGGAACACCTCCACCTCCCAGCCCCACTCCTTCAGGAGCCGCGCCACCACGAACCCGTCGCCGCCGTTGTTGCCCGGGCCGCAGAGCACCACGGCGCGTTGCGAGGTCTTGGCGAGGTCGGGCCATTCCTCGAAGATCGCCTCGACGACCCCCCGGCCGGCCCGCTCCATCAGCTCGAGCCCGGTCACCTCGCCGCTCTCGATCGCGGCCTTCTCGATGGCGCGCATCTGGGCGGCGGTCAGGAGTTCGGTCATCGCGTCGGCGCCTCGCGTTCGCAAACCGCCCGCCAGCCGGGCAACTTGCACAAAAAACAGGCGGCGCCTTCCGAATCCGCCGGGCCACCTCGGGAGCCCGAGCCTAGCGAATTGTCCCTCCCGGGGGAAAGTGGTCTGACGGCCCGCGAAGCGGAGACAGGAGGACCCGGGCGCCATGAAGAAGATCGAAGCGATCATCAAGCCCTTCAAGCTCGACGAGGTGAAGGAGGCGCTCCAGGAGGCAGGGGTTCAGGGCCTCAGCGTCATCGAGGTGAAGGGCTTCGGCCGCCAGAAAGGCCATACCGAGCTCTACCGCGGCGCCGAATACGTGGTCGACTTCCTGCCCAAGGTGAAGATCGAGGTCGTGCTGCCGGACGCCCAGGTCGAGGCCGCCATCGAGGCGATCATCGGCGCGGCCAAGACCGACAAGATCGGCGACGGCAAGATCTTCGTCTCCGACGTCGGACAGGCCATTCGCATCCGCACCGGCGAGACCGGCGAGGACGCGCTCTGACAGGATTGCCGGGCCCTGCCCGGATCGAAACGCTCAAATACTCACGAAGGGACGAAGGCATGAGCAAGAACGACGTTCTGAAGACGATAAAGGACGAGGAGGTCGAGTACGTCGACCTCCGCTTCACCGATCCGCGCGGCAAGCTGCAGCACGTGACCGTGCTCA
The DNA here is from genome assembly GCA_041621405.1 of Paracoccaceae bacterium. GTDB lineage: Bacteria > Pseudomonadota > Alphaproteobacteria > Rhodobacterales > Rhodobacteraceae > JBFKAV01. The sequence continues at coordinate 8,419 of JBFKAV010000091.1, forward strand.
GCGATCTGGTCGACGAGGACTTCCTCGACGAAGGGTTCATGTTCGACGGCTCCTCGATCGCGGGCTGGAAGTCGATCGACCAGTCCGACATGAAGCTCATGCCCGACGCCGGGTCGGCCTACCTCGACCCGTTCTACGCCGAGAAGACGATCTGCCTGCACTGCAACGTGGTCGAGCCCGACACCGGCGAGCCCTACAGCCGCGACCCGCGCTCGACCGCGCTCAAGGCCGAGGCCTACCTGAAATCGACCGGCATTGGCGACACTTCGTACTTCGGCCCCGAGGCCGAGTTCTTCATCTTCGACGACGTCCGCTTCTCTGTGAGAATGAACAAGGTCTCGTTCGAGGTCGACGCGGTCGACGGCGCCTGGAACACCGACACCGAGTACGAGATGGGCAACACCGGCCACCGTCCGGGCGTCAAGGGCGGCTACTTTCCGGTGCCGCCGGTCGATCCCGGCCAGGACATCCGCTCGGAGATGCTCTCAACGATGAAGCGGATGGGCATGAAGGTCGACAAGCACCACCACGAGGTGGCCTCGAACCAGCACGAGCTGGGGCTGATCTTCGACACGCTGACGAAGCAGGGCGACGAGCTGCAGAAGTACAAGTACGTGATCCAGAACGTGGCCCACGCCTACGGCAAGTCGGTCACCTTCATGCCGAAGCCGATGAAGGGCGACAACGGCACCGGGATGCACGTCAACATGTCGGTCTGGAAGGGCGGCAAGCCCTTGTTCGCCGGCGACAAGTATGCCGATCTCAGCCAGGAAGCGCTCCATTTCATCGGTGGCCTGCTGAAGCACGCCAAGACGCTGAACGCCTTCACCAACCCAGGCACCAATTCCTACAAGCGCCTGATCCCGGGATTCGAGGCGCCGGTTCTGCGCGCCTATTCGGCCCGCAACCGCTCGGGCTGCATCCGGATCCCGTGGACCGAGAGCCCGAAGGCCAAGCGGGTGGAAGCCCGCTTCCCCGATCCGTCGTCAAACCCCTACCTGTGCTTCTCGGCGCTGCTGATGGCCGGGATCGACGGGATCAAGAACAAGATCGACCCGGGCCCGTCGTCGGACAAGGACCTCTACGACCTTCCGCCGGAGGAACTGGCGGGGATCCCGACGGTCTGCGGCAGCCTGCGCGAGGCGCTGGAAAGCCTTGAGGCCGACCACGCCTTCCTGCTGGCGGGCGACGTCTTCACTAAGGACCAGATCGAGGGCTACATGGCGCTCAAGTGGGAAGAGGTCTACGAATACGAGCACACGCCGCACCCGGTGGAGTACAAGATGTACTACAGCTGCTGACGGGCAGTTGAAGGACGGGACAGGGGCGCCCCACGGTGCCCCTTTTCATTCCGGCGAAACTACCGGCGACGGACTGGCGGCGAGGCGTTTGGCGACAAGGCTCTCGATCCGTCGGAGATAGCCGTCGCCGAGCCCGTGCCGGTCGAGCTCGTCCGTTGTGTTCATCAAATATTCGGCCATCGACCCCCAGGGGCCGGCGGCCGTGGCGAGCACCTCGGCGAGCGCGGCGTCCGTCAAGGGCGGCACGTAACCGCCCGAGCGCCGGTCGATCGCGAAGGTGATCGCCGCGATGGGGCCTGCGGCGGTCGTCACGCGCACCCAGCGGGCGGGGAAGGGATGCGGAATCAACCGCACCTCGCGCTGCATCAGCCGCATCAGGTTCGCCGGCTCCTTTCCCTCCGGCAGGCGGAAGGCGACGCCGTTGCAGCTTCCGCCTCGGTCGAGCGCCAGCATCAGGCCGGGGCGGCCGGGGATGCCGCGGAACCAGAGATCCCAGCCGAGGCAGAAGGCCCGGCGCCACCCGGCGAGGTGGGCGGTCCGGCGCTCGACGAACTCGAAGTCGGGATTCCAGATCAGCGATCCGTAGGCGAAGATCCAGAGCGGCCGGCCCTCCGACCAGGCTTCGAGGAGCCGGTCGGCCATCTCGGCATGGTCATCCTCGACCGCCGGCCGCCGGCCCTCGGGCGGCGGCGCCGGCGGCTGGCCGGCGGGCGGCAGTGGCACACGGGCGACGAGCTCCGGCGTAAGGCGCACCCGATCCGGACACATGGCATCCTCCGCCGTAGCCTCAGCCGCGCGAGACTATCAGCGCGCCGCAAGGAGTCGAGCCGCTATGCGCTCGGAGACCGCGGCCCGCGGCCTGGGTCTCGATCCTCCACCAGGTCGGTAGCGTTGCCCGTGGCGCGGCTCAGCCGCGCCCGACCCCGGCATAGGCCGAGAACCCGGCGGCGCGGACATCCTCGGGCGGGTAGATGTTGCGCAAGTCCGCCATCCTCGGCACGGCCATGGACTTGGCCAGCCGGGCCAGGTCGAGGGCGCGGAACTCGTTCCATTCGGTGAGGAGCACCAGCGCCTCGGCGCCCGCGGCCGCCGCGTAGGGGTCGGTCATCCATTCCACGCCGGGAAGCAGCGCCTCGCCCTCCCGGCGGCCTTGCGGGTCGACCACGCGGACGCGCGCGCCGCCGCCGACCAGCGCCGGAACGATCGTCAGCGAGGAGGCCTCGCGCATGTCGTCGGTGTTGGGCTTGAAGGTCACGCCCAGCACCGCCAGCGTCTTGCGGTTCACCGAGCCGTCGCAGAGGTCGAGGATCTTCTCCACCATCCGCCGCTTGACCGCCTCGTTGACCAAGATGACGGACTCGACGATCTGCATCGGCAGGCCCACGTCCTGGCCGATCCTGGCGAGGGCGCGGGTGTCCTTGGGAAAGCACGAACCGCCGTAGCCGGGGCCGGCATGCAGGAACTTGTTGCCGATCCGGCCGTCGAGGCCCATGCCCCTCGCCACGTCCTTGATGTCGGCCCCCACCCGCTCGCAGAGCGCAGCGACCTCGTTGACGAAGGTGATCTTCGTGGCGAGGAAGGCATTGGCCGCATACTTGATCATCTCAGCGGATTCGAGGCCGGTGAAGACGATGGGAAAATCGCGCAGGTAGAGCGGTCGGTAGACCTCGGTCATCACTGCCCGGGCGCGTTCGGTGTCGACTCCGATCACCACCCGGTCGGGACGCATGAAATCGCCGATCGCCGCGCCCTCGCGCAGGAATTCGGGGTTTGAGGCCACGTCGAAATCCGCCTTGGGGTTGGCGGCGCGGATCGCCTCGGCGACCTTGCGGTTTGTGCCGACGGGCACCGTCGACTTGGTCACGACCACCGTGTAGCCGGAGAGCGCGCCGGCGATCTCCCGTGCGGCCTCCATCACGTAGCTGAGATCGGCGTGGCCGTCGCCCCGGCGGGTCGGTGTGCCGACGGCGATGAACACCGCCTCGGCCCCCGCCACGGCGGAGGCAAGCTCGCCGGTGAAAGCGATCCGCCCGTTGGCGGCGTTCTTCGCCAGGAGCGCCTCGAGGCCGGGCTCGTAGATCGGCACCTTGCCGCCGACGAGCAAGGCGAGCTTGCGTGGATCGCGGTCGACGCAGGTCACCTCGTGGCCGAAATCCGAAAGGCAGATGCCGGATACCAGCCCGACATATCCCGTACCGATCACCGCGATGCGCATGCCTCTCGCCTTCCTCACTCGTCCGCTTCCGCCCGGCTATCGGCATGCTCTGGCGGTGTCAACGTGGCCGGGCCTGGGCGGAAAGGCCGGATCGGTCGCGGCGCAGAAAAGGGCAGGACTCGGGTCGCCCATCGGGCACGCCTCGGCTAGTCAGAAGCCATGACCCAGCAGAAGTCGCTCACGCCCCGCGCCACCGCCGAACTCGCCCTGCTCGCCTGCGTCTGGGGCGGCTCGTTCCTGGCCATCCGGACGGCGCTCGACGAGATCCCGGTGCTGACTTCGGTCGCCTGGCGCGTGGCGCCGGCGGCGCTGGTCCTCTGGCTCTGGGTGCTCGGCCGCGGGATCCCGGTCCCGCGCGGCGTCGGCATCTGGGGCGCATTCCTGATGATGGGCGTTCTCAACAACGTCCTGCCGTTCACGCTGATGGCCTGGGCACAGCTTCACATCGAAACCGGGCTGACCTCGATCCTCAACGCAACGACGGCGATCCTCGCCACCGCCCTCGCCGCGGCGGCCTTCGCCGACGAACGCCTTTCGGCGCGGAAGGCCGCCGGGATCGGCCTTGGCTTCGCCGGCGTCGTCGCGGCGATCGGGCCCGAGGCGCTTGCCGGCCTCGACCTGCGCTCGCTCGCCCAACTCGCGGTCCTGGGCGGCGCACTCTGCTACGCGATCGCGTCGCTCTGGGCGCGCGCGAGGCTCGGCGGCGTGGCGCCCGAAGCGGCAGCGGCTGGGATGCTCACCGGCGCGTCGCTGGTGCTGGTGCCGCTGTCGCTGGCAATCGACGGCGCGCCCGAGCTCTCGCTTTCGCCGGCGACCTGGGCCGGCATCGGCTACTATGCGCTGGTCTCAACCGCGTTTGCCTACCTGCTCTACTACCGCATCCTCGCGACCGCGGGCTCGGCCAACGTTTCCTTCGTGGCGCTGATGATCCCGCCCATCGCGATCGCTTTCGGGGCGCTGGTACGCGGCGAGGCGCTGGCGCCGCAGGCCTTCCTCGGCCTTGCGCTGCTCGCGCTCGGGCTCATGCTGCTCGATGGGCGGATCCTGCGGCTTTTCCGCCGCCCTAGCGCGACTTGAAAAGCCCGCCGAGGATGCCGCGCACGATGCGCCGCCCGGTGGTGCCGGTCAGTTCCTTCATCACGTTCTTGGCCAGCGCCTCGCCGAAGCCCTGCTCCGACTTCGTCGAACGCGAGCCGCGGGAGGTGCCGCCGTCGTAGCGCCGCGCATTCTGGAACTCGCGCTCCGCTTCGGCCGTCGCCGCCTCCTCTGCCGCCTCGGCCGCCTTCGCCGCCGCCTCGGCGCGCGCCTTCAGCAACTCGAAGGCGCTCTCGCGGTCGAGCGCGCGCTCGTATTTCCCCGTCACCGGCGAGGCCGCGATGACGGCGCGGCGTTCCTCCGGCGTGATCGGACCGAGCTGGGAGGACGGCGGGCGGATCAGCGTGCGCTCAACCACGCCCGGCGCGCCCTTGGCCTCGAGGAACGAGGTCACCGCCTCGCCCACGCCGACCTCCTTGATCGCGTCCTCGGTGGAGAAGTTCGGGTTCGGCCGGTAGGTGTCGGCGGCGCGGCGGAGGTCCTGCTGGTCCTTCGCGGTGAAGGCGCGAAGCGCATGCTGCACACGGTTGCCGAGCTGGCCGAGTATGTCGTCGGGCACGTCGGCCGGGTTCTGAGTGATGAAGAACACGCCGACGCCCTTGGAGCGGATGAGCCGCGCCACCTGCTCCACCTTGTCGACGAGCGCCTTCGGCGCATCGTCGAAGAGAAGATGCGCCTCGTCGAAGAAGAAGACGAGGCGGGGCTTGTCGGGATCGCCGACCTCGGGCAGTTCCTCGAAGAGCTCGGACAGGAGCCAGAGCAGGAAGGTGGCGTAGAGCCGCGGGCTCGCCATCAGCTTGTCGGCGGCGATGATGCTGACCCGTCCCCGCCCCGAGGCGTCGACCGACATCATGTCGCGGAGCTCGAGCGCGGGCTCGCCGAAGAACTGCGCGGCGCCCTGGTTCTCGAGCACCAGGAGCCGGCGCTGGATCGTGCCGATCGAGGAGGCGGCGACGTTGCCGTAGCGCAGGGTCAGCGCGTCCGCATTCTCGCCGACCCAGACGAGGAGCGCCTGGAGGTCCTTCAGGTCGAGCAGCGGCAGCCCTTCCTCGTCGGCGACCCGGAAGGCCACGTTGAGCACACCCTCCTGCGCCTCGGAGAGCTCCAGGAGCCGCGACAGCAAAAGCGGCCCCATCTCGGCCACGGTGGTACGGACCGGGTGGCCCTGCTCGCCGAAGAGGTCCCAGAACGTGGCGGGGACGGCGGCGTAGGTGAGATCGAGCCCGATCGTCGCCGCGCGCTTGAGGAAGGCGTCATGCAGCTTGTGGGCCTCGGAGCCGGCCTTGGCCAGGCCGGAGAGGTCGCCCTTCACATCCGAAAGGATCACCGGCACGCCGGCCGCCGAGAAGCCCTCGGCGAGGATCTGCAACGTTACCGTCTTGCCGGTGCCGGTGGCGCCGGCAACGAGCCCGTGGCGGTTGCCGTACTTCAGGAGGAGGTGCTGCGGAAGCGCGTAATCTTCTCCGCCGCCGCCCACGAATATCCGGTCGTCCATTGAA
>JBFKAV010000092.1:0-14519 GCA_041621405.1 Paracoccaceae bacterium
CCCCCCCCCCCGCCCCCTGAGGATACTTGAAACCGGAAGAAGGCGGAGGGCGGCTCAGCGGCAGGCGAGCGCGCGGTCGACGGCACGGCGGCCGCGGTTGGGGCCGAGGTCGCGGGTGACGAGGCGGCCGGCCTCGAGACGGGTGGCCTGGAGGCGCGACCAGTCCGGCGAGGCGGTGACGATCTCGGGGGCGCCGGCGCAGGTGCGCAGGCCGCCGAGGATGTCTCGGTCGCCGATGCGGTGGTTTGTGTGGCCCTCGGCGCTGGCGATTTCTATGAGGCGGGGGCCTCCCGGCTCGTAGCGGACGACGCGGAGGATACGGGCGAGGTGCGGGCGGTCGACATAGGCGATCTCGACCCGCCCGTCGCCGTCGAGGTCGCCGATCGCGGCGGGCGCGAGCCAGCGGTGCGTGCGGCCGATCGGCGGCGTCGCGGCGAGCCTGACCAGGCTGCCGTTTCGCAGGCCGTAGACGGCGAGCGCGGCGCCCCGCACGATGTCGGTCTCGACCACGACGATCTCGGCCGCGCCGTCGCCATCGAGGTCGGCCAGCCGGGGGCCGGTGTCCTCGAAGACGCGGGTGTCTGGGAGGAAGACCGCGAGGTCGCAGGGGCCCTGCATCGCCGTCATCGCGCGAAGGCCGCCGGCCTCGAGCGCGTCGCCGAGGACGCCGTGGCCGTAGCGGTCGGTGGCGTCGGAGAAGCCGGCCCAGAGGATCCCGCCGCCCTCGGCCCGGGCCTCGCCGGCGCCGGGCGGCGGCCCGGGATAGTCGCAGGCGGGAGCGGCGGTTGCGGCGAGCGCCGCAAGCAGGGCCGCTGCCGCCAGCCTGCGCATCAGATCTGCTTTTCCGGCATCTGGACGACGAGGCCGTCGAGCGCTTGGGTGACCTTGAGCTGGCAGGTGAGCCGGGAGCGGACCGGGTCGGGCTCGTAGGCGAAATCAAGCATGTCCTCCTCCATGCCCTCCCTTGGCGGCAGCCTGTCGACCCAGTCGGGGTGGACGTAGACATGGCAGGTCGAGCAGGCGCAGGCGCCGCCGCAATCGGCCTCGATGCCGGGGATGCCGTTGTCGCGGGCGCCTTCCATCACGGTCAGACCGTTCGCGACCTCGACGACATGCTCGGTGCCGTTGTGCTCGATGTAGGTGATCTTCGCCATGCTGTTCCCCGGGGCCCTCGCGTCCTGGTCTCGGGGGCCGACATAGGCCATGGGGCGGCGATTTGCCAGAGGGCCGGAATGCTCTAGGATCGGCGACGATGAGCCCGAACCCGCCCTCCTGGCCCCGCCCGCCCGCAGCACTTCCCGCAGGCCGCCTCGACGAGCCGCCGAACGGCGCGCGGGTGACGGTGGCGGGGCTCGTGCTGGTGCGCCAGCGCCCGGGCACCGCGAAGGGGGTGATCTTCCTGACGCTCGAGGACGAGACCGGGGTGGCTAACGTGGTGGTCTGGGCCAAGGTGTTCGAGCAGTACCGCCGGGCGGTGATCGGCGGGCGGCTGCTCAGGGTGACCGGCCGGCTGCAGCGCGAGGCCGGTGTGACCCATGTGGTGGCGGAGCATATCGAGGACATCTCGGAGATGCTCGACGAGCTCCTGCGCGAGGATTTCCGGCCCGAGATCTGTCGCGCCGGGGACCAGCCCTAGAGGCGGCGACGGGTTCAGCGGGAGAGCAGCACCAACGGAAAAGGGCGCCCGGAGGCGCCCTTCGCCCGTGTGCCGCGTGGCCCGGGATCACTCCTCGACCGAAAGCGCCACGAAGCGCGGCTCGCCGCCCCGGCGGACGAGCAGGAGGAGCGACTTGCGGCCCGCCTCGCGGGATTCCTCGATCCGCGCCTCGAGGTCGTCCGGCGTGGCCACCACCTGCTGGCCGGCCTCGGTGATCACGTCGCCCGCGCGCACGCCCTTCTCGTAGGCCTCGCTGGCAGCGTCGACGTCGGTGATCACCAGGCCCGCGGTCTTGTCGGGCAGGCCGAGCTGCTCGCGGAGCTCGGGCGTGACGATCGAGACGGTGAGGCCCAGGATCTCGGCCTCGGGCCGCTGCTCGGGCGTCGCCACGGCGGGCACCGCACCTTCGGCCTCCTCGCGGCGCCCCAACGTGATGCGCAGGGTCTGGGTCTCGCCGTCACGGAATACCACCACGGGCACGTCCTTGCCGACCTCGGTGCGAGCCACCTGCCGGACGAGGTCGCGGGTGTCCTCGACCTCGCGGCCGTCGAAGGTCAGGATCACATCGCCCTGCTCGACGCCGGCGACAAGCGCCGGGCCTTCGGGCACGTCGGTGACCAGCGCGCCCTTCGCCTCCTCGAGGCCGATCGCCTCGGCGACGTCGTCGGTCACGTTCTGGATGCGCACCCCGAGCCAGCCGCGGCGGGTCTCGCCGAACTGGCGCAGCTGGTCGACGACCTCGGTGACCACGGCGGCCGACATCGCGAAGCCGATGCCGATCGAGCCGCCGGTGGGCGACAGGATCGCGGTGTTCACGCCGATCACCTCGCCGTCCATGTTGAACAAGGGCCCGCCGGAATTGCCGCGGTTGATGGCGGCGTCGGTCTGGATGTAGTCGTCATAGGTGCCGGAAAGCTCACGGTTGCGCGCCGAGACAATGCCGGCGGAGACGGAGAAGCCCTGGCCGAGCGGGTTGCCCATGGCCATCACCCAGTCGCCGACGCGCATAGTGTCGCTGTCGCCGAAGCTGACAAAGGACAGCGCCTCGTCGGACTCCACCTTGAGCAGCGCGATGTCGGTGTTGGGGTCGGTGCCGATCACGTCCGCCGGCAACCGCTTGCCGGAGAAGAATTCGATCTCGATCTCGTCGGCGCCCTCAATCACGTGGTTGTTGGTGACGATGTAGCCGTCCTCGGAGATCACGAAACCCGAGCCCAGCGCCTGGCTGCGCTGGTTCGGGCCGGGGCCCGGACCGGGGCCGGGACCTGGGCCCGGACTGGGGCCCGGCAGGCCGAAATCGCGGAAGAAGTCTTCGAAGGGCGAGCCGTCGGGGAGGTTCGGCCCCGGGCCGGTGGCCGAGGCGACGATCGTGGAGGTGGTGATGTTGACCACGGCCGGGCTCACCTGGTCGGCGAGGTCAGCGAAACTTTCCGGTGCCGCGCGCGCCTCGACCGCCATCGCCTGGGCGAGGAGGAGCGCAACGCCGAGCACGAGCGCCCAGAGCGCGCCGAGGGGGGCGGGCACGGCGGAGCGCGGGATTGCGAGAGCCTGGGATTGCACTTGCTGGACTCCTTCGGGTTGCGGGCTGCTCGCGGGCAGCCCTCGTCATGGCCTTGACTGCAAGATAGGCGCGCCGCGCCGCAACGCAAAGCCCGCGCGCGCCTGCTCACACGCGTGTGACAGCGTCAGGAGCAGTGTCTCAGGCGCCGAGGCCGCGGGCAAGGGCGACGACCAGGACGCCGAGGGCGAGCGCGCCGAAGCCGATGAGCCGGCGCGTCTCGGTCGGCAATGCGGCGATCAGCCGCAGCGCGTCCTCGACGCGCGAAGGGGCCAGCGCAAGCACCAGCCCCTCGACGATGAGCACCAGTCCGAGGGCGAGGATCAGCGTCGAGATCACTCGGTCGCGGTGGCGGCAGGCCGACCGTTGGGCGAGCCGAGATAGTCGAAGAACTCGCTGTCCGGCGTCAGCACGAGGGTCGAGTTCTCGCCCTGCAGCGCCCGGTTGTAGGCGGTGAGCGAGCGGTAGAACTCGAAGAACTCGGCGTCCTGACCGAAGGCCTCGGCGAAGATCCTGTTGCGTTCGGCGTCCGCCTCGCCGCGGGTGATCTCGGCCTGGCGATTGGCGTCGGAGACGAGCTCCACCACCGTCCGGTCGGCCTGGGCCCGCACCCTCTGCGCCGCCTCGTTGCCGCGGGCGACCTCGTCGGCCGCCTCGCGCTCGCGCTCGGCACGCATCCGCGCGAAGGTGGCGTCGAGGTTCTGCTCGGGCAGGTTCGTCGTCTTCAGCCGGACGTCGACGATATCAAGCCCGAGCGCCAGCGCCGAGGCGCGGGCCTGGTCGCGGATCCGGTTGGTCAGGAGCCGCCGGTCGGGGGACAGGATCGTGTCGGAGGTGACCGATTCCGAGCCCAGCACCTCGCGGATCTGCGCGTTCAGGATCGATTGCAGCCGGGTCTCGGCTGCAGCGAGGCCGCCCACGCCCACCGCCTGGCGGAACTGCACCACGTTGGCGATGCGGTAGCGCGTGAAGGCGTCGACCACGAGGCGCCGGTCGTCCGACGGCGTGACCTCGATCTCTTCGGTGTCGAGCGAGAGGATGCGGTCGTCGTAGCGGACGACCTCCTGGATCAGAGGGATCTTGAACGCAAGGCCCGGATCTTCCTTGACCGCGGCGATCTGGCCGAACTGGAGCACCAGCGCCTTCTCGCGCTCGTCGACGATGAAGATCGAAGACAAGAGGCCGGCGACGACGATCACCAGGATCGGCAGGAGGAATGTGGATTTCCGCATGGCTCAGTTGCCTCCCTGCTCGGGCGCCGGCGTGCGGCGGAGTTCGTTCAGCGGCAGATATGGCACCACGCCTTGGCCGCCACCTTCGCCGGCGATCCTGGGATCGAGCAGGATCTTTTCGACGTCGCCCAGCACCTGCTCGATGGTTTCGAGATAGAGGCGCTTGCGGGTGACGTCGGGCGCATTCCGGTACTCAGTGAGCACCGCGAGGAAGCGGCTCGCCTCGCCCTCGGCCTCGTTGACCACGCGGGCGCGGTATCCCTCGGCCACTTCCAGCACCTGCGCCGCCTCACCTCGGGCGCCGGCAAGCACGGTGTTCGCATAGGCGTCGGCCAGCCGCTCGAGCCGGTCGCGCTCCTGCTCGGCGGCCTGCACTTCGCGGAAGGCGTCGATCACCTCGCGCGGCGGGTCGGCACGGTCGAGGTTGACGCGGATGATGCGCATACCGCTTTCGTAGGTGTCGAGCGTTTCCTGGATCAGCTGCAGCGCCCGGTCGGCGATGATGCCGCGGTCGCGGTTCAGGATCGGCGCAAGCTCGGACTCGGCGATGATCTCGCGCATCACCGCCTCGCTGACCGCGCGAACAGTGAGCTGCGGGTCGCGGATGTTGAACAGGAACTTCTCGGCATCCGAGATGTTCCAGACCACCTGGAAGCCGACGTCGACGATGTTGGCATCGGTGGTCAGCATCAGCCCGGTCTCGCCGCTGCGGCCCGAGCCGACGCCGAGGTCCTCGGTGTTCTCGCGGGTGACCGGGATCACCTCGTAGGTGACCACGGGCCAGGGCGCGAAGTTGAGGCCCGGAGTGCCGACCTGGTAGCGCTCGCCGAGGAAAAGCTCGACCGACTGCTCCTCGGGCCGGACCGTGTAGAAGGACGAGAACAACCAGAGCGCCAGCACGGCGAGCGCCGCGAGGCCCCAGGTGCCGCGGGTCATCTTGAAGCCGTTGTCGCCGCGGCCGCCGCCTGCGCCGCGCCCGCCGCGGCCGCCCATCAGCACCTTGAGCCGCTCCTGGCCCTTCTTCATCAGCTCGTCGATTTCCGGGATCTGCGGCACGTCGCCGCCCGGTCTGCGTCCGCCCCTGCGGTCGTCGTCGTCGTCTCCGCCACCGGAGCCGCCGCCGCCGCCCCATGGTCCGCCGTTATTGCCAGCCATAAAGGTTCTTCTCACCCCTCTTCGGTCTTCGTCTCTGCCTAGCGCTTACGTGGTCGTTCCGCCCAAGAAATCAAGCGGATTCGTGCCGCATCTCATGCTTTCCTGACCGGCGCGCGCATCGTCACCAGCTCCTCCGCCATGGTCGGGTGCACCGCGCAGGTGCGGTCGAAGTCCTCCTTGGTGGCCCCCATGCCGATGGCGATGCCGGCGAGTTGGATCATCTCTCCGGCCTCGGGGGCGACGATGTGGCAGCCGAGCACCTTGCGGCTCTCGCGCGCCACGACGAGCTTCATCATCACCCGCTCGGTCCGCCCGATGAAGGAGCTCTGCATCGGCCGAAACGAGGTGCAGTAGACCTCGATCGGCTCCTGCTCGGCCGCCGCCTCTTCGGTGAGACCGACATAGCCGTATTCGGGCTGGGTGAACACCGCGCCGGGCACGAGGCTGTGGTCGAAAGCTGTCGGGCGGCCGTGGAACACGGTCTCGACGAAGGCCGCGCCCTCGCGGATCGCAACCGGCGTGAGCTGCAGCCGGCCCGTCACGTCGCCCACGGCGTAGATCGAGGGGATGTTGGTCTGGCTGTAGCGGTCGACCAGCACCTCGTCGTGGCGGCCGAGCTTGACGCCAGCCCGCTCGAGCCCGAGGCCATCAGTGTTGGGGCGCCGGCCGGTGGCCCAGAGCAGCGCATCGTAGGCCCGCGCCGAGCCGTCGGAGGTCTTGACCCAGACCGCCTGCCCCTCGCGCCTGATCTCGAGCACGTTGGTGCCGACGTGGAGCCGGACGCCACCGTCCCTCATGATCTCGGCAATGTGGCCGCGGGCCTCGTCGTCGAAGCCCCTGAGGATCTGGGCGCCCCGGTAGACCTGCGTGACCTCGACGCCGAGGCCGTTGAGGATGCAAGCCATTTCCGAGGCGATGTAGCCGCCGCCGACGACCAGGATGGACTTCGGAAGCTCTTCGAACAGGAACACGTCGTTCGAGGTGATGCCGAGCTCGGCGCCCTCGCGTTCCGGCACGTTGGGCCGGCCGCCGGTGGCCACCAGGATGTGGCGCGTGGTGACGCTTTCGCCCGTCGCCAGCCGCACCGTGTGCGGGTCCTCGATCTCGGCGCGGCAGTCGTGGACGGTGACCCCGGCCTTCGCGAGGTTGTCGCGGTAGACGCCTTCGAGCCGGTCGAGCTCGGCGTGCAGGCGGGCGCGGAAGCGCGGCCAGTCGATGCCTCCCGCCTCGACCGCCCAGCCGTAGTCGGCGGCATCGGCCATCGCGGCGCGGTAGGAGGAGGCGAAGACCATCAGCTTCTTCGGCACGCAGCCGCGGATCACGCAGGTGCCGCCCATGCGGTCGTGCTCGGCGAGTGCCACCTTGGCCCCGGCCTCGGCCGCTGCCAGCCGGGCCGCGCGCACGCCGCCCGATCCGCCACCGATGACGAAGAGGTCATAGTCGAAGCTCAAGCGCGCCTCACTCGGCGAGGTCGGCGAAGATATTGCCGTCCTCCAGGAAATCGATCTTTTCCTCGCTGGCCGAGCCCTCGTTCATGTCGCGCAGCTCGACCCGTCCGTCGCCGTGACCGATCACCACGATGTCGCAGATGTCGATGAAGAGCCCGTTCTCGACCACCCCGGGGATCTGGTTCAGCATCAGCGCAAGCTGGCGCGGATTGCCGATGCGCCGAAGGTCGAGATCGAGGATGTAGTTGCCGCTGTCGGTGACGAAGGGCTGGCCCGAGGACCGGCGCAGGCTGCCGGTCTGGCCGAGAACGTCGACGTTGATCAGCGCCTCCTCGAGCAGTTCCTTGGTGGTCTGCCAGCCGAAGGGGATCACCTCGACCGGCAGCGGGAAGGCCCCGAGCGTCGCCACCTCCTTGGCGGCGTCGGCGATCACGATCATCTGGTCGGAGGCCGTCGCCACGATTTTTTCGCGCAGGAGCGCGCCGCCGCCGCCCTTGATCAGGCAGAGGTCGGGATCGAACTCGTCGGTGCCGTCGATGGTGAGATCGAGGAACCGGATGTCGTCGAGCGTGGTGAGCGGGATGCCCTCCTCGCGGGCGATCTCGGCGGTGCGCTCGGAGGTGGGCACGGCGGTGATGCGCAAACCCTCCTCGCGCACCCGCTCGCCCAGGCAGCGCACCATCCAGGCGGCGGTGGAGCCGGTGCCGAGGCCGACGCGCATCCCGTTCTCGACGAAGGCGACAGAGCGCTTCGCGGCGAGGTATTTCGCCTTGTCGATCGGGGACAGGTCGGAACTCATGGGCGCACCTCCGTCGGTCTCGCCGGCCGTTATAGGCAAGATCGGCGCGGGGCGCGAGGGCAGAATTCCCGTCCGCGGGCGGCCCCCTGCGACGGTCGTGCTATGTTGGGCCGCATCGGAAACGACGAATGAGAGATCGACGGAATGCTGCAATTCGACGAAGCCACGGCAAAGCTTCTCAGCGACGCCTATCACGGCGCAGATTTCACCCGGCGGCGGCGCAAGAACTTCGACGCCCTGGCACCCGCCCCAGGACAACGGCTGCTCGACCTCGGCTGTGGCAACGGCCTCATGACCCTGGAGCTGGCGCGCGCGGTCGGACCGCAGGGCCGCGTGGTGGGGGTCGACCCGAGCGCGGCGATGCTCGCCGCCGCACGCGATGCCTGCGACGGGCGTGACAACGTGATCCTGATTGAGGGCGCCGCGGAGGCGCTGCCGCTGGAGGACACCAGCCTCGACGGGGCGGTTTCGGTGCAGGTGTTCGAATACGTCGCCGCGATTCCCGCCGCGCTGGCGGAGCTGCGCCGGGTACTCCGCCCCGGCGGGCGGCTGGTCATCGGCGACATGCATTTCGGCACCGCCGCCTGGCGCAGCGACGATCCCGCCCGCATGGCGCGGATGCTGGCGAGCTGGGACCGACACCTGGTGCACGTCAGCCTGCCCGAGATCCTGCCGGAAGAGCTTGCCGCCGCCGGATTCCGCGTCGAGCGCGTGGCGCCCCTGACCTTTTGCGACACCCTTCTGCGGCCCGACGGTCTGGCCGCGACGATGCTGGCGCTGGTCAGGGACCACGCGGTTGCCAATGGCCATGTTTCCGAGGCCGAGGCCCGGGACTGGGCGGCCGAGCAGCGCGATCTGGCTCGGGCAGGCAGGTTCTTCTTCACGCTGACCCATTTCGTGACCGCCGCAACGCGCATCTGAGCGGGGAAGTCCGGGAATGCCTGCCGGATGTCGCTTTCGGGCGCGCCTGGCCGGGCCGCGCAGGGCATGGCTCGGCCCATCCCCCGGGGGTGGTGCGCGATGTTCCTCAGCGTCTTCGAGATCTTCAAGGTCGGCGTCGGGCCGTCGTCGTCGCACACGATGGGCCCGATGGTGGCCGGGGCGCGGTTTCTCGACACCTTGCGCACCTCGCCGTTCCGGCCCAAGGGCCTCAGGGCCAGCCTGCACGGCTCGCTCGCCTTCACCGGGATCGGCCACGCCACAGACCGTGCGGTGATCCTCGGCCTCGCGGGCTTCCTGCCCGAGAGCTACGAGGCGGAGGCCGCCGAGGCGGCGCTGGCCGCGATCCGGTCGGAGAGGCGGGTCTCGCCCGCGGGGCTCGGGGACCTGGCCTTCGACCCCGAGGCCGATCTCAGGTTCGACTACGGGCCGCCGCTTGCCGGCCATGCCAACGGTCTGATCCTGATGGCAACCGACGCCCAGGGCGACGTGATCCTGCAGGAGACCTACTACTCGATCGGCGGCGGCTTCGTGCTGACCGAGGCCGAACTCGAGGCGGCGAAGGCCGGCCGCGAGCCGGCGCAGCCGGCCGTGCCGCACCCGTTCCGCAACGCCGCCGAGATGCTTCGGATGGCCGAGGGCACGGGCCTCTCGATCGCCGAGATGAAGCGGAAGAACGAGCTGGTCTTCCGCTCCGGGCACGAACTCGAGCAGGGCCTCGCCCGGCTCTGGGAGGTGATGAATGCCTGCATCGACCGGGGGCTTGCCGGCGAGGGCATCCTGCCCGGCGGGCTCAAGGTGCGGCGGCGCGCGCGGGGCATCCACGAGAAGCTTCTGGCCGAGCGCGGGCTGAACCTGACCCCGCCGCACACGATCAACGACTGGATGAGCGTCTACGCGATGGCCGTGAACGAGGAGAATGCCGCCGGCGGCCAGGTGGTGACCGCGCCGACGAATGGCGCGGCGGGCGTGGTGCCGGCGGTGATCCGCTACTGGCTCGACCACGTGCCGGGCGCGAGCCGCGGCGGCGTGGGCGACTTCCTGCTGACCGCCGCCGCGATCGGCGGCATCGTCAAGACCAACGCCTCGATCTCCGGCGCGGAATGCGGCTGCCAGGCCGAGGTGGGCTCGGCCGCGGCGATGGCCGCCGCCGGGCTTGCCGCGGTGATGGGCGGCACGCCGATGCAGGTGGAGAACGCCGCCGAGATCGCGCTCGAGCACCACCTCGGCATGACGTGCGACCCGGTAAATGGGCTGGTGCAGGTTCCCTGCATCGAGCGGAACGGCCTCGGCGCGATCAAGGCGGTCTCGGCCGCCTCGCTCGCGCTCCGGGGCGACGGCGTGCACCTGGTGCCGCTCGACGCCGCGATCGAGACGATGCGCCAGACCGGGGCCGACATGAGCGAGAAGTACAAGGAGACCTCGCTCGGGGGCCTTGCTGTCAACGTGCCGAACTGCTGAGCGTCAGTAACCCTTGACGTAGGGAATGCCGCGCCGTTGCCAGGCGTGGAAGGCCACGGCCTCCGCCAAGCCGGCGCCGGGATCGTGAACTTCGGAGAACCCAAGCTCGTCCCGGATCAGGTCGGAGCAAGCCGCAAGGTCCTGCACCGGGCCTTCGCCCGGTCCGTCGGCCCTCACGCGTCCGCGCCAGCCGCAGCAGCCGGCGATCCGGGCCACCCACTCTGCCTCGCCACGCGCATCGGGCTCGGCGAGGTTGTAGATCCGGCGTCCCCGCCGCCCCGCGGCCATCGCCAGCGCCAGCCCGTGCGCGGCGTTCTTGTGGAGCGCGCGCGAGAAGCGGAAGCGCGCCCGGACCGGGCTCAGCACGATCTCGCGGGCGCCGTCGAGCATCGCGTCGAGGTAGGGCGCGAGGCGCGAAGCATCGGGCCAGCCGTAGATTGCCGGGAGCCGGAGCAGGGTCACATCGGCGAGCCCGCCGCCGAGGAGGCGCTCGACCGAAAGCTTGTCGTAGGCCGCGCCCTCGGGGCCGAGGCAGGTACGGAGCCGGCCCGTCTCCGGGATCGGGCAGGCTTGCGCCGGCCCCGGCTCGGTACCGTGGATGCGCCCGAAGGCGGCATAGACATCCTGACTGGAGCAGGCAACGACCGGCGGCGCGCGCCCGTGCCCGGCGAGCGCGGCGAGAAGCCCCTCGGCGTCGGCGGCGGTGAACGGAACTATGTCGACGATCGCGTCGGGCCGGGCGGCCGCGAGCGCCGCGTCGAGGGCCTCGGGATCGCGTCGGTCCCCGCGATGGGCTGTCTCGCAGGCGACGGACTGGCCGCTGCGGCTCAGCACATGGACCTGGTCGCCGCGCCCCAGGAGCTCGCGGATCAGGTGCGGCCCCGTCAGGGCAGTGCCTCCGATCATCAGGACCCGCATACCTAGCCTCTCCCCGATGGCATGCAAGTTGGCACCGGGGCGCAGTGGCGACCAGCCCCAAACCTCACGGCCGCGCCGGCACCGCGAGAAGGCGCGCGGCGAGAGCGGCGAGCGCGAGCGTCAGACCCCAGGATACCCAGACCATCGCCGTGGGCCAGGGGTCGAAGCGGACGGTGTGGAAGCCGCTCGGGTAGCCCGCGAGGCGGAGCGGCAGGTCAGAGTACCAGAATCCCCACCAAGCGAGCGCGAGGACGACCAGGGCACCGATGGCCGCGGCTCTTGTCGGGACAGGCGGCCAGGCCCAGCGCCGCCGGCCGCGGCGGACCGCGCGGAGGGTGATGATGGCGAGCGCGGCGGCAGCGAGGGCAAGGGCCAGGGCGGCGGCGAAGTGAGCGTTGCGAAGCGTATGGAGCTGGCCGCAGATCGCACCGAGCGGGTCGCCGTCGAGCGAGGCGCTCCAGGGACAGGCGATGTCGGCGAAGACGCCGGCGGCGGCGCGGTCGCTGTTGGCCAGGATCACCAGGCCGGCGCCCCGTTCGGGGATCGAGAAGACGATCGACTTGTAGCCGCGCCGGTCGCCGGACTTGCGAGCGACGAGAGGCCCCGTGGCGCGGCTGAGGTTGTAGCCGAGGCCGACCTGGGCGCTGTCGGCGGCGAACGGGAAGGGCGCGAAGCTCGACGCCACCGCATCGGGCGGGATGACGCCGCGCCCAGGGGCCTCGCCGTCCGGACCCCGCATGGCGGCAGCGAGGAAGCGCGCCATGTCGCCCGCGCTTGCCCAGAGCCCGCCCTGGGCGCGGGTCGCGAGCTCATAATGCGGCAGCGGCCGGCCATACCAGTCGTGGCCGGTGGCGGCGCCGGGAAAGTCGCCGGGGTCGAAGCCGCTCCGCGACATGCCGAGGGGAGCGAGGATCTCGCGGGTCAGGTAGGCTTCGAAGGGCTCGCCGGTGATCTCCTCAACCGCGAGCTCGAGCAGGATGTATGCCTTCGAGGAATATCGATAGGCGGCGCCGGGCAGATGGACGAGGCGAAGCGGGCCGTCCTCCTGGCCGACGCCCTCGGCGGCTTCCTCCAGGCTGGGCACCGGGGCGCCCGGTTCCGCACCGGGATCGCCGCCGAACGAGAGGCCGGCGGCATGGGCGAGGATGGCGCGGGCGGTGACGGCCGTGGCGTCAAATTCCGAGGCCGGGAGGTGCCAGCGGGTGACGTAGTTCGAGATCGGCGCTTCGAGGTCGAACCGGCCCTCGGCGGCGAGCCTAAGGATCGCCCAGGCGGTCACTGGCTTGGTGACCGAGGCGACCGGAAAGACCGTGTCGGCCAGGACCGGCGCGCCGCTCGACCTGTCGACGACGCCGAAGCCGCCGACCCAGGCCGACTGGCCGCCCTCCACGATCGCCACCGCCGCCCCCTCCGCACCATGACGGGCGAGCGCGGCGGGGGCCGCGCGTTCGACGGCGGTAGCCTGGGCTTCGAGAGCGGGCCCGGCAGCGGCCAACGCAGGCCAGAGGAACGACAGGATGAGGGCGCCGAGACGCATGCAGGCCCACTTCCGGAGCCGCCCTTTCGGGCTCCCCGGCCGACTTGCCCGTCCGCGCCCGCCCGATCATGCGCCCGAAACGGAGCCGCATCAATCCGACGCGCGCGCAATGCGGTCGACGGCTCCCGGTCTCCGGCCCGGCCGGGCGCTCAGACTTCGGGCTGGCCGAGCGCGCGGGCGGCTCGGGTGGCGGCGTCGAGGCCGTCGTGGATCGCCTGGCGGAGCGGCGAGGCTTCCATGCGCTTGAGCCCGGCGGCGGTGGTGCCGGCGTAGTCGATCATCTCGCGGACGTGGTCGGCCGGGCTCGGGGCGCCCTCGGCCAGCATCGCGCCGGCGGCGCGGAAGAGCTGGCGCACCGCACGCTCGGCGGTGGCGGGATCGATGCCCTGGCCGACCGCGTAGGAGGCCACGCAATCGGCGAAATAGGCGACGAAGCCTGGTACCGGGCCGGTCAGCGCGGTGAAGACGTCGATCTGATCCTCCTCGGCCACTTCGTCGGTCGCCCCGCAGGCTTCGAAGAGCCGCCTTGTCATCGCCCGGTCCTCCGCGGTGACGGCGGGGCTGGCGAAGAACGGCGAGTAGGCGAGGCCGTGTCGCGCCGCGGGACTCGACATCGCGCGGATCACGCGAGCCGCGCCGGTCATCTTCGAGATCTCGGCCACCGTGACCCCGGCCATGACCGAGATCACCAGCCGGCTCTCGGCGCGAAGCCCGATCTGTCCGACAAGGGCCGGCGGCACCGCGAGCAGGATGACGTCCGAGGCCGCGGCGAGGCTCAGGTTGTCGCGGGTGACGGTCACCCCGGGCCAGTCCGCGAATCCGTCCGCCGCGCCGCTGCGGTTCGAGATCCAGAGCCTCTCGGGCCGCACGGCGCCGCGTTCGAGCAGAGCCTGGGCGATCGCGCCGCCGAGCATGCCGCTGCCGCCGACAATGCCGATGCGAGGTTCGTCT
Organism: Paracoccaceae bacterium; assembly: GCA_041621405.1. Classification (GTDB taxonomy): domain Bacteria; phylum Pseudomonadota; class Alphaproteobacteria; order Rhodobacterales; family Rhodobacteraceae; genus JBFKAV01. The sequence continues at coordinate 13,656 of JBFKAV010000092.1, forward strand.
TCGCTCATTTCAGCCTCCAATGCTGCGGCCACCCTAGCCGCCCGCCGCCACCCTGTCCGCCGGCAATTGGCCCCGAGGCGGAACCGGCATGTCGCTTTCGGCATGGACGGCACGTCGCGGCCCGGCTAGGCGCAGGGCATGAGCTCGTCTGACCGCATCCTGCCCGGCGTCCTGCTGATGGTCGGCTTCTGCGTCGTCGCGCCCCTGATCGACGTCTCGGCCAAGCTCGCCTCGGCGACGATCTCGGTGGGCCAGATCACCGCGGCGCGGTTCCTGGTGCAGGCGGCGCTGATGGCGCCGATCGCCTGGGCGCTGGGCCATGCCTTCCGCCTCTCCCCGCGCACCCTCTGGCTGGCGGCCCTGCGCGCGGTGTTCCTGATCCTCTCGAGCTACACCTTCGTCTCGGCGGTGGCGGTGATGCCGGTGGCCGACGCGCTGGCGATCGTCTTCGTCGAGCCCTTCGTGCTGCTCCTGCTCGGCTGGGCCTTCTTCGGCGAGGCAGTGGGGCCGCGCCGGATCCTCGCCTCGGCCGTGGGATTCGCCGGCGCGATGTTCGTGATCCGCCCGAGCCTGACGCTGTTCGGCCCGGTGGCGCTTTACCCGCTTGGCACCGCATTCTCCTTCGCCGCCTACATGATCGTGACCCGGATCCTGTCGCGCGAGCTGCACCCGGTACCGATGCAGTTCCACACCGCCGCGCTGGGCTTTGTGATCACGGCGCCGATCCTCATTCTCGCCGCGCCCGCAGGCCTGGCGCCGTTTGGCCTTTCCTGGCCCGAGGGCGCCGCCTGGGGCTTCCTCCTCGGCGTCGGGCTGGCTTCGACCGTCAGCCACATGGCGATCACCTACGCGCTGAAATACGCG
>JBFKAV010000093.1:0-14434 GCA_041621405.1 Paracoccaceae bacterium
CGCGACGCGGTGATGGTCGACACCGCCCGGCTCGCGGACCGCAGCAATCAGGTCGCCACCTTTTTTCTCAGATTCGCAAATATCGACTTCTGGGACGTGCGGCGCCGGGCAGTGTTCGTCACCTACCGTCCGACATGCTTCCGCGAGGGCTTCGTCGGCGAAGACATCGTCGATGTCCAGTCGGGCAACACCTACAAGGCGGGCTTCTGCATCCATTCGCAAACCCATGTCGAGGTGAACAGCAACAACATGTTCGAGCCTGGCGTCATCGTCTCGATGCCGAACAAGCAGGACCTCGTGATTCCCTCCAGCGGCATGGCAAGCAATACCGGGCTCCAGCCGGCGCTGCGCGACGGCTCCTACCAGATCCGCATCCTCAATCGCGTGAACGCCATCATCGCCGGCGTGCAGGATCCCACGTCGCCCCACTACCGCAGCTTCATCACCGATCCCCTTCCGGTCACCCTGAACCGAAACGCCAAGCTCGACCAGACCGTCTTCCTCCCCGGGCTGATCTACAAGATCAACTGCGCGTCCGAAGGGCAGCACGCCCAGATCCATACAAATACCGTGTTGAGGAACGTAGTGGTCGTGACCAACTGCCTCTTGAAGTTCGGCGAGGGCGTCGGGCTGGAAGACGCGATCGTCGTGAACACCAACACGCGCGAAAAATCCATCGACGCGGCCTCCGGCGTCAGGATCGGCAGGAACGACAATTGCGCCGTCGGGGGTGGTGCGCAGATCGTCACCCGGGGCGGTGTCGACATCCCGGCTCAGCTCGAGATGTACGGCGGCCAGATCCTCGCCGTCGGCAACGTGTCGTTCACTTCCGTCGCCAACGGGATGCAGGGCGCCTCCATCGTCTCGGGCGGTCGGATCGACGGAACCAGCAACTCGGTCATGGGCTTCTGCGGCGGCGCAGGGATGGAGCAGAACTTCGAAGCCGAGTACTTCAAGCTGGTGTTCTGACCAAGGCGCGGGGCTCCCCGCGCCGGGACGCCCCGCTGGGCTCGACATCCTGGCCACCCATCCCCTGCGCGGCCGCCGCTGCGCCGAGGCAAGTCGCGGTTGCACGGGTAGCCACGCCCACCCTTGCCGCTTCCGCCCGGTGACGGCGCACGATATTTCATTCAGAAATCCGGAGGATTTGCCCACCTCCAGCGGCCGGCCTTGATCACGGTCAATGCCGGCTGAGACCGCGGCGCCCATGTGGGAGCTTCTGGACAACCCCTTGCCGCCCCTGCGATGATCGCCGCCATGCTTCAGTCACCTCAAGCGCCAAGCACTCCATTCACGACCCAGGCCGATTTCCTCAAGGCGCCCTTCCCCGATCCGGTCGCGGTACCGGAAGCCGAACGCAACGGCCGCGGCCGCTTCTTCAATCGCGAGCTCTCCTGGCTCGCCTTCAACTGGCGCGTGCTCGACGAGGCGAAGAACCCCCGCGTGCCGCTCCTGGAGCGGCTGCGCTTCCTGTCGATCTCGGCCACCAACCTCGACGAGTTCTACACCGTCCGCGTCGCCGGCCTGCGCGAGCTCGCCCGCGCCGGCAACACGACCTCCTCCGACGACGGCCTGTCGCCCGGCGAACAGCTGGTGCTGATCAACGACGACGCGCGCCGTCTGCTGGCCGCCCAGCAGACCGTGTGGAACCGGCTCAAGCGCGAGATGGAGGCCGAGGGCATCCACCTGCTGACCCGCTCCAAGCTCAGCGCGAAGGATCGCGCGCTGCTCGAAGAGCACTTCCTGGCCCAGGTCTTCCCGATCCTCTCGCCGCTCGCGATCGACCCCGCCCACCCCTTCCCGTTCATCCCCAACACCGGCTTCTGCTTCGCGCTCCAGCTCGAGCGGAGGTCCGACAAGCGCGAGTTGAAGGCGCTGCTGCCGATCCCGCAGCAGATCGCCCGCTTCCTGCCGCTGCCCGGCCGCTCCGGCAGCCACCGCTTCCTGCCGCTCGAGGAGCTCTTGCTGCTGCACCTCGGCTCGCTCTTCCCGGGCTACGAGGCCAAGGGCTTCTGCGCGTTCCGGGTCCTGCGCGACAGCGACATCGAGGTCGAGGACGAGGCCGAGGACCTTGTGCGCGAATTCGAGGTGGCGCTGAAGCGCCGCCGCCGCGGCGAGGTGATCCGGATGAAGATCTCCGCCGGCGCGCCGGAGAAGCTCCGCGCCCTGATCATGGAAGAGCTCGAGGTCACCCCGGACGAGGTGGTCGAGGTCAAGGGCCTTCTCGGCATGGCCGACCTCGGCGAGCTTGTCCTCGACGACCGGCGTGACCTGCTCTGGCCCTCCTTCACCCCCCGCGTGCCCGAACGGGTGCAGGACCACGAAGGCGACATGTTCGCGGCGATCCGCCAGAAGGACATGCTGCTGCACCACCCCTACGAGACCTTCGACATGGTCGTCCGGTTCCTCGAACAGGCGGCGCGCGATCCTAATGTGCTGGCGATCAAGCAAACCTTCTACCGCACCTCACGCGACAGCCCGATCGTCGCCGCGCTCTGCGAGGCGGCCGAGGCCGGCAAGTCGGTGACCGCCCTCGTCGAGCTCAAGGCCCGCTTCGACGAGGCCGCCAACATCCGCCAGTCGCGCCGGCTGGAGCGTGCCGGGGCGCATGTCGTCTACGGCTTCATCAACTACAAGACCCACGCCAAGATCTCGACCGTGGTCCGTCGCGAGGGCGACAGCCTGGTGACCTACACCCACTACGGCACCGGCAACTACCACCCGATCACCGCGCGGTTCTACACCGACCTCAGCCTGTTCACGACCGACCCCGCTCTCGGCCGCGACGCCACCCGCGTCTTCAACTACCTCTCGGGCTACGCCCAGCCCGAGATCCTCGAGAACCTCGCGATCTCGCCCCTGAACCTCAAGGAGCGGCTCCTCGAGCTGATCGCCCGCGAGGCCGAGCACGCCCGCGCCGGGCGACCGGCCGAGATCTGGGCCAAGATGAACTCGCTGGTCGAATCCGACGTGATCGATGCGCTCTACGCCGCGAGCCGGGAGGGCGTGAAGATCCAGCTCGTGATCCGCGGCATCTGCGCGCTCCGCCCCGGCATTGCCGGGCTCTCCGAGAACATCCGGGTGAAGTCCATCGTCGGCCGCTTCCTCGAGCATTCCCGCATCGTCTGCTTCGGCAACGGGCGCGGCCTGCCGGCGAAGAAGGCCCGCGTGTTCATCTCTTCCGCCGACTGGATGAGCCGCAACCTCTCGCGCAGGGTCGAGACGCTGGTCGAGATCAAGAACGACACGGTGAAGGCGCAGATCGTCGACCAGATTATGGCCGCCAACCTCGCCGACGAGGCGCAGACCTGGGTCCTGAAGCCCGACGGCGCCTACACCCGCTACCCCTTCCCCGAGAATCGCCAGCCCTTCAACTGCCACCGCTTCTTCATGGAGAACCCCTCGCTCTCGGGCCGTGGCTCCGCTGGGGCGGCCGACGTGCCGCGGCTCGCGCATCCGAAGGATTGAGGAAAGGAGGCTGGCGGGCAGGCATGCGGCCGCATCGATCGGAACCGGATGACTCGACCATGCCCGATGCCGATCTAGATGCGCCACCATCCCGAACCCCCGAGCTCAAATTCCTTCGGCCGAACGGAAAGGTGGATCGTGCGGTGCGTTGCGCTATTGATCTCTAGGATTTGAACAGACAAACGGGACTGGACCATGAAGAGGCCTCGGATCCGCAGGCGAATCCGGCCTGCCACGACCGCGATTCTGCTCCTGCTTGCGTTCCCCGCGCCCGCGCAGGAAAGCAACTTCGAGCCCGGATATCTGCCCGACGCTCCGACGGACGGCGGTTTCCGCTATTTCGAGGTGGCGACGTCATCCGGCCCGCTCAACATGCGCGAGGAGGCTTCCGGAAGGTCAGCGGTGATTGCGCGTCTCGAGCGCGGCGGCGCCCTGAACAACCTCGGCTGCATAGCTCGGGAGGGACGCGCTTGGTGCGACGTGCAGCCGGTCGGAGGGGGGGCTCGCGGATATGTCGCGGCCGAATTCCTCAGTCCCGCGGTAGCGCCCAACGGCGCGCCAGTCACCGGCGTCGACGACAGCGCCCTGCGCACCGGGCAGGGCGATTTCGATGCCACCGGCAGCATCCCCTGCGCTCAATCCGCGGGCCAGCCGATGACCGAATGCAGCTTCGGCGTCGCGCGCGGCGGTGGTGGAGACGCAACGGTCGTCGTCACAAGGCCCGACGGGAGGAAAAGGGCCATATTCTTCAGCCTGGGCTCGCCAATCAGCGCCGACACGTCCGAGGCCGATCCGGGCGAGTTCCGCGCCACGCGCACCGGCTACCTCTCGACAGTCTACATCGGTGACGAGAGGTATGAGTTGCCCGACGCCATCCCCCTCGGCGGCTGATGATGGACGGCGCATCGATCCTTCTCGGCGGAGCCTTTGTTCTCGGGACCATAGTTCTGGCCTGGGCGGTCTACTTCACCATGCGCCTCGTCTTGGGCGGCGCGTTCCAGAACGAGACCGAAACGCTCGCCGGATCGGTGATCTTCCGGGTTTCCGCACTCCACGGCCTTATCTTGGCGCTGGTGTTCGCGCAGGAGCTGGTCGATTACAGCCAGCTTCAAACCAACCTCGTGCGCGAAGCGACCGCCATTGCCGACATCTACAACGACGTCCGCCGCTACGGGGCCGAACAGGAAGCTGCGATCCAGTCCGCGCTCTCGGACTACACCCGGGTCGTTGTCGACGAGGAATGGGACTTGCTCTCTGAGGAGCGGGTCCTCTCCGCGAAGGCGTGGGTGCTGCGCGAATCCGTCTACCAGGCGCTGCTGGATCTCTACCCTGACACACCGCGCCGGGAAGCGCTCCGAGACCACATGCTCCACAAGATCCAACTGATCGCCGAACTGCGTCAGGAGCGGGAGAACAACGCGGTTCACGCAGTGAACCCCCTGTTCTGGGCGGCCGCCATAGCCGGGATCGCCCTCGTGACCATTCCATACTTCATCTTCTCCGCAACGCGCGTGAACCTTGCCCTGCTCAGCGTCTATGGCGGGTACAGCGGCTTTGTGATGTTCATTATCTACGCGTTCTCGGACCCCTTCGGCGACCCCGGAGCGCTGCCGCCCGTCCCGTTCGAACGGCTCCTGGAGACCGAGATCGGCCAAGGCAGCTGACCCAGGACCCGCGACAAGGGCTGGCACTCGCTCTCACCCCCAGAGAAAATCCCGGGCCCGCGGCAGCGGCGCGGCAAGCCGCCGTCAGACCGTCGCCGAGCATTGACCCCGCCCCCGCCGGACGGGCAGAGTCCCTCCCGAGCCAGCGGGGGAATCGCCAGATGGACGGCACGCCGGAGCAGCGATCCGACGATTGGGGTGCCTTCGGCAAGCCGCTCTTCGACGACCCGACCGCCCGCGCCCTCTCCCGTGTCGGCGTGATCGACGTGGGCTCGAACTCGGTCCGCCTCGTCGTCTTCGACGGCGCCGCCCGCTCGCCGGCCTATTTCTACAACGAGAAGGTCATGGCCGCGCTTGGCGCCGGCCTACGCGAGACCGGCCGGCTCAGCCCCGAGGGCCGCAAGCGCGCGATCGCCGCGCTGAGGCGGTTCGCCGCGCTCGCCAAGGCGTTGAAGGTGGCGCCCCTAACCACCGTCGCCACCGCGGCGGTGCGCGAGGCCGAGGACGGGCCCGAGTTCCAGCTTGAGGCCGAGGCCGAAACCGGGCTCAAGTTCCGCGTCATCGACGGCGAGGAGGAGGCGCGGCTCTCGGCCCAGGGCGTGCTGCTCGGCTGGCCCGAGGCCGAAGGCATCATCTGCGACATCGGCGGCTCGTCGATGGAGCTTGCCGAGGTCGGCGGCGGCAAGGTCGGGCGCCGGCTCTCGACGCCGCTCGGGCCGTTTCGGCTGCAGGGCATCGAGGGCGGCAAGAAGGGCCTCAAGACGCACATCCGCGATGTGCTCAGCAAGGCCGTGAAGAAGCTCGACGGCAAGAGCCGCCGGCTCTACCTCGTCGGCGGCTCCTGGCGCGCCATCGCCAGGATCGACATGGAGCGCCGCGCCTACCCGCTGACGGTGCTCCACGAATACCGGATGACGCCCGAGCAGGTCCGGCTCACGGTGCGCTTCATCGAGGCCTCCGACATCGAGATGCTGCGCGCCCGCACCGGCATCGGCGCCGAGCGGATGGCGCTGGTGCCGATCGCCGCGCAGGTGCTTCGCGAGCTCGTCACGGTGCTGAAGCCCAGCGAGATCTGCATCTCCTCCTACGGCATCCGCGAGGGGCTGCTCTACGAGCAGATGCCCGCAAAGCTCCGCGAGCGCGATCCGCTGATCGAGGCCTGCCGCTGGGCCGAGGCCAGTGCCGCCCGGATCCCGGGCTTCGGCAAGAAACTCTACGGCTTCATCCTGCCCCTCTTTCCCGACCTCACCCAGGCCCGCAGGCGCATCGTCAAGGCCGCGTGCCTCCTGCACGACGTCTCCTGGCGCGCCCATCCCGACTATCGCCACGAGGTCTGTTTCGACAACGCCACCCGGGCCAACCTCGGCGGGCTCAACCACGAGGAGCGCATCTTTCTCGGGCTCGCGCTCCTGCACCGCTACAAGAACTCCCGCGCTGGCACCCGGTTCGAGCCCCTGTTCCAGCTCTTGTCCGAGCAGTCGCTGCAACAGGCCGAGGTGCTCGGCAAGGCGATGCGCTTCGGCGCCATGTTCTCGGCCGAGACGCTGAAGGGCATGGGCAGCCTGAAATACGTGCCGAAACGGAGCCGGCTCGAGCTGCTGCTGCATCCCGACGCCGAGCCGCTCTACGGCGAAGTCGCTGCCGCCCGCTTCCAGTCGCTCGCCAAGGCGCTCGGGGCCGACGAGGTGATCGTCAAGGTGATGGTCTGAGCCCGGCCGCCGTCTGGGGCGCGCCAGCGGATCGGCCGCTCTGGTGCCGACATGAGGGTGTGGCGGCCGGTGCGACGCGGCTTATTATGGAGTAAACGAGAATCTGAAAATCTTTTGAAATCAGCGGCTTGATCTGAGCTTTCACTGTGATACGGGGCGCTGCATCACGGCCCTCAGATCTCGGTCTCGCCGCCGGGTCCGAACTCGAACGGCCCGGGCCGCTTCCTGCGGATGATGATGTCCCCGTTGGGCAGCATCTCGGGCAGGTGATAGCTCGCGAGGTCCTCCATCAGCCGTGCAAGCTCGCGCAGCATCGGTTCGAGATTGGCGGCGAAATCCTCCATCCCCTCCGCCATCTCCCGCATCGCCGGCTCGATCTCGCTGGCCAGGCCCCTGAAGATCAGCTTCGCCCCCTCCTCGAAGAGCGAGAACCCTTCCTCCACCTCACCCTCGGACGGCACCGCCTCGTCCGCCGCCAATTGCGGCGCAGTCAGCGCAAGGAGAAGGGCGAGGACCGCGGCTCTCATGGATCGAATATAAGCGTTTCGGGGCCTCGATTCGAGTCAAAGCGGGATGTCGACCGTGACCGGGAAATGATCCGAGGCGGCGAGCAGCGCGTCTCGCAGCTCGACGGACTTGAAACACACCGGGTCGTCGAACGGGTGCCATATCCGCCAGGTCGGCCCCAGCTCCATCAGGTCGTCGGAGACCATAACGTAGTCGAGGAGGGCCGAGAGATAACAGCGCTCGTCGGCCAGGAAGAACCGCGCCGTGGTCGGCCCGGCGGCCAGCTTGCGGCTGATCGCCCGGGCGACGTGCGGGTCGTGCAGCCTTGGCTCCTCTTCGCCGCCGTCGATCCCCATCACGATCTCGACGCCCGAGCGGCCGAACAGGTGCTCGTACTCGTCGAGCCCAGGACCGTCGTTGAAGTCGCCCAGCACGATCAGGCTGTCGCCGCGCCCCAGGTGCTCCTCTACCCGCTTCCTGAGCCAGACGCACTGGGCCAGCTGCTTGCGCCGGTTTGCGATGGCGATCCGCTTCGCCTGGTCGGGGTTCCGCGCCCCGTGCGGCGCCTTCGACTTGATGTGCACCCCGATCAGCCGGAACTCCTTGCCTGCCGCCGAGGTGCAGGCCAGCTCCAGCGGCGGCTTCGAGTAGGTCACCACGTCGAGCGTGTCGTCGATGTCGAGGTCGATCCGGAAGCTGCCGTCGAAGCGCGGCACCTGGCCCTCCCTCTGGGCGTCGCCCTGCGGGTCGTGGCGCGGCGTCAGGCGGTCGGGATCAAAAAGCAGCGCGATCTCCTGCTCGGTGTCGTTCTTGAAGCCCATCACCGCCCGCCGGGCGCGGACCCCCGCTTCGGCCGCGAATGTCTCGAGCGCCCGGACGGTGTCGCGCTTGCGGCTCTGGTCGGGCGCCTCGATCACCATCACCGCGTCGGCATCCATCGCGGTGAACACGATCGCCAGCGCCTCGGCCTGCTCGGCGCGCGTCACCTCCTCCCTCCCGGACCACTTGTCGTCGGCCAGGAGCCGGCCCTCGTTGTCGAAGAGCGAATCGAACCACTCGACGTTGTAGGTGGCGATCCTCACAGCGCGTGCGTCCTCCGCAGCTCCTCCCAGGCGCGGTTGAGCGCCACGAGCCGCTTCTCGGCGAGCTTCACCGCCTCCTCGGGCACGCCGCGCGCGGCCAGCCGGTCAGGGTGATGCTCGCGCACCAGCCGGCGCCAGGCGGCGCGGACCTCGTCGAGATGCGTTCCGGGCTCCACCCCGAGCACCTCCCAGGGGTCGGGATGGGCGTCGGGCACGAAGCGGCTGCGGATGCCGCGGAACTCGCAGTCGGTGAGGCCGAAGATGCGGCCAACTTCGGCCAGGAACTCGTCCTCGCCCGCGTGGTAGCGGCCGTCGGCGGTTGCGATGTGAAACAGGCTCTCGATCAGGTCGACGAGCGTCTCGTGGCCGTCGCCGAACATCCGACGGATGCGGCGGGCATAGTCGTCGAAGCCGGTCACGTCCTCGCGCGCAAGGTTGAAGACCCGCGCCGCGTTTCCCTCTTCGCCCTTCGGGATCGTGAAGACCTCGCGGAAGGCGGAGACCTCGTCGCGGGTGACGCGGCCGTCGGCCTTGGCCATCTTCGCCGAGAGCGCGATTGTGGCGATTGCGAAGGCGACAGTGCGCTCGGGCGGGGTTCGCAAACGGTCAAACACGTCCGCGAGCCGCTCGCCCTTGGCAAGGGCGGAGAGCGCTTCGGCGATGCGGGTCCAGACCGACATGGGTGGAAGCTTAGCGCCGCGCTGCGGCATTGTCAGCGCGTCAAAGCCGTTTCTCCATCAGCACGAGGTCGAGCCAGCGGCCGAACTTGCGGCCCACTTCAGTAAGCCGGGCTACCTCGCGGTAGCCGAGCGCTGCGTGGAACGCGATCCCCTCGCGGTTCGCCGCCGAGACCCCGGCGAAGAGAACGTGCCCCCCGGCGGCGCGCGCAGCCTCTTCGAGCGCGGCCAATAGCGCGCGGCCGAGCCCATGCCCGCGGGCGTTGGGGGCGATGAGGATCGTGTGCTCGAAGCTGTGCCGGTAGCCGGGGCCGCCACGGAACTGGCCAAAGCTGGCGAAGCCCAGAACCTCGCCCCCCTCCTCGGCCACCAGGACCGCGTGGCCGGCTGCCCGCCGTTCTGCGAGCAGCGCGGCGACGGCCTCGGGCGTCTTCTCCAGATCGGTGAAGGTGACCAGCGTGTCGCGGATGAACGGGTTCCAGATCTCCACGATGGCGGGGATGTCGGCATGGGTGGCGGATCGGATCATGTCAGCACCCTCGTGCCCCGGCTCGTGACGATCTCGGCGCGGAGCGCCGTCTCGGGGCCCTGCTCGATGGCGAAGCGCGGATCATCGACGAGCTGGGAGAGTGCAGCGCCGAGCGCCGCCGCCTCGGGGTGGACGAGCACGAGCCTTCGGAGCCGGCAGCCTACATCCGGAAGCCGCCCGGCTGGGTGCGGCCCCTGCCATTCGATCAGCCCGGGAAAGGCGCCGCCGAAGGGCAGCCGGCCGTCGGCCGGAATCGCCATGCGCCAGCGGTAGTCGCCGCGTGCGAGATCATGGATCACACCGCTTCCACGGGGAGCAAGGGCAAGTGCTTCGTTTAGGTTTTCGCACCTTGCGACCCAATTCGTTAGCCTCGGATGGCCAAGAAAATTGTCCAAATCGAACCATCGCGGTGTGCAAGGCGCCGTAGCCTGCGGGTTGACCGCGAGAACCTCCAGATAGTGCCCCTCCCCGAGCGAGAGCAGCCGGTTGTGGGTGCCCATCTCATTGTGCTCACCGCCCGACACCAGCGTTACGCCGAGCGCGGCCTCGACCGTGGCCACACCTTCAGCCAGGGTTCTGGCCGAGACCACGAGGTGGTCGAGAGCCGCCACCGGCCCGCTCTCAGGCCGCCCGCGCCGCCCGGATCAGGGCGAGGATGTCCTGCGCGGCTGCGGGGATGTTGGTGCCGGGTCCGAAGATCGCCTTCACGCCGGCCTTCTTCAGGAAATCGTAGTCCTGCTGCGGGATCACCCCGCCGCAGATCACCAGGATGTCCTCCGCGCCCTTCGCCTTCAGCGCATCGACGAGCTTCGGCGCCAGCGTCTTGTGGCCCGCCGCCTGGGAAGACACGCCGACCACGTGCACGTCGTTGTCGATGGCGTCCTGCGCGGCCTCCTCCGGCGTCTGGAACAGCGGCCCGACGTCGACGTCGAAGCCGATGTCGGCAAACGCGGTGGCGATCACCTTGGCGCCGCGGTCATGGCCGTCCTGACCCATCTTGACGACCAGCATCCTCGGCCGCCGGCCCTCCTCCTCGGCGAAGTGCTCCACGTCCTTCTGGATCGCAACGAAGCCCTCGTCGCCCTCGTAGGCGGCGCCGTAGACGCCGGCGAGCGTCTTCACCTCGGCCCGGTGCCGGCCGAACGCCTTCTCCATCGCCATGCTGATCTCTCCAACCGATGCCCACGCCCGGGCGGCTTCCACGGCAAGCTCCAGAAGGTTGCCCTTGCCGGAGGCGGCGGCCTGCTCAAGTGCCGCAAGGGCGCCGTCGCACGCCGCCCTGTCGCGGGTGGCTCGGATCTTCTCGAGCCGCGCTACCTGCGCCTCCCTGACCTTCACGTTGTCGACGTCGAGGATGTCGATCGGCTGCTCCTCGGCGAGGCGGAACCTGTTGACGCCGACGATCACCTCCTCGCCGCGGTCGACGGCGGCCTGCCGCCGCGCCGCCGCCTCCTCGATCCGCAGCTTCGGCATCCCCGAGGCGACCGCCTTGGTCATGCCTCCCATGGAGTCGATCTCCTCGATCAGCTTCCAGGCCTCGTCGGCGAGGTCGGCGGTGAGCTTCTCGACATAGAAGGAGCCCGCCAGCGGATCGACGACCTTGGTCACCTTGGTCTCGTTCTGCAGGATCAGCTGCGTGTTCCGCGCGATGCGCGCCGAGAATTCCGTAGGCAGGGCAATGGCTTCGTCGAAGGAGTTCGTGTGCAGCGACTGGGTGCCGCCGAGCACGGCGGAAAGCGCCTCGTAGGCAGTGCGGACGATGTTGTTGTAGGGGTCCTGCTCCTGAAGCGACACGCCCGACGTCTGGCAATGGGTCCTGAGCATCAGGCTCGCGGGCTTCTTCGGATCGAATTCCGACATGATCCGGTGCCAGAGGAAGCGCGCGGCGCGGAGCTTCGCCGCCTCCATGAAGAAGTTCATCCCGATGGCGAAGAAGAACGACAGGCGGCCGGCAAAATCGTCAACGTTCATGCCTCTTTGCAAGGCGGTCTTCACGTATTCCTTGCCGTCAGCGAGGGTGAAGGCGAGCTCCTGCACCAGCGTCGCGCCGGCCTCCTGCATGTGGTAGCCGGAGATCGAGATCGAATTGAACTTCGGCATCTCGCGGGCCGTGTATTCGATGATGTCGGCGACAATCCGCATCGATGGTTCGGGGGGGTAGATGTAGGTGTTGCGGACCATGAACTCCTTCAGGATGTCGTTCTGGATGGTGCCGGAGAGCGCCGCGCGCGGCACGCCCTGCTCCTCGCCGGCAACGATGAACGAGGCCAGTATCGGGATCACAGCGCCGTTCATCGTCATCGACACCGAGACCTCGCCCAAGGGGATGCCGTCGAACAGGATCTTCATGTCCTCGACCGAATCGATGGCCACGCCGGCCTTGCCGACATCGCCCACCACGCGCGGATGGTCGCTGTCGTAGCCGCGATGCGTGGCCAGATCGAAGGCGACCGAGACGCCCTGCTGACCGGCGGCCAGCGCCTTGCGGTAGAAGGCGTTCGAATCCTCGGCCGTAGAGAAGCCGGCATACTGCCGGATCGTCCAGGGGCGGCCGGCATACATCGTCGCGCGGGGCCCGCGGGTGAAGGGCGCGGCGCCCGGCGGCGCGCCCATGTGAGCAAGGCCCGCCAAGTCGGCCTCGGTGTAGAGCGGCTTCACCGCGATTCCCTCGGGCGAAGCCCAGATGAGGCTCGCGGGATCGGCGCCCTTCAGCTCCTTCTGGGCAAGATCCGACCAGGTCTTCAGCTTGTCGGCCATTCTTCGATCCTTTTCATCCGGTCCGAGGCGCGAAGCCGCAAGGCCTTCGCAAGCCACGCGCGTCGGCCTATATCCAACGGAGCAGGAGGACGCATGAAGACGCTTCTGATCCTTGGTCTGGTCGCGGTGCTGCCGCTTGTGGCCGCAGCGGAGGAGGTCGCGGCGGCCGGCGTGGCCGAGCCCGCGGCGGACGTCGCGGAGCCCGTGCCGGACGGCACACCCGCCTTGCCGTTCCTGGGCAGCGAGGTCGCGCTCGAGGATTTCATCTGGCTGGCCCGGCCCATCGTCGTCTTCGCCAACACCCCGGCCGATCCCGCTTTCCAGCGGCAGATGCAGCTTCTGCGCGAACGCCCCGAGGCGCTGGCCGAGCGCGACGTGGTTGTGATCGTCGATACCGATCCAGCGGCGCGGAGCGCGGTCCGCCTCGCGCTCAGGCCGCGCGGGTTCATGCTGGTCATCATCGGCAAGGACGGGCAGGTGGAGATCCGCAAGCCGGCCCCCTGGGACGTGCGGGAAATCTCGCGCACGATCGACAAGATGCCGCTGCGCCAGCAGGAAATCCGCGACCGGGGGCTATTGGCCCAGTAGCTCATTCGAACTCCAGGATCACGTCGTCGACGGCGAGGCTGGAGCCAGCCCCGGCCCGGATCTTCTTCACAACCGACTTCCGTTCTGCGCGCAGGATGTTTTCCATCTTCATCGCCTCGACAGTGCAGAGCGCCTGGCCCTCCTCGACCGTGTCCCCTTCGGCCACATCGAGCTTCACCACCAGGCCAGGCATCGGGCAGAGCAGGAACTTCGAGGTGTCGGGCGGCGCCTTTTCGGGCATCAGCCGCACCAGCTCGGCCTGGCGCGGGGTGCGGACATGCACCTTAAGATCGGCGCCTCGGGTGCGGATCCGGAACCCCATCGGGATCTTCCCCACCTTAAGCGTCAGCGGCTGTCCGTCGACGTCGAGGCGGGCGAGCGGATCGCCCGGAGTCCAGTCGGAGGCGACCCGCATCGCGGCGCCATCGGCGAAGGTTACCGTCGCACCCGCCCTGTCGGCCGCGGTGGTCACCGGGAACTCCTCGCCCTGCAGCGCCACCACCCAGTCGCTGCCGACCCGGCGCTCGTGGTTGCCCATGGTGCCGGAAATCCGCGTGCGGCGGATCTCGGCCACGCGGAACATCGCCGCGGCGGCCGCGGCGATGCGGCGCAGCTGCGGTTCGGGCAGCGTCACGCCCTGGAAACCGTCAGGATACTCCTCCGCGATGAAGGCGGTGGTGATCGCGCCCTCGACGAAGCGCGGATGGTCCATCACCGCCGACAGGAACGGCAGGTTGTGGCCGATCCCCTCGACCTCGAAGCCGTCGAGCGCATTTCGCATGCCCTCGATTGCCACGTCCCGGGTGGGTGCCCAGGTGCAGAGCTTGGCGATCATCGGGTCGTAGTACATCGAGATCTCGCCGCCTTCGTAGACGCCGGTGTCGTTGCGTACGACGGCGGTGGCCGAGGCCGCTTCCGCGGGCGGGCGGTAGCGGGTGAGCCGGCCGATCGAGGGCAGGAAGGCGCGGTACGGGTCCTCGGCGTAGAGCCGGCCTTCCAGCGCCCAGCCGTTGATCTTCAGGTCCTTCTGCGTGAAAGGCAGCTTCTCGCCTGCCGCCACCCGGATCATCTGCTCGACGAGGTCGATGCCGGTGATGAGCTCGGTCACCGGATGCTCCACCTGCAGCCGAGTGTTCATCTCGAGGAAGTAGAAGTTGCGCTGGCCATCGACGATGAACTCGACGGTTCCCGCCGAAGTGTAGCCGACCGCCCGGGCCAGCGCGCAGGCCTGCTCGCCCATCGCTTTGCGCGTCGCCGCGTCGAGGAAGGGAGAGGGCGCCTCCTCGATCACCTTCTGGTTCCGGCGCTGGATCGAACATTCGCGCTCGTGGAGATAGACGCAGTTGCCATGCTTGTCGCCCAGCACCTGGATCTCGATATGCCGCGGGCTGGTCACGAACTTTTCGATGAAGATCCGGTCATCACCAAAGCTGGCGGCCGCCTCGTTCTTCGA
>JBFKAV010000094.1:0-14389 GCA_041621405.1 Paracoccaceae bacterium
CCGGAAGTGCTGGTGAATGGGCATCAATTCGCCGTCATTCGCGCAAGGCCCTCCTTTGACGAGATGATAAACCGCGATACCATCCCCATATGGCTCTGAGGCGCCCCCCGGCGCCGGAGCACTCCGGATAGGGAGTATGAGCGAGATTCACGGCCTCCCCGGTACCGCCCGTGCCCGCATTGCCCGCCCGCTCGCGCTGACCCGCGCCGGGATGGTGGCCGAGCGGCTGTGCCGTGCGTTCTGGCCGCTCTGGACGGTGCTCCTCGTTACGCTCGCCGCGCTGGCGCTCGGGCTGCACGAGACTTTGCCCGTCGAGGCTGTCTGGGCGGGCGCAGTCGCGGCAGCGACGGCCACGATCTGGGCGGCCGTCCGCGGCCTTCGCCGCTTCCGCTGGCCCTCCGCGGCCGAAGCGCTCGACCGGCTCGACCGCACGCTGCCGGGCCGCCCGATCGCGGCGCTGGCCGACATCCAGGCGATCGGCGCCGGCGACGCCGCCTCCGAGGCGGTCTGGCAGGCCCACCTCGTGCGCATGGCCGAGCGCGCCGCCAAGGCTCGCGCCGTCGAGCCCGATCTCAAGCTTTCCAGCCGCGACCCCTATGCGCTGCGCTACCTGGCGCTGACCGCCTTCGCGCTGGCCGTGATCTTCGGCTCGCTCTGGCGGGTGGCCAGCGTGGGCGACGTGGTGGCCGGCCCTGCCGGAGGCGCGCTTGCCGCCGGCCCGGCCTGGGAAGGCTGGGTCGAGCCCCCCGCCTACACCGGCAAGCCCTCGCTCTACCTCAACGACATCGCCGCTGGCGCGCTCTCGGTTCCCGTGGGCAGCCGGGTCACCGTCCGCCTCTACGGCGAGGTCGGCGCGCTCACCCTTGCCGAGACGGTCTCGGGCCGCGTGGGCGAGCCGGGCAGCGCCGCCGAGCCGGCGCAGAGCTTCGAGATCGCGCAATCGGGCACGCTGGAGGTCGACGGCAAGGGCGGCCGCGCCTGGGACGTCACCGCCATCGCCGACCAGGCGCCGACCATCGTGCCCCTGGGCGAGGTCGACCGCGCCGCCGGCGGCGAGATGCGCCGCGCCTTCACCGCGTCGGACGATTATGGCGTCGTCGCAGGCCGCGCCGAGATCGCGCTCGACCTGCCGCAGGTGCCGCGCCGCCACGGCCTGGGAGGCGAGCCCGAGCCGCGCGAGCCGCTTGTGCTCGACCTGCCGATGACGATCACCGGCGACCGGCGCGAGTTCTCCGAGACCATGATCGAGGATCTTTCGGAGCACCCCTTCGCCAACCTGCCGGTGAGGATGACGCTGTTCGCGGTGGACGCTGCCGGCCAGACCGGGGCCGGCGAGCCCGAGGCGTTCGTGCTTCCCGGCCGCCGCTTCTTCGACCCTCTCGCGGCGGCGGTGATCGAGATGCGCCGCGACCTTCTGTGGAACCGCGACACGCTGCCGCGGGCGATCCAGGTCCTGCGCGCGGTCACCCATCGCCCCGAGGGCTTCATGCGCGACGAAGGGGCGTATCTGCAGCTTCGGGTCGCGATCCGCCGGATGGAGGCCGCGTGGAACGCCGGCGGCTTCGCCCCCGAGGCGCGCGACGAGATGGCCGAGGTGCTGTGGCAGATCGCCGTGCTCCTCGAGGAAGGCGACCTCGCGGACGCGCTCGAACGTCTGCGCCGGGCGCAGGACCGGCTGAGCGAGGCGATGCGGAACGGCGCCTCGGACGACGAGATCGCCGAGCTGATGCGCGAACTGGCCGAGGCGATGCAGGACTACATGCGTCAGCTTGCCGAGCAGAGCCAGGGGCAGGAGAACCAGCAGCTTTCCGAGAACATGCAGGAGATCACCGGCGATCAGCTGCAGCAGATGCTCGACGAGATCGAGCGGCTGATGCGCGAGGGACGGATGGCCGAGGCCCAGGCGCTGCTCGATCAGCTCATGGAGATGATGCAGAACATGCAGGTCACGCAGGGCGAGGGCGGCCAGCGCTCGCCCGGCCAGCAGGCGATGGAAGGCCTCGCCGAGACGCTGCGCGACCAGCAGGACCTGTCCGACGATTCCTTCCAGAGCCTGCAGGACGAGTTCGGTCAGGGCCAGCAGGGCCAGCAGGGCCAGGGCCAGCAGGGCCAGCAGGGCCAGGAAGGGCAGGGTCAGCAGCAGGGCCAGGGCCAGGGCGCCGGCGAGCCGCGGCTTGGCGAGGGCGGCGAGGGCGGCATGGACGCCGACTCGCTGGCCGACCGGCAGCGGGCGCTGCGGCGCGAGCTCGACCGGCAGACGCAGAACCTGCCCGGCGCTGGCACCGAGGAAGGCGACGCGGCCCGCGATTCGCTTGGCCGCGCGGGTCGGGCGATGGACGAGGCCGAGGATGCGCTGCGGGAGGGCGATCTCGGCCGAGCGCTCGACGAACAGGCGGAGGCGATGGAAGCTCTGCGCGAGGGTATGCGCAACCTCGGCGAGGCGCTGGCGCAGGAACAGCGCCAGAACGGCCAGCAGGGCCAGACCCTTGGCCAGGGCGACCCGATGGGCCGCCGCGATCCGCTCGGCCGCGATATCGGTAATTCCGGCCGGATCGGCACCGACGAGAATCTGCTGCAGGGCGAGGACGTCTACCGCCGTGCCGAAGAGCTGCTGGACGAGATCCGCCGGCGTTCGGGCGACCAAAGCCGCCCGGAAGTCGAGCGCGACTACCTGGAACGGCTGCTCGACCGGTTCTGATCCCGGCGGGGCCGGGGCGGGCTCGGGTCCCTATTTGCCTATTCGGCTTCGGACAGACTGGTGATCGCCTCGGTGGCGCTCACCGCGGCCCTGTCGAGCCAGATGCGAGCGGAATCGAGCGTGGCCACGAGAACCTCCATCGCCGGTGCCGTGGCCGGCGCCGAGGCGACGATCCGGTCCGCATAGGCGTAGACCGCGCCGATGGCGATGGCGATCAGGATCATCAGGGTGAAGCCGGTGCGGAATCCGCTTCGCCGTGCATTCGCGGCCGCTATGGCCACCGGCTTGCCGTCGTGCTCCTCGGCCGCCTGCTGACCAGACAGCGTCGAGTTGATCTCGTCGACATCCGGCAGCTTGGAACGACGGATCCGCCGCTCCGGCCGGTCGGCGTCGTCCTCCGCGGCGCCGGCGTCGGTCGATGTCATCGTCTCGACCCGCTCCCGGGCCGCCTCGTCGATGCTGCCGGCCGGCGCCTCGGCCAGGCCGAGATCGGGCTGAGTCTCGACCACCGCGGGCGACTCCGACTTCCGCGCCTGGGACTCGCGCTCCGCCTCCTGCCGCAGCACGTCAAGCACCGCATCGTCGAGCGTCCTCTGCGGCCGCTTCGTGGGCGCCCCGACGATCTCGGGCGGCGCTTCGGGCCAGGTTGGCTGGGTGCCGGCCGCGGCGGCCGCATGCTCCTCGTGCCCCTCGGGCCAGGTCTGGACCGGTCTCCCGGCGGCGGACGGGCCAGGAAGCGGATCTTCCTCCCAGGGCGCGTCTTCCTCGGGCCAGCGGTCCTCGTCGGCCGTGGCCCCGACCTCAGCCATCGCTGGCTCCGCGGCGGCTTCGGCGGGCTCCGCGGCCTCCTCGACCGGCGCATCGGCTGTCGCCGCCCGCGCGGCCTCCTGCCACCAGGTATGGCCGCAATTCGAGCACTGCACGTCGCGCCCGGTCTCCGGGATCACGCCGTCGTCAACCTCGTATTGGGCCGCGCAATTCGGACAAATTAAGCGCATTTGTCGCCTCACTCCTGGGCCCGCCTTGTTGCCGGCACGGTACCCAAACTGCCCCCCCGAGTGCATCTTGTAGCATTAACGGCGCGGAATCAAAGAGTTTGGCGGCGAAGTTGTTGAAACCAGCGCGGCGCTGGGGCAACACTCGCCCGCGCCAGTCAGGGGGAATGTCCGGTGATCGAGCTTGAAGAGGTGGCCTTCGGCTATGGCAACGGCGATCTCCTGACCGAGGTATCGCTGTCGCTCGCCCCAGGCAGCTTCCATTTCCTCACCGGGCCATCCGGGTCGGGCAAGACCACGCTCTTGAGGCTTTGCTCGATGCATCTGGTGGCGGGGCGCGGGCAAACCCGCGTCTTCGGCCAGGAGGTGCGTGCGATGAACCGAGACGATGTCGCCCGCGCCCGCCGCCGCCTCGGCGTGGTGCATCAGGATTGCCAATTCCTCGACCACCTGCCCCTGGACGACAACGTCGCACTGCCGCTCACCGTCACCGGCGCCCGCCGCGACCCTGCCGAGATCGGCGAGCTCCTGGCCTGGGTCGGACTTTCGGCTCAGGCCAAGGCGCGGCCACCCTCGCTCTCGGGCGGCGAGCGCCAGCGCGCGGCGCTTGCGCGCGCGGTGGTGATGTCTCCCGACGTAATCCTGGCCGACGAACCAACCGGCAACGTCGACTGGGAGATGTCGCTCAGGCTGCTCCGGCTCCTGGTCGAGCTGAACAAGATGGGTAAGGCGGTGCTGGTGGCGACCCACGACCTGAACGTGATCCGCGCCGCCAAGGCGCAGGTGGCGGCGCGGGTGCTGCGGATCTCCGGCGGCCGCGTCCAGCTTGCGGGGGCGGACCTGTGAGCCCGCTCCTCGCCCGCCTCGCCCTTGTCCTCCGCGAGTCCGAGGGCATCGTGCCGCCCACCGGCTTCACCGCCCGGCTGACGATCTTCGCCGCTGCCGCGATGGCCTTCCTCGCGGTCTTCGCGCTGGCGCTGTCGCTCGCCGCCGGGCGGCTGGCCAGCCGCTGGGAGGAAGCGCTCGCCCAGAGCGCGACGGTGCGCCTCTCGGCGCCGGAGGGGGAGGTCGAGGGGCAGGTCGCCGCCACACTCGAGGTGCTGGGCCAGACCCCCGGCGTCGCCTCGGCCCGCCGTCTCGAGCCGGCCGAGCGCGAGGCGCTGCTGGCACCCTGGCTCGGCCCCGACCTGCCCCTCGACACCGTGCCGCTGCCCGAGCTGATCGAGCTGACCGAGACCTCGGAGGGCTTCGATGCCGAGGGCTTGCGGCTCCGCCTCGCGGCCGAGGCGCCCTCTGCCGTGCTCGACGATCACACCCGCTGGCGCCGGCCGCTCGTCGACGCGGCCCGGCGGCTACGGGTGCTGGGCGTAACCGCCCTCGCGCTGATCGCCGGCGCCACGGCGGCGATGATCGCGCTCGCCGCGCAGGCCTCGCTCTCGGCCAACCGCAAGGTGATCGAGGTGCTGCGCCTGATCGGCGCCCGCGACGGCTTCATCGCCCGCGCCTTTGTCCGCCGCTTCACAATGCGCGCGCTTGCCGGCGCCGCGGCAGGCGCGGCGCTCGGCGTGCTTGCCGTCGCGCTCCTGCCCGGGATGGACGAGGCGGGCGGCTTCCTCACCGGGCTTGCCTTTGAGGGTGCGGGCTGGCTATGGCCGCTCGCGATTCCCCCGCTCGCCGCCGTCGTCGCGCTTGCCGCCACCGCGGCCGCCGCCCACCGCGTGCTGAAGGAACTGCCCTGATGGCCTACGCGTTCCGGTGGCTCCGCTCGCTCCTCTTCGTCGGCCAGATGTATCTGGCGATGGCGGTCTTCGCCCTGATCTACACGCCCTGGGCGCTGGTCGACCGCCGCGGCGCCTTCGCGGGGGTGCACGCCTATTGCTCCTGGGTGCGCTGGACGGCGCGCTGGATGGTGGGGCTTCGCTCCGAAGTGCGCGGAACGCCGCCCCGGGGCGAAGCGCTGATCGCCTCCAAGCACCAGAGCTTCTTCGACATTATCGTGATCTGCTCGGTGGTGCCGCGGCCAAAGTTCATCATGAAGCAGGAGCTGAGGCGGGCGCCGATCCTCGGCTGGTACGCGCTCCGCATCGGCTGCATCCCGGTCGACCGCGGCAAGCGCGCCGAGGCGATCCGGCAGATGATGGAGGGCCTCGACAACGGGCCCGAGGAAGCGGGGCAGCTGATCATCTACCCGCAGGGCACCCGCGTCGCCCCCGGCGCCTACAAGCCCTACAAGGTCGGCACCGGGCTTCTCTACCAGCAGCTCGGCCAGTCCTGCGTGCCGGCCGCCACCAACGTCGGCGTGTTCTGGCCGCGCCGGGGCATCTATCGCAAGCCCGGGCTGGCGGTGGTGGAGTTCCTGCCGGAGATCCCGCCCGGCAAGGGGGTCGAGGCGTTCATGGCTGAACTTGAAGAGGTGGTCGAAACCGCCTCGATACGGCTGATGTCCGAGGCGGGGTTCCAGTCGTCTCCACGACCTGACGCCGCACCGTCCGGCTAGCTGGCGTTTGTCCGGCGCGGCAGCGCCGCGACGCTCGTCGCGCCGCCGTCCGGGGCCAGCAGATCCTCCAGGAAGAACGCGGTAAGCTGTGCGCGGCTCGAGAGGCCCGATTTGCGGTAGACGCTGGCCGCGTGCTGGCGCGCTGTCGCCGGTGCGCAGCCGCACGGATCGGCGATCTCCCGGTGCGAAAAGCCCTTGAGCAGGGGCCCGGCCACCTCCGCCTCGGACCCGTTCAGGTCCCAGGCCGCAAATTTTGCGGAGATGGCGCGGCTCAGCCCTTCCAGATGGGTCCTTGCTGCCATGCGCCAGCGTTCGCCCTCACGGCGGGCGTCGGCGAGGTCGCGGATCAGTGCCTTGCGTTCGAGTCGTATTGCGCGCGCTTCGACAGAGGCGAATGCCGTCAGTGCCACCGCCCCGGCGAGGAGCGCCACCTCGAAGAGGTCGACGGCCAGTTCCAGCGGATCGAATGGATCGCCCGAGCGCATCATTTCGGTGACGAGAAGGGCAAGTTAGAGGCCGACGGCCAGCGCCGCAGGCAGCAGGATTCGAGCATGGGCCTTCTTCCTTTCCCGAGGATGTCACGGCGCGCGACAATGCGGTACGCGGATTCGCGGCTACTCGACGGCGAAGAACGAGGCCCCGGCGATGGTCTGATTGCCGCTTGCCTCGATGGTCAGAACTTCAAGCTCGTAAACCGAGCCCGGTTCGAAGAACGCGGCGGGCACGAGGATCGAGCTGGCTTCCGGGCCGAGGTGGACACTGTAGGCGGGGCGCGCCCAGCTATGCGGGTCGTCGTCCTGTTCCTTAACCACCGTGACCTGATAGCCGGTGATCCTCATCGGTCGACCGTCGCGCGAGGCGGTGACCGGGGCCCATTCGACCGTCAGGTCGCCCAGCGGCACCGTCGGCACCGGGCCTCGGTCGGGCTCGGGCGCCGTCGCCGGGACAAGGATCTCCGGCGCCAGAGGAAGTACTGTCGTGAAGCGTGCGGCCCCCGAGACGGCGGTGCCATCGGTGTTCAGGACAACCACACGGTAATCGCCCTCCGGAAAGTCCCTGCGCAGCGCGTCGTAGCCCCAGTCGTCGTAGCCGGGCTCGTGCGATTCGAAGAAGACGCCCGAAAGGCCCAACGCGGCGATCTCACCACCGGCAACGATTTCCAGGATCAGCTGGTTCGAGGGGTCGAATACGCAAAGGCGCTCCCAGCTCTCGTCGTCAATGAGCCCGTGAACGCCCAGGTCGCCATCGCTCGCGTTGTCCTCGATGTAGAGCGCGACCTTGGCGAAGTCGCTCGCATCGGCTGGAACGACACCGCAGTCGTCGGCATGAGCTGGCAGTGCGGCTAGCGCTGCCACGGTCAGGATCAGTCGCATGGCGAGACTCCGTCGGTGTGGGTTGGGTCCGCCCCATCTTGGCGCCTCGCGGCAGCGACGCAATCCAACAGCCGTGGGCTCGTACACTCGCCGGAGCGGATCAGGCCGCCAGCCCCTTGGCGCCCATGCCGAGGAACTTCTTCCGCCGGTCCTGGATCAGCGTCTTGCGGTCCTTGCCCTGGAGCTCGGCCAGCATGTCCGAAAGCGCCGTGCCCACCGCCTCGATCGTCTCGGCCTTGCCGCGCTGGGCGCCGCCCAAGGGCTCCTTCACGATGCGGTCGATCACGCCCAGCTTCTGAAGGTCCTGCGCGGTGAGGCGGAGCGCCTCGGCCGCCTCCTTCATCTTCTCGGCGTCCTTCCAGAGGATCGAGGCGCAGCCCTCGGGGCTGATCACCGAGTAGATCGAATGTTCGAGCATCGCGATCCGGTTCGCCGTGGCGAAGGCCACCGCGCCGCCGGACCCGCCCTCGCCGATCACCACCGACAGGAGCGGCACGCCGAGTTGCAGGCACTTCTCGGTCGAGCGCGCGATCGCCTCGGCCTGGCCGCGCTCCTCCGCGCCCTTGCCGGGATAGGCGCCGGGAGTGTCGATCAGTGTGATCACCGGGAGGTTGAAGCGGTCGGCGAGGTCCATGAGCCGGATCGCCTTGCGGTAGCCTTCGGGCCGCGCCATGCCGAAATTGCGCTCGATCCGGGTCTTGGTGTCGTGGCCCTTCTCGTGGCCGATCACCACCACCGGCCGGTCGTTGAGGCGCGCCAGCCCGCCCATGATCGCGTGGTCGTCGGCGAAGTTCCGGTCGCCGGCGAGCGGGGTGTATTCGCGGAACAGCGCCTCGATGTAGTCCTTGCAATGCGGCCGGTCGGGGTGGCGCGCGACCTGGCACTTCTGCCAGGGCGTCAGCCCCTTGTAGAGCGTCTTCAGAGCATCGGCCGCCTTCCGGTCGAGCGCCGCCGCCTCCTTCTCGACATCCATGCCCTCGTTCTTGCGCGCCAGCGCCCGAAGCTCCTCCGCCTTGCCCTCGATCTCGGCAAGGGGCTTCTCGAAGTCGAGGTAGTTCATCTCGTCGGGCGCTCGCTGTTGCCTGGGCCGGTATATGACGGGCCGGGGCGCGATTTGCAATCGGCAGGCTGCGTGGGCCGGTTGACCGCCGTGCGGGCCGCCGCCATGCTCGCCCCGTCCCGCAGAGGAGCATCCCGATGCCCGCCCCCTTCCGCCGCACCGTGCTGGCGCTCGCGCTCCTCGGTCTTCCCGCGGCGGCGCAGCCGGTCAACTACGGCGACGACACCGGCCCCTACCCGCTCGACGGCGAGTGCGACGACCGCCGGTTCCGTGGCGTGGCGATGTCCGGCGTGCTCGACTGGCAGTCGCTCGGCAGGGATGCGAGCGACTGCAAGACGGCGCTGGAGAGCGGACGGGCGGCGATCTGGATCTTCGAGGAGGCGCGCGCGGCCACCGACTGCTCGGCGATCAAGTGGGGCGACGACAGCTCGGAATACGCGCTCGACGGGGTCTGCGACGACCCCCGTTTCGAGGGCCTGGGCGTGGCCGGGCTTCTCTACCGGGAGGACGCGGGCCGCGACGCCTCCGATTGCCGCGCGCTCTGCGAGCACGGGGTCATGTTCCTGCGCGATTACTGAGGCCGACGTCCGCAAAGGTCCGCAAGACTTGTCCGGCGGGGTCATGGCACCCTTTCGTTCGGAACGTGGAGGAAAGGCGATGCAGGCCGGATACGAGAAACGGATGCTCCGGGTGCTCGACAGGATCCACGAGGATCCGGCCGGCGATCTCTCGCTCGACGCCCTGGCCGAAGTGGCGGCGATGAGCCCCTACCATTGGCACCGGGTGTTCCGCGCCGTCACCGGCGAGACACTGGCCGAGGCGGTGCGGCGGATCCGGCTCCACCGCGCCGCCTGCTGGCTGGTGCAGACCGACATGGCCCTGGCCGAGGTCGCACGGCGCGCGGGATATGGAAGCCTCCGCAGCCTGTCGCGCGCATTCCGCGCGCACTACGGGCTCACGCCGGCCGCGTTCCGCGCCCGCGGAACGTACTTTCCCGCGTCGCAGCAACCCGACCGCAAAGGAGTGCCGCTCATGTTCCCCGTCGAGATCAACGACCAGCCCGCCCGCCGCCTCGCCACGATTCCGCACAAGGGGCCCTACCCCGAGATCGGCCGGGCTTTCGACAAGCTCCACGCCGTGCTCGCGACCAACGGGCTTGGGGACCGGGCGTGCGGTCTCGCAGCCGTCTATTTCGACGACCCCGCCTCGGTCGCGCCCTCGGAGCTCAGGAGCGCGGCGGCGGTGGAGGTCGGCGAGGACTTCGCCATCGAGGCGCCGCTCGAGGAGGTGCGTCTTCCCGCCGGGCGCCACGCGGTGATGCACGTCACCGGACCCTATTCGCAGCTCACCGACGCCTACGATGCGCTCTACTGCACCTGGCTTCCGACATCGGGAGAGGAGCCGGGCCCGTCGCCGGCCTTCGAGGTCTACCGCAACACGCCACGCGACACCCGGCCAGATGCGCTTCTGACCGACATCATGCTGCCTCTTGCGTAAGGCTTCCGTTGGGCGGTCAGCGGCCCCCGATCAGCTCCGCCTGCCGCACGATCACCTCGGCCTGCTTGATCGAGGCGATGTCCACGAGCCGGCCCTTGTAGACCGTGGCGCCGGCGCCCTCGGCCTTGGCCTTCTCCATCGCCGCCAGGATCTCGCGGGCCTCGGCCACGGCCGCTTCCGAGGGCGTGAAGACCTCGTTCGCCAGCGCCACCTGTCTGGGATGGATCGCCCACTTGCCGACCATTCCCAACGCCGCTGCTCGCCGGGACTGGGCGCGAAAGCCCTCGTCGTCGGAGAAGTCGCCGAACGGCCCGTCCACCGGCAGGACGCCATGGGTGCGGCAGGCCGCGACAATCGCCGCCGTCACCCAGTGCCAGGGGTCGGCCCAGTAGGACTGGCCCTCGCGCAGCATGTAGTAGTTTTCCTGCGTGCCGCCGATCCCGGTGGTCTGCATCCCCATCGAGGCGGCGAAATCCGCAGCCCCGAGACTCATCGCGACGAGCCGCGGCGAGCCCGCCGCGATCTCCTCAACGTGGGCGATCCCCGCCGCGCTTTCGATGATCACCTCGAAGCCGATCCGCTTCTGCCGCCCCTTCGCCGCTTCGATGGCGGTCACCAGGGCGTCCACGGCGTAGAGGTCACCGGCGTTGCCCACCTTCGGGATCATGATCTGGTCGAGGCGGTCCGGCGCCCGCTCCAGGAGGTCCACGACGTCGCGATACCACCACGGCGTGTCGAGGCCGTTGATCCGCACCGAGAGCGTCTTCTGCCCCCAGTCGATGTCGCCGATCGCCTGGACGATGTTCTTCCGCGCCGCCGCCTTGTCGTCGGGCGCGACGGAGTCCTCCAGGTCGAGATTGATCACGTCGGCGTCCGAGGCCGCCATCTTCCCGAAGATTGCCGGCCGCGAGCCGGGGCCGAAGAGCTGGCAGCGGTTCGGCCGGGCGGGTGCGGGGGGCTGCAGGCGGAAGCTCATCGGTCAGGTCCCTCGGCAAGGAAGTTTCGTATCTTGATGCCGGTTCGGTAGAATATTGCGCAGGAGCCCGCAAGACGCATTTCGCACCTGCAGCGAAAGTCCTCGCTTGCGCGAAACATGCAGGGGGCGGGACATCCTTCGGAATTCGGCCCTCATACTCGCAGGAACTTGCGACGTGCCCCGCAATTTGTCACGGATTACCGACCCGATGCCCGCGATCAGGCGCTAGACTTCGCATGCGAATCCTGAACGGACCTGGCCTCAGATGATCGAAACCCCCTATCTCCTCTTCCTCGGCGACGCCCCCGACCCGCTCGCCGCCAAGGTCGCCCAGGGCGTCCGCGACTGGCGGCCCGAGTTCGCGCTGGGCCAGTACCGGATGTCAGGCTGCAAGGCCGACTTGAAGCTGCCCGACATGGACCTCGCCGAAGCCCATGCCGCCGGCGCCAGGACGCTGGTGATCGGGGTGGCCAACCGTGGCGGCGAGATCTCCGAGAGCTGGAAGGCGGCGCTCCACACGGCGCTCGAGCAGGGCTTCGACCTCGCCTCGGGATTGCACAAACTCTTGAAGGACGAGCCCGACCTCGTCGCCACCGCCGCCCGCCACGGCCGGATGCTGCACGACGTGCGGGTGCCGTCGGTCAAGTACCCCATCGCCAACGGCGTGAAGCGCAGCGGCAAGCGCTGCCTCGCGGTCGGCACCGATTGCTCGGTCGGCAAGATGTACACCGCGCTCGCCATGGAGGCCGAGATGCGGCGCCGCGGCCTGAAGGCCAGCTTCCGCGCCACCGGCCAGACCGGTATCCTGATCACCGGCGACGGCGTGCCGCTCGATGCGGTGATCGCCGATTTCATGGCCGGCTCGATCGAGTGGCTCACGCCCGACAACGACTCCGACCACTGGGACCTGATCGAGGGCCAGGGTAGCCTCTTTCACGTGAGCTATTCCGGCGTCACGCTGGCGCTGATCCACGGCGGCCAGCCCGACGCGCTGATCCTCTGCCACGAGCCGACGCGGCCGCACATGCGCGGGCTGCCGGACTACGCGCTGCCGAGCCTCGAGGAGGTGCGCGACACCGCGCTGCAGATGGCCCGTGTGGCGAACCCGGGCTGTCAGGTGGTCGGGATCTCGATCAACACCCAGGCCCTCAGCGAAACGGAGGCCCGGCGCCACCTCGCGGAGACCGAAGCCCGCATGAGGCTGCCCGCAACCGACCCGTTCCGCTACGGCGCCGGCAAGCTGGTGGACGCGCTTGCGGCGATCTGAAACAACCGGCCGGATGCAGATCGCCGTCACGCCCGACAGCTTCCGCCTGGCCGAGCCGTTCACGATCTCGCGCGGCAGCCGCACCGAGGCGCGGGTGCTGACCGCGACGATCACCGAGGGCGGCGTCGCCGGCCGGGGCGAATGCGTGCCGTATCACCGCTACGGCGAAAGCCTCGACAGCGTGACGGCCGAAATCGAGGGCCTTTCCCTGCCGCTCTCCCGCGAGCGTCTGGCCGAACTGCTGCCGCCTGGCGCCGCCCGCAACGCAGTCGATTGCGCGCTCTGGGATCTCGAGGCGAAGCAGGCGGGCAAGCGGGTCTGGGAGCTCGCTGGCCTGCCGGCGCCCGAACCGCTCGTCACCGCCTTCACGCTGTCGCTCGACACGCCCGCGAGGATGGAGGCGGCGGCGGCGCGAAACGCAGAGCGCCCGCTCCTCAAGATCAAGCTCGGCACCGAGGGTGACATGCCGCGCATCGAGGCCGTCTGTCGCGGCGCGCCGCGGGCGCGGATCATCGTCGACGCCAACGAGGGCTGGACGGCGGAGGTCTACGAAGACCTCGCGCCTCACCTGGTCCGTCTCGGGGTCAGTCTGGTCGAGCAGCCGCTTCCCGCCGGCGCCGACGAGATCCTCGCCGAGATCGCCCGGCCGCTGCCGGTCTGCGCCGACGAATCCTGCCACGACCGCGCGTCGCTCGCCGACCTCGCCGGCAAGTACGACTTCGTCAACATCAAGCTCGACAAGACCGGCGGCCTGACCGAGGCGCTGGCCTTGCGCGACGTCGCCCATGCCCAGGGGTACGGCATCATGGTGGGCTGCATGGTCGGCTCCTCGCTCGCCATGGCGCCGGCGGTGATCGCTGCGCAGGGGGCGGAAGTTGTGGACCTTGACGGTCCGCTGCTTCTGGCCGAGGACCGGCCGCACCCGCTTCGCTACGACGAGGCAGGCGTGCACCCGCCCGATCGCAGCCTCTGGGGATAAGTAGGCCACCCGCGCGACTCCGTGTTACGCTCTTCGGAAAACCGGGACTGCGGAATGCCGAGGACAGCACTGATCACCGGCGCTTCGTCCGGCATCGGCCGGGGAGCGGCGATCCGGCTTGCACGGGACGGCTGGCACATCCTCGCCCATGGACGGCGGCTTGACGCGCTGGCCGAAACGGTCGCGGCGGTCGAGCGCGCGGGAGGCACGGGCCGGGCGATCACGGCCGAGATGGGCGACATGGACGCGGTGGCGGCACTGGCGGCGGAGGCGACCGCCTCCGGTCGGCTCGATGCCTTCGTCCATTGCGCCGCCAAATTCACCTATGGCGAGATAGCGACCGAGCGCTTCGACGACTGGGACCTCTCCATCGACCGGGTCCTGCGCGCGACGATCCGGCTGACCGCCCATGTCCTGCCCGCGCTGAGGGCCGCAGAGGGCGCCTGTGTGTACCTCTGCGGCCCGACCTCCTGGAACGGCTGGAAGCGCCACGCGATCCACTGCGCCATCCGCCACGCGCAGCTCGGCTTCGCCAAGGCGCTGTTCGAGGAAGTGCGCGAAGACGGTGTCCGCGTGACGGTCATCCATCCCGGCTTCGTCAACACCGAAGGCATCCACGACCAGAGCCTGATCCGTGAGCGGATGATCCAGGTCGCGGACATCTCGGACGTGATCGCGACAGCGATCGACTTGCCGCGCACCGCCTGCATCACCGAACTGAAGCTCTGGCCGCAACGCAGCCCCTATCCCTGAGGCGAAGCGCTTGACGCGCGCGGGTCGAGGCCCGAGAGAGGGCACGATCAGGACAAGGAGCGTGCGCATGAGCCGGATCGTCTACGTCAACGGAGACTACCTGCCCGAGGCGGAGGCGCATGTCTCGGTCTTCGACCGGGGCTTTCTCTTCGCCGACGGGGTCTACGAGGTGACCTCGGTGCTCGACGGCAAGCTCGTAGACTTCGAGGGCCACGCCGCGCGGCTGGCCCGGTCGCTGGCCGAGCTCGAGATGGAGAACCCGGTCAGCCACGAGGACCTGCTCGCCGCTCACCG
>JBFKAV010000095.1:0-14343 GCA_041621405.1 Paracoccaceae bacterium
AGCATCGCCTTGAAGAAGGCGTGGGTGAAGAGGTGGAACATCGCCGCCGAATAGACGCCGACGCCGGCGGCGACGAACATGTAGCCGAGCTGCGAGCAGGTGGAATAGGCGATCACCCGCTTGATGTCGTTCTGCACTAGGCCCACGGTCGCCGCGAAGAACGCGGTCGAGGCGCCGATCACCACGACCAGCGTCTTGGCCTCCGGCGCGAACTCGAAGATGGGCGACATCCGGCAGACGAGGAACACGCCGGCCGTCACCATCGTCGCGGCATGGATGAGGGCGGAGACTGGCGTCGGGCCTTCCATCGCGTCCGGCAGCCAGGTGTGCAGGAAGAGCTGCGCCGACTTGCCCATCGCGCCGATGAACAGAAGCACCGCGATCAGGTTCGCGGCGTTCCAGTCGGTCCAGAGGAAGCTCAGGTTGGTTTCGGCCAGTTCCGGCGCCGCCGCGAAGACATCGGTGAAGTTTATCGAGTCGACCAGGAAGAACAGCGCGAAGATGCCGAGAGCGAAGCCGAAATCGCCCACCCGGTTGACGAGGAAGGCTTTGATCGCCGCCTCGTTGGCCGAGGGCTTGCGCCAGTAAAAGCCGATCAGGAGGTAGGAAGCGAGGCCCACCCCCTCCCAGCCGAAGAACATCTGCACCAGGTTGTCGGCGGTCACCAGCATCAGCATGGCGAAGGTGAAGAACGACAGGTAGGCGAAAAAGCGCGGCATGTAGACCTCGCCCTCGCGCCAGTTCACGTCGTGGTCCATGTAGCCGACAGAATAGAGGTGGACGAGCGCCGAGACGGTGGTGACCACGATCAGCATGATCGCGGTGAGCCGGTCGAGCCGGATCGCCCAGTCGGTCGAAAGCGTGCCGGATTCGATCCAGCGGAACAGCGTGACCTGCTGAGTCGTGCCGTCGAAGCCGAGGAACACGATCCAGGACAGGAGAAGGGCCAGGAACAGCAGCGCCGTGGCCGTCCAGATCGCGGCCTGCTCGCCGATGATCTTCCAGCCGAAGCCGCAGATGACGGCGCCGACGAGCGGGGCGAAGAGGATGATCGTTTCCACGGCTCGTTACCCCTTCATCAGGTTCACGTCTTCGACGTCGATCGTTCCACGGTTGCGGAAGAAGCTGACGAGGATCGCCAGCCCGATCGCCGCCTCGGCCGCGGCCACCGTGAGGACAAACATCGTGAAGACCTGGCCGACCAGGTCGCCCAGGAAGGCCGAGAAGGCCACGAGGTTGATGTTGACGGCCAGCAGCATGAGCTCGATCGACATCAGGATGACGATCACGTTCTTCCGGTTGAGGAAGATGCCGAAGATGCCGATCACGAAGAGCGCGGCTGCGACGGTCAGGTAGTGGGTCAGTTCGATCATGGTCTCGTCCCTCGTCCGGTGGCGGCTCTCAGAGCCCCTGCCCCGGCTTCACGTCCTTCAGCTCCAGCGCCTTCGCCGGGTCGCGGTACATCTGCGCGAGCACGTCCTGCCGCTTCACGTCGGTCCGGTGCCTGAGCGTCAGGAGGATCGCGCCGACCATCGCCACCAATAGGATCAGCCCGGCGAGCTGGAACAGCAGGAAATACCGGTCGTAGAGCAGCAGCCCCAGCGCCTTGGTGTTGTGCACCTGGGCCAGGTCGGGCGATACCGCGCGGCGCAGCCCCTCGGCTTCCGGCGAGGCCTGCCAGGCGCCGTAGACGAGGATGAGCTGCATCAGGAGGACAAGCCCGATCAGCGAGGCCAAGGGCACGTAGCGCGCCATCTCGCCCTTGAGCTCGGCGAAGTCGACGTCGAGCATCATCACCACGAAGAGGAACAGCACCGCCACCGCGCCGACGTAGACGATGACCAGGAGCATCGCCACGAACTCGGCGCCGAGCAGGACGAAGAGCCCCGCCGAGGACAGGAAGGCGAGGATCAGCCACAGGACCGAGTGCACCGGGTTCTTCGCCACGGTGACCATGAAGCCCGCGCCCACCACCACGATGGCAAAGGCGTAGAAGGCCAGCGCTGCCACGGTCATTCCTTGCCCTCCTCGTCCGGCCCCATCGCCTCGCGCGCGAGCTCCAGCGCCTTGGTCATCGCCGGCACGCCGCCGAACATGCCGGCCAGCGCCACGGTCTCGGCGACCTCCTGCTTGGTCGCCCCCGCCTCGATGGCGTGGCGCACGGTCAGCCTGATCTGCGCATCGGCCTGGGCGCCGAGGATCGTGAGGCCTGCGAGCGTGACCAGGAGGCGTGTCTTCGAGTCGAGACCCTCGGGGTTGAAGGTCTTGCCCATCATCGCTTCCATGACGTCCTTCGGCATGGTCGGCCAGAGCGCCTCGAACCCCTTCGGCGTGAAGGTCTCCAGCGACGGATTTATCGCTTTGGCCCATTGCTGACCAAGCCGCATCATCTCCTCGAAGGGGTTCTTCGACTCGGTCATCGGCCTTCCCTCGTTCGCTCGTTCAAGGGCTTTTCGCCCTTGAGGCGCGCGACCTCGTCCTCGAGCGCGTCAATGCGCCGAAGCGCATCGTCGAGCGCCTTGCGCAGCCCCTCGACCATTGCCGGCGTCGCCGGCGGCCGAAAGCTCAGCCTGTTGTCCCCGTCGCGGCTCATCGGTAGGGCGCGTCCATCTCGAGGTTGCGGGCGATCTCCGCCTCCCAGCGGTCGCCGTTCGCGAGGAGCTTCTCCTTGGTGTAGAACAGCTCCTCCCGGGTCTCGGTGGCGAATTCGAAGTTCGGCCCCTCGACGATGGCATCGACCGGGCAGGCCTCCTGGCAGAAGCCGCAGTAAATGCACTTTGTCATGTCGATGTCGTAGCGCGTGGTGCGGCGGGAGCCGTCCTCGCGCGGCTCGGCGTCGATGGTGATCGCCTGCGCCGGGCAGATCGCCTCGCAGAGCTTGCAGGCGATGCAGCGTTCCTCGCCGTTGGGGTATCGGCGCAGCGCGTGCTCGCCGCGGAAACGGGGGCTGAGCGGGCCCTTCTCGTGCGGGTAGTTCACCGTGGACTTGGGCGCGAAGAAATACTTCATCCCGAGCCCGAAGCCCTTCAGGAAATCCAAAAGCAGGAAGTACTTGCCCGCCCGGGTCCAGTCGATTGCCGTCATCTCACCCCCCCCATGCCCAGCGCGCCCAGAAGCCGCCCGCCACCTCGAACTTGGCCAGGAACGCCACCACCACGACCCAACCTAGCGAGAGCGGCAGGAACACCTTCCAGCCGATCCGCATCAGCTGGTCGTAGCGGTAGCGCGGCACGATCGCCTTCACCATCGCGAAGAGGAAGAAGAAGAACGCCATCTTGCCGACCATCCAGAGCACCCCGTCAGGCAGGCCCGGGATCGGCGAGAGCCAGCCGCCGAAGAACAGGAGCGAAGTCAGCGCGCACATCAGGAAGATGGCGATATATTCGCCAGCCATGAACAGCAGGTAGGGGGTCGAGGAGTACTCGACCATGAAGCCGGCGACGAGCTCGGATTCCGCCTCCGGCAGGTCGAAGGGCGGGCGGTTGGTTTCGGCCAGCGTCGAGATGAAGAACAGCGCCACCATCGGCAGATGCGGCAGCCAGTACCAGCCGAAGAGACCCCAGCCGGTGTCCTGCGCCACGACGATCGCCGAGAAGCTCAGCGAGCCCGTCGAGATGATCACGCCGATGATGATGAGGCCGATCGAGACCTCGTAGGAGATCATCTGCGCGGCCGAACGGAGGCTGCCGAGGAACGGGTATTTCGAGTTCGACGCCCAGCCCCCCATGATCACGCCGTAGACCTCGAGCGAGGAGATCGCGAAGACGTAGAGGATGGCGACGTTGAGGTCGGCCAGCACCCAGCCCTCGTTGAACGGGATCACCGCCCAGGCGACGATGGCGAGCACGAACGAGAGCATCGGCGCCAGGAAGTAGACCGGCCGGTCGGCGCCGGCCGGCACCACGATCTCCTTGACCACGTATTTCAGCGCGTCGGCGACCGATTGCAGGATCCCCCAGGCGCCGACCACGTTCGGGCCGCGGCGCATCTGAACCGCGGCCCAGATCTTGCGGTCGCCGTAGACGAGAAACAGCAGCGAGATCATCACGAAACCGATGATCAGGAGGCTCTGCGCAACGATCAGGAGGAGTGTTCCGAATGGCGTGCTCAGAAATCCGTCCATGGCTATCCGTTCCTCACGCGCCCGCGTCCGCGGCTGCCGATCCGCACGCCCCGCTGTAAAGCGCATCCCGCGCCCGAACGCCACCCCCCAGCGCGGCAATCATGGGCTGACGGCGCATCGGCACCGGCCTCACTCCGCCGCCATCGGCCGGGCGGCCCGTGCCTTCGCCATGGCCGAAAGTTCGGCCATCAGCTGCGAGGCCCGGGCGATCGGGTTGGTCAGGTAGAAATCGGGCACGGCCTGGCCGAAGTCGCCCTTGCCCGGCGGCTTCGCGGGAAGCGGCTTCCAGGGGTTCTCCGGCACCTCGTCGATGCGGCCCAGGTGCGGGTGCGCACCGACCAGTACCTGGCGCAGCTGCGCCAGGCTGTCGTAGGGCAGCTTCGCCCCCACTTCGGCCGACAGCGCCCGCAGGATCGCCCAGTTCTCCTTGGCCTCGCCCGGCGGGAAGCCCGCGCGCAGCGCCAGCTGCGGCCGGCCCTCGGTGTTG
Organism: Paracoccaceae bacterium; assembly: GCA_041621405.1. Taxonomy (GTDB): domain Bacteria; phylum Pseudomonadota; class Alphaproteobacteria; order Rhodobacterales; family Rhodobacteraceae; genus JBFKAV01. The sequence goes on from JBFKAV010000095.1 coordinate 4,611, forward strand.
ACGAACAGCCCGTTCTCCTCGGTGTAGGCAGCCGCCGGCAGGATCACGTCGGCCCGGTGCGCGCCGCGGTCGCCGTGGCTGCCCTGGTAGATCACGAACGGGCCTTCGGGAATGTCCAACTCGTCGGCGCCGAGGCTCAGGACCACGTCGGCACCCTTGAGCACCTCGTCGATCCCGCCCTCGGTGGTGCAGCCGACATCCAGGGCGCCTACGCGTCCCGCCGCGGCGTGCAGCACGAGGAACTTCGATTCGGTCATCTCGGCGAATTTCATCGTATGGCCGAGCACGGCCGCGCCATCCTTGCCGGTCAGCGCTCCTTGCCCGACGATCACGATCGTCTCCTTGCCGAGTGCGTCCTCGTGCGGCTTCTCCGTCATGCCTGCCAGCGCCTCGCGCCCGTTGCCGAGGTGGAAGTAGTCGTAGGTCAGATCGACCTTCGGCCCGACGACGCCGATCTTGGCGCCATGGGTCCATGCCTTGCGGATGCGCGCGTTCAAGACCGGCGCCTCGTCGCGCGGATTGCAGCCGATCAGCATGATCGCCTTCGCGCTGTCGATATCCTCGATCCGCGCCGTGCCGACATAGGCCGAGCGGTTGCCCGCCGGCAGCTTGGCGCCGTCGGTGCGGCACTCCACCTGGCCGCCGAGGCCCCCGACCAGCGCCTTCAGCGCAAATGCGGCCTCGACCGGGGCCAGATCGCCGACGAGGCCCGCGAGCTTCTTTGCCCCCTTCATCGCCTTCGCCGCAACGGCGAGCGCCTCGGCCCAGGTGGCGGGCCGGAGCTTGCCGTTCTCGCGCAGGTAGGGCCGGTCGAGCCGCTGCCGGCGGAGCCCGTCCCAGACGAAACGGGTCTTGTCGGAGATCCACTCCTCGTTCACCCCGTCGTGGTTCCTGGGCAGGATCCGCATCACCTCGCGGCCCTTAGTGTCGACCCGGATCGAGGACCCCAGCGCGTCCATCACGTCGATGGTCTCGGTCTTGGTCAGCTCCCAGGGCCGTGCGGTGAAGGCATAAGGCTTGGACACCAGCGCCCCCACCGGGCAGAGGTCGATGATGTTGCCCTGCAGGTTCGAGGCGAGCGTCTCGTTCAGGTAGCTCGTGATCTCGCTGTCCTCGCCGCGCCCGGTCTGGCCCATCTGGGTGATGCCCGCGACCTCGGTCGTGAACCGTACGCAGCGGGTGCAGGAGATGCAGCGCGTCATGTGGGTCTCGACCAAGGGCCCGAGGTTCAGGTCGTCCACCGCCCGCTTCGGCTCGCGGTAGCGCGAGAAGTCGACGCCGTAGGCCATCGCCTGGTCCTGCAGGTCGCATTCGCCCCCCTGGTCGCAGATCGGGCAGTCCAAGGGATGGTTGATGAGCAGGAACTCCATCACCCCTTCACGAGCCTTCTTCACCATCGGCGAGTTGGTCTTCACCACCGGCGGCTGGCCCTCTGGGCCCGGACGCAGGTCGCGCACCTGCATCGCGCAGGAGGCGGCGGGCTTCGGAGGGCCGCCGACGACCTCGACCAGGCACATCCGGCAGTTGCCGGCGATCGAGAGCCGCTCGTGGTAGCAGAAGCGGGGGATCTCCACGCCTGCCTGCTCGCAGGCCTGGATCAGCGTCATCGCGGGATCGACCTCGATCTCGCGCCCGTCGATGATGATCTTCCTCAGGTCGCTCATGCCGTCACCCTGTCTGCCTCACCCGCCCCAGAGGAGCGATCCGATGAGGGTTTTTTTCTCCATCTCCTGCCGCCCGAGGCGGCAATAGCTCTCAGTGTCGCCCGCCGCCACGCCGTTCTGGGCGAGATAGTCGTCGCGCAACTGTCGCAGGAACGCCTTGTTCTCCGGGTCCTTGCGGAACGCGCGGATGTCCTCGTCGGTATAGCCGAGCGACTGCGCGTAGTCCTCGAGCTCGTTCGCCTTCCGAAGCACGTAGAAGATGCGGGCGTGGATCGAGGGGCAGTTCTTGCGGATCTCGTCGCCCACCGCGGCGGCGAGGAACTCGCCCACCACGCGCTCGTTCTCGGTCAGGGGCGGCAGCTCGGCCGCCGCCGTGGTGGCGGGCAGAAGCGCCGCGAGGGTAAGGGATGTCAGGATGCTGCTCGTTTTCATGTTTCACTCCGCTGCGATTGGGTTGCATTGGCGCGCCTTCCAGAGCCGCGCCTCTTCAAGCCACGACCAGCCGAAGGCCTGGTCGCTGTCCCCCGCATCTTGCCTCAGCGCGAGGCGTTCGAGCGCCTCGTCGAGCGTTGGGCGGTGCCCGGCAGGCACCCACCACATTGCGAAGTGCTGCTTTCCCAGCACCTCGAACCATTCGGCCCGGCGTTCGTAGAACTGCCTGTGCACGGTGTTCCAGACAAACTGTTCCAGCGCCTCCACGCTTTCCCAGACCGTCAGGTTGGCGATGAAGCGCGGATCGCCGGCGATCTTCGCCTCGGTATTGCCGGTGCCGGGCTCGCCCGAGCCCTCCATGATCCAGACGAAGCCCGGCATCCGCTTGCCGAGCCCGTTCACCCGGTCGAGCGCGCCCATGAACTCGGCCACCCGCGGATCGTCGGTATCGGCGACCAGCCGGGCGACGTTGAGCTGGGCAAGGTGATATCCGGCCCGTCCGCTCAAAACGCCGCTCCAACTGCCATGATCGCGATGAGCAGCATCATCAGCCAGCCGAAAACGAACAGGATCGTTCGTGCGCCGTTGTTGGGTCTGCCGATGCCCTGGAAATGGACGAAGACCATGGCCAACCGGCTGATCAGCACCAGCGACGCAAAGAGATTTACCCAGAACGGGCTCGCGCCCGCCATCACCGCCACCGCGATGGCAGCCGCGAAGACGCCGGTCATCTCCACGGTGTTCTGATACGCACGGCCAATCCGGTATCCGCGGTTGGAATAGTTGGGTTCAGGCATCTGGCCCGGCACGAGACCTGCCTTGGCACGCTCCACCGCCGCCCAAGGATTCAGCAAGAGCGCCACAATGGCGAAAAGAGCCAGTGAAACGATAGCGTGCGAATAGGCGGCAACCTGATCCATCTCAGAGTCCTCCTCGCGTCGCTGCCGTCGCCCGGCCCCCGGAAGGGTCCGCATTGCGCGCGGTGCCATTGGCCGAAACCGGCCAGGCGCGCAACCCGCGTCGGATCAGCACCGAAACGCCCCGCGCCCAGCCGCCGATAAGGCCGGCGGCGACCGGCTCCCGCGCGGCGCCCATCCGCACCGAGCCTGCCGCGAGCCGCGCCTCGATGTCGCGCGCCAGGAACTTCGGGTCGAGGGATGCATGACACATGGGTTCACTCCGCCGCCACTGCCGTCATCCGGCCGGACCGCTTCGCCTTGATCCGGTCCTCGATCTCGTCGCGGAAGTGCCGGATCAGTCCCTGGATCGGCCAGGCCGCGGCGTCGCCGAGCGCGCAGATCGTGTGGCCTTCCACCTGCTTCGACACGTCGAGCAGCATGTCGATCTCCTCGGGCTCCGCCTCGCCCCTGACCAGCCGGTCCATCACCCGCATCATCCAGCCGGTGCCCTCGCGGCAGGGCGTGCACTGGCCGCAGCTCTCGTGCTTGTAGAAGGCCGAAAGCCGCCAGATCGCCTTGATCACGTCCGTCGAGCGGTCCATCACGATGACGGCGGCGGTGCCGAGGCCGGAGCGCTGTTCCCTCAGCCAGTCGAAATCCATGATCGCCTCGTCGCAGATGGAGGCCGGCAGGAGCGGCACCGAGGAGCCGCCCGGGATCACCGCCTTGAGGTTTTTCCAGCCGCCGCGCACGCCGCCGCAATGCTTCTCCAGCAGCTCCTTCAGCGGGATCGACATCTCGTCTTCGACAACGCAGGGGTTCTCGACGTGGCCCGAGATGGCGTAGACCTTCGTCCCCGAGTTGTTCGGCCGCCCGAAGGAGGCGAACCACGAGCCGCCGCGGCGCAGGATCGTCGGCGCCACGGCGATCGATTCGACGTTGTTCACCGTGGTCGGGCAGCCCCAGAGCCCGGCGCCGGCCGGGAACGGCGGCTTCATCCGCGGCATCCCCTTCTTGCCCTCGAGGCTCTCCAGCAGCGCCGTCTCCTCGCCGCAGATATAGGCGCCGGCGCCGTGGTGCAGGTAGAGGTCGAAGTCGAAGCCCGACTTCGCGGCGTTCTTGCCCAGGAGGCCCGCGTCATAGGCCTCGTCCACCGCCGCCTGCAGCGCCTCGCGCTCGCGGATGTATTCGCCGCGGAGGTAGATGTAGCCGACGTTCGCGCCCATCGCGAAGCCGGCGATCAGGCAGCCTTCGATCAGCGTGTGCGGATCGTGCCGCATGATCTCGCGGTCCTTGCAGGTTCCGGGCTCGGATTCGTCGGCGTTGACCACGAGGTAGTGCGGCCGCCCGTCCGACTGCTTCGGCATGAACGACCACTTCAGCCCGGTCGGGAAGCCCGCGCCGCCGCGGCCGCGCAGGCCACTCGACTTCATCTCGTCGATGATCCAGTCCCGGCCCTTGGCGATGATCGCTGCCGTCCCGTCCCAGTGCCCGCGGGCCTTAGCGCCGGCCAGCGTGCGCTCGTGCATGCCGTAGAGGTTGGTGAAGATGCGGTCCTGGTCCTTCAGCATGCTCTCTGTCCTACTCGTCCCGGCGCCTGCGCCAGATCTGATACGTCACCAACAGCGCCCAGAAGAAGGCCGCCAGCGCCGCGAAATCGAAGAGGAACGCCCAGCGGCCGGGCAACCCAAGCCTGCCGCCCAGCCACTGCGCCGCCATCCACAGGATCATCGTCGTCGCCATGATGAGTGCGGCGAGACGGGCCTGGCGTGCGGTCCAGAGATCGCGGCCGGTGGCCATGCGCGCCCTCAGTAGACATCACCCTTGCCGACGCGGGTCGAGAACTCGGTCTCGCCGCCCGCGGCCAGCGTCTTCGCCTGCTCGATCCAGCGGTCGCGGCTGACGCGGCCCTTGAACCCTTCGAGGTTGTCGTCGACCCAAGCCACCTCGGCCTCGCTCCAACCGGCGATCTGGTCGAAGTGGTAGAAGCCCATGCCGTTCAGGAGCTTCTCGAGCTTCGGGCCGATGCCCTTGATCCTCTTCAGATCGTCGGGCCCGCCCGCGCGCGGCGCACCGAGCGTCGCGGGCTTGGTGCCTGCACCGGCCGCCGCCGGCTTCGCGGCGGGCTTCGTTTCCGCCGGCCTCGGGGCGGCGGGTTTCGGGGCCTCCGCCTTGGCGGCGGCTGGCGCCGGCGCGGGTTTCGGCGCGTCAGCAGGTGCCGCCGCGGGTTTCGGAGCGGCGGTCGGAGCCGAAGCGGGTTTCGGAGCGGCAGCCGGAGCCGGCTTCGGCGGCGGGGCCGGGGCAACCTCGGTATGGGCGCGTTCGGTCGGCAGGCGCGCCACGTCACCGGTGCAGAGCTTGGCGTTCAGGTAAATCGCCGCGCCGGCTCCCAGCACGATCCCGAAGAACAGCCCGGCAAGGAACGACGCGCCGAACAGCACCATCGCCAAGATCAGCACCACCAGCCCGACGACCCCGCCGGCGATCCAGCAGTTGCGCGGGCAGTTCTCGCCCTTAAGGCCTTCCAGCATCGACATCATCGGTCAGTTCCCCCACTGTTTGCGTTCTGCGGCCCCTGCCCGCCGGCTATGCCCGGCCTGGCGGCGGCCCTTGTCACATTACTTCTTCGACCGGCGCGAGAACTCGGTCTCGCCGCCCGCCGCGAGGATCTTCGCCTGGGCGATCCAGCCGTCGCGGCTGGCACGGCCTTTGAAGCCCTCCAGGTTGTCGTCCACCCAGGCAAGCTCGGCCTCGGTCCAGGCCGCGATCTGGTCGAAATGGAAGAAGCCCAGCGAATGCAACAGCTTCTCGAGTTTCGGCCCGACGCCCTTGATCAGCTTCAAATCGTCCGCCTTGCCGCCGCGGGCGGCCGCCAGCGCCTGCGGCTTTGCGGGTGCCGCCTTGGGCCTGCCCTTGGATTTCGCCGGCGCCTCCTGCACCGTCACGCCGGTCGCGTCCGCAGGGTGGCCCTTGCCCGGCTTGGGCCCGGCCGCCGGCTTGCCCTTGGCTTTCGCCGGACGCCCGAGCCATGGGGTGACCAGCGGCTCCTCGCTGCCGTCGATCCGCTTTACGGAGTCGCCTAGCGCCAGCGCGCGCGCCACCGAGGCGTTGTGCTCCGCCCGCCCGGCCGCGTGGTCCTTGAGGCTGGTCAGCCCCTTCTTCGGCTCCGAGGCATAGCGCCCGTTCTGCGGCCCGGGCACCGGCACGCCGCCCGCCGCCAGCTCGTCGAGGATCTCGGCCAGCCGCTTCGCGGTCAGGTCCTCGTAGTAATCCTTGCCGATCTGCGCCATCGGTGCATTGGCGCAGGCGCCGAGGCACTCGACCTCCTCCCAGCTGAACTTGCCGTCGGCCGAAAGCTGATGCGCCTTGGGCGCGATCTTCTCGCGGCAGACCGCAACCAGGTCCTCGGCGCCGCAGATCATGCACGAGGTCGTGCCGCAGATCTGGACATGGGCCACGGAGCCCACAGGCGAGAGCTGGAACATGAAGTAGAAGGTGGCCACCTCCAGCGCCCGGATATGCGCCATCCCCAGCATGTCGGCGACGCATTCGATGGCCGGCCGGCTGAGCCAGCCCTCCTGCTCCTGCGCGCGCCACAGAAGCGGGATGATCGCGCTCGCCTGCCGGCCCTCGGGATACTTGGTGACCTGCGCCTTCGCCCAGTCGAGATTGGCCGGCGCGAAGGCGAAGCTGTCGGGCTGCTCGGGATGAAGGCGGCGAAGCATCGGGGCGTCCTTGTCTGTCGCTTCTCGGGGCCGCGCCTCACGGCCCGGACCCGCGCGCCCGCGCGCGAGACGCGAACGTGCAGTGCCCTCTTAGCGCAGAGAAGGCCGGGCTGAAAGCCCAACCCGCATGCCAAAGCAGCGCCGCGCGACGCTATCGCGCAGGGCTTGGGGTAGCGATCTCAGCAGCCGCCGGTCTTCAACACCAGGTCGCCGCCCTCGACGGCAGCCTCGCCGGTGTCGAGCAGGCTTTGCACCACGGCGGCGGCCTGGTCCTCGCTGAGACCAGCCGCGCTCAGCACGGCGGCGTTGTTCGACGCGTTCACGCGGCAGCCGGCCGCGGCGATGGCCGCAACCATCGCGGATTTCTGCTCGGCGCTTTGCGCTAGCACGGGAAGCCCCGCGGCGACCAGCGCGGCGGCAAGGGCAAGGGTGCGGATCATGTCATGCTCTCCTCATCGCGCGGGGCGGGAAGGGTCCCCGCGCATTGATATGAGAATTGGTCCAGGCGCTGCTGATATTCAATAACACGCCCGTCGGCGCACGTCAGGGGCAGGCGTCTGTCTTGAGGACGAGTTCGCCGCTCTCGATCTGCGCCTCGCCAGCCTCGAGCAGCGCCTGCACCACCGTCGCGGCGTCGGCCTCGGCCAGGCCGGCGGCCTCGAGGATCATGGCGTTGTTGTCCGCCGTCACGCGGCAGCCGTTCGCCTCGATTGACGCCCGCAGGGCCAGCTTCTGCTCGTCGGTCGCCTGGGCCAGCGCGGGCAGCGCCGGAAGGCCAAGGACGGTGGCAAGGATAAGGGTTCGGATCATGTGTCTCTCCAGTCTCCTGCGGCGCCGAGTTCCATTCGGCGCCGACTCACATCCGTTGCGTCGGACCCGGATATAGCCGAATATCGGCCTGTCATCCGATATCAAGGGTCAGCACGGCGGGAAGCCAGGCTCCCGGGATCGGTGCCGGCATCATCAGGTTTGCCGCGACGGCCGCGATCAGGGATGCTGGTGGCGCGCTTCCGCTCAATCCGAGCAGGAAGAGCCCAGGCACGCCCATGCTGTAGATCACCGGTCGATCTCGCCGAACACCACGTCCATCGTGCCGATGATCGCCGCCACGTCGGCCAGCATGTGGCCGCGGGAAACGTAGTCCATCGCCTGCAGGTGCAGAAAGCCCGGCGCGCGGAGCTTGGCGCGGTAAGGCCGGTTCGTGCCATCGGCCACCAGGTAGACGCCGAACTCGCCCTTCGGCGCCTCCACCGCGGCATAGACCTCGCCGGCCGGCACCTTGAAGCCCTCGGTGTAGAGCTTGAAGTGATGGATCAGGGCTTCCATCGAAGTCTTCATCTCGGCCCTCGGCGGCGGCGTGATCTTGCCGCGGGCGAGCACCTCGCCAGGCTCGTTGCGGAGCTTCTCGCAGGCCTGGCGGATGATATTGGTCGATTCGCGCATCTCGGCCATGCGGCAGAGGTAGCGGTCGTAGCAGTCGCCGTTCTTGCCCACGGGCACGCGGAACTCGAACTCGTCGTAGCACTCGTAGGGCTGCGCCCGGCGGAGGTCCCAGGCGAGGCCGGAGCCGCGCACCATCACGCCCGAGAAGCCCCAGCGCTGGATGTCCTCCTCGGTCACCACGCCGATGTCGGCGTTCCTCTGCTTGAAGATGCGGTTCTCGGTCAGAAGCCCGTCGATGTCGTCCAGGACCTTCGGGAATGCCTCGGCCCAGGCGTCGATGTCCTCGACGAGCTCGGGCGGCAGGTCCTGGTGCACGCCGCCGGGGCGGAAATAGGCCGCATGGAGCCGCGCCCCGCAGGCGCGCTCGTAGAACACCATCAGCTTCTCGCGCTCCTCGAAGCCCCAGAGCGGCGGGGTGAGCGCGCCCACGTCCATTGCCTGCGTGGTGACGTTGAGGAGGTGATTCAGAACGCGCCCGATCTCGGAATAGAGCACCCGGATCAGCGAGGCGCGGCGCGGCACCTCGGTTCCGGTCAGCCGCTCGATCGCCAGGCACCAGGCATGCTCCTGGTTCATCGGCGCAACGTAGTCGAGCCGGTCGAGATAAGGCAGGTTCTGCAGGTAGGTGCGGCTCTCCATCAGCTTCTCGGTGCCGCGGTGCAAGAGCCCAATATGCGGGTCGCAGCGCTCCACGATCTCGCCGTCGAGCTCGAGCACGAGTCGCAAAACTCCATGGGCCGCAGGGTGTTGCGGGCCGAAGTTGATGTTGAAGTTGCGGATCCGCTGTTCGCCGGTCAAGGCGTCTTCTTTGCCGCCATCCATCGTCTCACACCTCCGTCAAGGCCCACTGCCACGCCTGCGGCAGCCGGCCCATCGTCCGTTCCACGTAGTCGTATTGCGGCCTTAGCCAGTCGCGCGCCGCCTGAAGCTGCGACGGCTCCATCGCCAGCGCCATGCCCTGATGCACCCGCCGGCTTAGATCGGCCGGCCGCTCGGCGATCCCGAGGAAGCCGCAGAGCGCGCCGATTCCCGGATGGGTGAAGAGCTCCTCGAAGAAGGCGACCATCAGCCGGCCGGGCTCGACCGCCTCGCGCAGCCGCTCGAGCCCGCCGCGATAGTCCGAGCGCACCGCGATCGCCGTCTCGCGCCCGGCGATCACGCCGTCCAGGATCCGCGCCGCCCGCGCCTTGCCGACTGTACCTTCGCCGCGACGGCGCGCCATCATGCGCACATGGCTCCACAGCCGCTCGATCGGGTCGCGCAGGATATAGAGGAACCGCACGTCGGGCAGCAGCCCGGCCATCTGCCCGAGCCTCTCGGCGGACAGGAGCGAATAGCCTGGCGTCACGTCCGCCACCAGCCTGGCCCCGCCCCGCTCCTCCGTCAGGTAGGCCACGTAGGCCGCCTCGTCGACCGGCTTCTGCAGGAGCGCGAGCAGTGCCCTGAGGTCAGCGAGCTCGCCCGCGCCGACCAGCGCCTGCTCGGTTCCGGCGGTGGCCATCGCCTGCTCCAGCCGCGCGATCCGCTTCTTCACCTCGGCCCGCGCCCAAGTCGCGCCGAGGTCGTGGCA
>JBFKAV010000096.1:0-14267 GCA_041621405.1 Paracoccaceae bacterium
AGCGAGCCCTTCGGACGCGCAGAGGTGGTCGAGGTCGGCTGCCACGTCGGCGTAGCCGACTGCTCCGCCCGCGATCTCCGGAGCCAGGTAGCGCAGGACGAGCCAGGTCTCGTCGCCGGGCTGCGACTCCACCAGCACGTCGTGCACCGTGACCGCGAGGCCCGAGGGCAGCACCGGCTCGGCCGAGGCAGGTCCGGCGGCGAGAAGGAGGGCTGCAAGGCGGATCATAGCGGGATATTGTCGTGCTTTTTCCATGGGTTCTGAAGCCTCTTGCCGCGCAGGCTGGCGAACGCCCGGGCGACCCGGAGACGGGTCGAATGCGGCATGATCACCTCGTCGATGAACCCTCGCTCGGCGGCGACGAAGGGGTTGGCGAACCGGCCCTCGTAGTCCTTGGTCCGCGCCGCGATCTTCTCCCGGTCGCCCAGCTCGGCACGGTAGAGAATCTCGACCGCACCCTTCGCCCCCATGACCGCGATCTCGGCCGTGGGCCAGGCATAGTTGAAGTCGCCCCGGAGGTGCTTCGAGGCCATGACGTCATAGGCCCCACCATAGGCCTTGCGGGTGATTACCGTGACCTTCGGCACGGTCGCCTCGCCATATGCGAAGAGGAGCTTTGCCCCGTGCTTGATGACGCCGCCGTATTCCTGGCTCGTGCCGGGCAGAAAGCCCGGCACATCGACGAAGGTGAGGATCGGAATCTCGAAGGCGTCGCAGAAGCGGACGAATCGCGCCGCCTTGCGCGACGAATCGATGTCGAGGCAGCCGGCCAGCACCAGCGGCTGATTCGCGACCACGCCCACGGTCGCGCCTTCGAGCCGAACGAAACCGGTGACGATGTTCTTGGCGAAATCGGCCTGGATCTCGAAAAAATCGCCCTCGTCCGCGACTTTCTGAATCAGCTCCTTCATGTCATAGGGCGTGTTCGGATTGTCGGGCACGAGGGTGTCGAGGCTCTCCTCCACGCGGCCTGGATCGTCGAAGAACGGTCTTACTGGCGCCCTGTCACGGTTGTTCAGGGGCAGGAAGTCGAACAGACGCCGCACTTCGGCCAACGCCTCGATATCGTTCTCGAAGGCGCCGTCGGCGACCGAGCTCTTGCGGGTATGGGTCGAGGCCCCGCCCAGTTCCTCGGCGCTGACCTGCTCGTTGGTGACCGTCTTCACCACGTCGGGCCCGGTGACGAACATGTAGGACGTGTCGCGCACCATGAAGATGAAGTCGGTCATCGCCGGGGAATAGACCGCGCCGCCGGCGCAGGGTCCCATGATCAAGCTGAGCTGGGGCACCACGCCCGAGGCCATGATGTTGCGCTGGAACACCTCGGCGTAGCCGGCAAGCGAGGCGACGCCTTCCTGGATCCGCGCCCCGCCCGAATCGTTCAGCCCGATCACGGGCGCGCCGTTCTGCACCGCCATGTCCATGATCTTGCAAATCTTCTGGGCATGGGTCTCGGACAGCGAGCCGCCGAATACCGTGAAGTCCTGCGAGAAGACGTAGACCATGCGGCCGTTGATCGTGCCCCAGCCGGTGACGACGCCGTCGCCCGAAGGCCGTTCCGCGCCAATCCCGAACTCGGTGCAGCGGTGGGCGACGAACGTGTCGAACTCCTCGAAGGAGCCCTCGTCGAGGAGAAGCTCGATCCGCTCCCGCGCGGTGAGCTTGCCCTTGCCGTGCTGCGCCGCGATCCGCTTCTCTCCGCCACCCTGGCGCGCCCGCACGCGTCGCGCCTCAAGTTCCTCGAGAATGTCCTTCATGGCCAACCCTCCCTTTCGGCAACCCTACTTGGTGGCCGCGCCGCGGCAAAGCGCGGAACGGCAAGTTTGCAATGTATTAGCAGAGTGTCTTGCGCAAATTGCCAACTCGCAAATTCACGCCGCTAGCGCGTTGCCTGTCGTTGCGAGTATACGGCCCGCCAACGCCATTACGAGTCGGCCAATGCCCAGCTTTCCGGTTCCCGTTCTCACCATCGGCCTGCTCCTGGCCTCGAACCTGTTCATGACCTTCGCCTGGTACGGTCACCTCAAGTTCAAGTCGACCGCGCTTCTGACGGTCATCCTGGTCAGCTGGGGCATCGCCTTCTTCGAATACCTCCTGCAGGTGCCTGCCAACCGCATCGGCCACGGGCATTTCTCGGCGGCCGAGCTGAAGACCATTCAGGAAGTGATCACGCTGACCATCTTCGCCGGCTTCTCGGTGCTCTACCTGCGCGAGCCGATCGCGTGGAACCATCTGGTAGGCTTCGCCTTCATCGCCGCCGGAGCATTCTTCGTTTTCCAGAAGTGGTGAACGCGTTCCGGCGGAACAATGCGATGCCGCGCATGGACAAGGCGGGGGCCCGGAGCTAGGTCCGGTCCATGAGTCCGCGCCCAATCGTCCGTTTTCTCGACCGCTCCACGCCGCCGCATATCGTCACGCTCGTGCTGATGGCCGGGCTCGGCGCGCTGTCGATGAACATCTTCCTGCCATCGCTGCCGGTGATGGCCGAGTATTTCGGAGCCGAGTACCGCCTGATCCAGCTTTCGGTCGCGCTCTACCTCGGGATGAACGCGGTGCTGCAGGTTTTCATCGGCCCTATCTCAGACCGCTTCGGCCGCCGCCCGGTGATGCTGGGATCGATCGTCGTCTTCCTATTCGCAACCGTCGGCACTCTTATTGCGCCCAACGTCGAGATCTTCCTCGGCTTTCGCGCGCTGCAGGCGGTAATCGTCGCTGGCTTGGTCCTGAGCCGCGCCGTCGTGCGCGACATGGTGCCCCAGGAGGAAGCCGCTTCGATGATCGGCTATGTCACCATGGGCATGGCGATCGTGCCGATGGTGGGTCCGATGATCGGCGGCGCGCTGGAGGAGATCTTCAGCTGGCACGCGAGCTTCGTCCTGCTCCTGGTCTGCGGGATCCTCGCGCTCTGGCTCGCCTGGGCCGACCTGGGCGAGACCGCCGACCACCGCTCCGCAAGCTTCGCCGAGCAGTTCCGGCAATATCCCGAACTGCTATCTGCCCGCCGCTTCTGGGGCTACTGCGCCACCGCCGCCTTCGCCTCGGGCGCCTTCTTCGCCTATCTCGGTGGCGCGCCCTACGTAGGCTCCGAGGTCTTTGGCCTCTCTCCGGCCGCGCTTGGCTTCTACTTCGGCGCGCCGGCGCTCGGATATGCGGCCGGAAACTTCCTTGCGGGCCGCTACTCGGTGCGGTTGGGAATCAACTCCATGGTCCTCTGGGGCACCCTTCTCACCTCCGCCGCGCTCTCGGTGCTTCTTGCCGTAGAACTTGCGGGCGCGAAGCATCCGGCCGCGTTCTTCGGTTTCATCACTTTTCTCGGCCTCGGCAACGGCATGGTGCTGCCGAACGCCACTGCGGGGATGCTCTCGGTCCGACCCCACCTGGCCGGCTCCGCCTCGGGCCTCGGCGGCGCGATCATGATTGGCGGCGGCGCCGCGCTTTCGGCCCTGGCAGGCGCCCTGCTCGGCCCCAGCTCCGGTGCCTTTCCCCTGATCTACCTCATGCTCGCGACCTCTGTGGCCTCGGTCGTCACGATCCTCTACGTGATCCATCGCGAACGCAGCGTCGGGATTGCCTGAGGCGCTTTGCAAAGGATAGTTTGCACCTGCAAATACAGGGGCGTCGATGGCCACGCAGAAACTCTACGCCGGCGTCAAGCTGCGCGAGACGCGGACCCGGCTCGGGCTCACCCAGAAGGCCTTCGCCGAGAAGCTTGGCGTCTCGCTGCCCTATCTGAACCAGATGGAGAACAATCACCGCCCGGTCTCTGCGGGCGTGGTGCTGGCGCTGGCCCAGGAGTTCGGCTTCGACGTGACCGAGCTCTCCACCGGTGACGCCGAGCGGCTGGTCAGCGATCTCCGCGAGGCGCTCTCCGACCCCGCGCTTCCGGCGCCGCCGCCGCTGGCCGACCTGCGGCTGGCCGCCTCGAACGCCCCTGCCCTCGCCCGGGCCGTCATCGACCTGCACCGCGCCTACCGCCAGACCCACGAGCGGCTGGCTTCGCTCGACGAGGCGCTGGGGCGGGAGGATGCGATGCTGCAGCCCTCGCCCTGGGAGGAAGTGCGCGACTTCTTCCACTACTGCGACAACTACCTCGACGCGGTCGACCGCGCTGCCGAGCGCTTCGCCTGCCCGGACGGCGAACGAGGCGATCCGGTGCCGCTCGCGGTCGCCGCGCTGGACCGCGCCGGGCTCGAGGTCGCGCTCGCCGACGAGGCGCCGCTGCGGGCGCTCGACCGGGAGGGGGCCCGCGTCATCCTGTCGTCGCGGGCGGCGCCGGCCACCCGCGTGTTCCAGCTCCTGCACCAGGTCGCACTCCTCACCCAGGAAGACCTGCTGGAGGCGACGCTCGACCTCGCCCGGTTCCAGTCCGACACCGCGCGGGGCATCGCCAAGATCGGGCTCGCCAACTATTTCGCCGGCGCCGCCCTCCTGCCCTACCGGGCGTTCCTCGAAGCGGCGCGGGACACGCGGCACGACCTGGAGCGGCTGGCCGACGTGTTCAGCGCCTCGATCGAGCAGGTCGCGCACCGGCTCTCCACCCTGCAGCGGCCCGGCGCCAAGGGGGTGCCGTTCTTCTTCGTCCGGGTCGACCAGGCGGGGACGATCACGAAACGGCACTCGGCGACCCGGCTGCAGTTCGCCCGCTTCGGCGGCGCCTGCCCGCTCTGGAACGTCCACCGCGCTTTCGAGACGCCGGGTCGGTTCCTTCGGCAGCTCGCCGAGACGCCGGACGGGGTGCGGTACCTCTGCCTCGCCCGGGAGGTCAGCAAGCCGGGAGGGGCCTGGGGCGCTCCGGTCCGGCGCTTCGCGATCGGGCTCGGCTGCGAGGTGAAGCACGCCCGGGAACTGGTCTATGCCGACGATCTCGACCTCGACCGGGGATTCGAGCCGATCGGGATCTCGTGCCGGATTTGCGAGCGGACGGACTGCCACCAGAGGTCGGTCCCGCCACTGGAGCGAAGGCTCAGGATCGACCCCGACCGGAGGGGGCTCCTGCCCTACGAGATCGAGGGCTAAGCGTGTGAAAAGGGGGCGGCTTTCACAGTGAAAGCCCCACCTATCCAACTGTAATTAATGGACTTTCAGAATTGCGTTAACCGGAACGAAAGGGTTTCGCGGGGTCTTTTCACACCGCATTCGGACGGAGTAGGGCGCAACAGGGGACCGTGACCGACCCCCCGGGGAGGGCACGGGCGGGACCGCGAGCGGGCCGGCAGGGGAAGGCGTCAGCCCAGCCCCGGCGTCATCCGTATCAGCGTCGGCCCGCGCGCGGCGAACGCCTCGAGGACGGCGCCCTCCAGCTCGCCGAGGCTCGCGGGCGCGGCGAAGAACGCGCCGTAGGCGCGGGCCAGCGCGGCAAAGTCGGGGTTGCGGATCGTCACCGCGGCGGGCGCGATCTGGGCCCGCTCCATGCTCTCCTCGATCTCCTTGAGCTTGCCGTTGTCCCATATGAGCACCGGCAGCGGCAGGCCGAGCTCGACGGCCGTGGCGAGCTCGGGGAGCGTGTACTGCAGCCCGTAATCCCCGGCGATGGCGACGACCGGCGCCCCCGGCCGCCCGACCTTGCCGCCGATGGCGGCGGGTAGCGCGTAGCCGAGCGTGCCGAAGCCGAAGGGATGGTGCCAGAGGCCGGGGGCCGGCATGTCCACCACCTCTTTCGCCGAATAGGCGAACTGGGTCATGTCGGAGAACACCATCGTCTCGGCGGGCAGGATCCCCGACAGCGCCTCGGCCACCGGCACGATTCCGGGACGCTCGGCGTCGACTTCGGCGCGCCAGCGGGCGCGGGCAGCGGCCACCTCCGCCGCCGTCCAGCCCGAAGGCTGCGGCGCCACGGCCTCGGCCAGCGCGGCGAGAACGGCGGGCGCGTCGCCCAAAACCGGCAGCGCGGCGGCGGGCTCGGCGAGCGCGCGGGGGTCGATGTCGACCCGGATCAGCGGGCAGCGGTGGCCGAGATCGCGGCGCCAGAGATCGACCTCGGAGATCTCGGTACCGACGGCGAGGACGAGATCGGCCGAGGCGAAGACCTCGGCGCTGCCGGGCCGGGCGAGGTAGCTGCCGAAGGCCAGCGGATCGCCCGGGGCGGTGATTCCCCGCCCGGCATAGCTTGTGAAGCTCGCGCCCCCGATCCGGGCGAGGAGCGCGCGGGCCGCCTCCCAGCCCTCGCGGGCGCCGCCGCCGAACAGGAACAGCGGCCGCCGCGCCTGGGCCAGGAGATGCGCCGCGTGGGCGAGCGCGTCCGGCCCCGCCAGCGGCCGGGCTGGACGGGCGGGCGGCGGTGGCGCCTCGGGGGCGACCTCGGTGATAAGGTCGATCGGCAGGTTGACAGCGCGGGCGCCGGGGCGGCCAGCGGCGAAATCCGTGAAGGCGCGGTCGACCAGCGCATAGGCACCGGCGGCGTCGGGCGCGGTCAGGCTCCAGCCGCAGACGCCGGCGGCGGCGGCTTCCTGGTCCTTCGCCGCGTGCAGGCGAGCACGCCCCATGCCAAGATCGGCGCGCTCGAGGCAGGAGGCGATTGCGAGGACCGGCACCGAATCGGACTGCGCCTGGCCGAGCGGCGTGAGCGCGTTGAGCAACCCCGGGCCGGTGATCAGGTAGGCGACGCCGGGCTTGCCGGTGGCCCGGGCGTAGCCGTCGGCCATGAAGCCCGCGCCCTGCTCGTGGCGGGGCAGCACGTGCCTCAGCCCCGACTCGGCGAGGCCCCGGTAGAGCTCCTGGTTGTGGACGCCGGGGATGCCGAAGACGACCTCGACCCCCCTCTCCTTCAGCATCTGCGAGATCTGCGCGCCGAGCGGACGTGAGGCCATCAGACCCTCCAGAACCCGATCGTGAACATCGCGTAGACGACGACGAGCTCGAGCCGCCCGACCAGCATTCCGACGGACAGGATCCACTTCGCGGTGTCGTTCAGCGACGCGAAGTTGCCCACCGGACCGATGATCTCGCCGAGCCCCGGGCCGATATTGGCGATCGCCGTGGCAGCGCCGGAAAGCGACGTGACGAAATCGAGCCCGGTCATGCCGAGAGCCACCGAGGTCACGCCGATCGAGACCACGAAGATCACAAGGAAGGACATCACCGAGGACAGCACCTCGGTACTGACCGGGCGGCCCTCGAAGCGGGTGGTGAAGATGCCGTGCGGCGAGTGGATGCGGCGGATCTGGGCGATGATCGCCGAGAACAGGATCTGGTAGCGGAACACCTTCACCGAGCAGGTTGTGGACCCCGCGCAGCCGCCGATCAGGCCGAGGAAGAAGAAGGCCACCACCGGGAAATGGCCCCAGGACTGGTAGTCGGTGGAGGCGTAGCCGGTGCCGGTGACAATCGAGGCGACGTTGAACACCCCCTCGCGGAAGGCGTGTTCGGCCTCATCGCCCCGAAACGCGACGCGGAAGAGCGCCATTGTCAGCGTGACGACGGCGACGATGGCGAGGAAGACGCGAACCTGGCTGTCGCGGAAGAGCGGCTGGGCGGAGCCGGCCGAAAGCTGGACGAAGCGGACGAAGGGCAGGCTCGCCAGCACCATGAACACCGAGGCCACGTATTCCGGCGCGCCCTGAAACGCGGCGAACGAGGCGTCGCGGGTGGAAAAGCCGCCGGTCGCGATGGTGGTGAAGGCGTGGTTGACCGCATCGAAGGCGCCCATGCCTACCATGATGTAGGTCAGCGCAGAGGCCGCCGTGAGGACGACATAGATCGCCGAGATCCGGCCCGCGATCTCGGCGGCGCGGGGCAGGATCTTGCCCATGGTGTCGAAGCCTTCCGAGCGGAACACCTGCATGCCGCCGATCCTGAGCTCGGGCAGGAATACCATGGCCACGACGATGATGCCGATGCCTCCGAACCATTGCAGCATCGAGCGCCAGAGCAGGAGGCCCTGGGGCAGCGTGTCGAGGCCGGAGAGGACGGTGGAGCCGGTGGTGGTGAGCCCCGACATCGCCTCGAAATAGGCATCGACGATGCGGGCGTCAGTGGCGCCGAAGACGAAGGGGATCGCGCCGAAGACCGGCAGCACCGCCCAGACGCCGGTGGTGAGCAGGAACGTCTGCTGCAGCGAGAGCCGCGCGGTGACACCGCTGGCCGAGGCCAGCGCCATCAGCCCGCCGATGAGCGCGGTGATGACCGCGCTTTCGAGGAACACCGGCCAGTGGCCGTTGCCGTAGGCCAGGTCGGTCAGAAGCGGCACCACCATCGAAGCGCCCAGCGCCGCGACGAGGAGGCCGATGACATATCCGACGGGGCGCAGATCCGGCATGGCCGAGGCTTGGCCGGGGCCCGGGCGGGTGTCAAGCGGCGCGGGTCAGCCGGCGTGATGGAGGCTGGCGAAGAGGCGGGGGTCGAGGCTCGCTTGCGCGAAGGTCTCGCCCTCGGTGATCAGGCTGACAGCGTCGTGGCTGTGGAGCGACTCCTGGTGGCTCGCGACGATGCGGAAGTCGCCCACCCACGGCTCGGCCATCAGCCGCTCGGCGAAGAGCCGGGCGGCGTCCTCGACGAAGATCGGGTTGGCCGCATTGAGCTCGGCGAACGCCTGCTCGTCCTCGCGCTTGACCATCACCTGGGTCTCGGTCGGCACCGCGGCGCGGCAGAGCTCGACAAGATCTTCGACCCAAAGGCGTTCGCCGGCCAGAAGCTCGACGGAGATCCGCGCCACCGAGCGCTGCGAATGGGGCGTGGCGAGCTGGCCGCGGGTCTGGCGCGCATGTTCGGAAAGTTCAAGCGAACACGGGCAAGTTGAGGAGTAGACGTAGTCGAAATGTACGATTCTCTTGCGTGTGCCGCCGCTCTCGATCAGTTCGAAAGCGACGTCGTAGTACTGCCAGCCCTCGAGCCCGGAGCGCAGCGATCCGGCTTTCATTGGGAACGAGAAGCGCAGCTGGATCCGGGCGTCCATGGCGCCGAGGTCGGCCTTGTAGTCGTCGAGCGCGGCCTCGATTGTGCCGAAGCCGAATGTCCGTTCGGCGTGGCGGTAGAACGATCGCATGATCCGGCTCATGTTGATGCCCTTCTGGCCGGCCTCGAGCGAGACGGTGCCGGTAACCGAGGTCTCGAGCGTCAGTTCGCCGCCGGCGCGCGTGTGGTAGCGGCTCGGCAGGCGGAAGTTCGAGATGCCGACGTGCTGGATCCGGCGCCGCGCGCCCTTGATCAGGCTTTCGGGGCCGTTCTGCAGATCCGGCAGCGTGGCACGATAGGTGGGGGTGGCCTCGAAGTCGCCGGGATAGGCGCGGGCGAGCGCCGGGTAGTCCGGCACCGGGCGGCCGGGAACCAGCCGGCCGAGCGCCGGGTCGAGCGTGCCGAGCTCGGCCTCGGAGGCGCCTTTCGCCCAGGTCCGGAGCAGCTCGAGCGCGCGGGCCGCCTCCTCTCGGGTGGGCTCGCGCACGAAATCTGTGGACTGGATGTTCATCGGGGCCCCTTTGCTGTCCGAAACCCGGGGCGGCGGGCGCCCGCGATAGGTAGTCACAACCGTTAGCTTTTACGCGGGACGTGCCAAGGCGGATCACTTGCAGCGAACTCCTCGCGGGCCGCTTTGCGGGCAACCGGCTTGCTGCGCGGCGTCTGAACGGGATTGCGGTGACAGGTTGTGGGCCGCGCCGGCCTGCCCGGCACTGGCGCGCGCCCGGTTACCCTAAGTACCTGCCTCAGGCGGGCGGAAGTGGCTTCATCATGCAGATCGGCGTGCCCTCGGGATCGGTGACCATGCAGACACGGCCGACATCCGGGATGTCCTCAGGTTCTGCGATCCTTGCGCCTCCAAGCGCCTCGGCCCTCTCTGCACAGGCGTCCACGTCGTCGACCTCGACGTAGAGCGACCAGAACGGCGGACGGTTCCTGGAGAACTCCGTGAGGGGATTCATCATTCCGGCCACGTCCTGTCCATCGGCCTGAAACAGCGTGTAGGTCCCCATCGACCCCATATCGACTTCCTTCCTGCTCCAGCCGAACAGGCTGGCGAGGAACTCCCCGCACGCCTCCCGGTTGGTCGTGACAAGCTCGTTCCAGATGACCCTTCCACCCTTTGCCATTCGATCCTCCTTCGGCCTGAACCACAACGAACGATGGTGCCAATCCGCCGCGTCCGCATTGAGTGCGGTCAACGACGCCCGGCGCGAGGCAACGGCCCCTTGGTCTCTGGCACGATCTTCGGGTGACGCGGCCGATCCCGGCCGGTCGTCAGCGGTAGCGCGCGACGAAGTTCTCCAGGATCCGCTCGGGTGCGGTGACGGTCTCGCGGCGGACCGCGTCGGTGAGCGCTGTCGCCTCCTCCGGCGGGAAGTAGCCGTAGGATCTGTAGATCCGGATCCGGGTGGCGAAGACCTCGGCGTCGGCCTCGGGGTGGAACTGGATGGCGTAGACGTGCTGCCCGTGCCGGATCATCTGGAACGGGCAGGGCAGCGAGGCGAGAAGATGGGTGCAGGCCGGCGGCAGCACCTGCACTGCCTCCTTGTGGCCGACGAGCACGCGGAAGCTCTGCGGCAGTCCCTCAAGCAGCGGGTCGAGCCGGCCCGCCTCGGTGAGCGTGCAGTCGACGCCGCCCACCGGTTCGCCGTAGCGGCGCTTGGAGACCTCGGCGCCGAGGTGGTGGGCAAGGATGCCGATGCCGTAGCAGCAGCCGAGAAAGGGGAAGTCGCGGGCGGTGATCTCGGGCATCAGCGCAAGCATGTCGGCCTCGATCCGGGCCTCGACCGGGTGCTTCTTCTCCGGCGGGTCGGAGACGCAGCCGGGGCCGCCACCGACGATGATGCCGGCGTAGTCGTCGAGATCGAGCGCCGGCAGCCGCACCTGGTCGAGCCGGATCCGGCGGGTTTCGGGCTCGGCGAGCCCGGCCTTGGCGAGGAAGGCCTCGAACTCGTTTTCGGACGCCTCGTCTTCGGGGCGGAGCTGGAGGATCAGGAAGGGTCGCGGCATCAGGCGGCCGCGAGCGCCCGGGTGAGATCGGCGAGAAGGTCGTCTGCATCCTCGAGGCCCACCGAGAGGCGGACCAGCCCGGGAGTGATCCCCAGCGCCTTCTTCTGAGCCTCGGGCAGGCGCTGGTGGGTGGTGGTGGCGGGATGGGTGATGATGCTCTTCGCGTCGCCCAGGTTGTTGGAAATCTTAATGATTTCAAGCGCGTTCAGGAACCTGAAGGCGGCCGCCTGCCCGCCCCTGACCTCGAAGGACAGGACCGTGCCACCCCCCTCCATCTCGCGCTTCGCGAGCGCGTGTTGCGGGTGCGAGGCGAGGTGCGGGTAGATCACCCGGGCGAGCTTCTCGTGGACCTCCAGCGCGCCGGAGAGCTTCAGCGCGGAATCCGATTGGGCGCGGACCCGGAGGTCGAGGGTCTCCAGACCCTTCAGCATCAGCCAGGCATGGAACGGGCTCATCGAGCCGCCGGTATGCTTCATGTAGGGCTCGACCGTCTTGCGGATGAACTGCCGGCTGCCCAGGATCACGCCGCCGAGCACCCGGCCCTGGCCGTCGATGTGCTTGGTGGTGGAGTAGACCACGACGTCGGCCCCCTGCTCGACGGCGCGGGAGAAGACCGGGGTGGCGAAGACGTTGTCGACGATGACCAGCGCGCCGACTGCATGGGCGAGCTTCGCCACTTCGCGGACGTCGATCAACTCGAGCGTGGGATTGGAGAGCGTTTCGAGGAACACCACCCTGGTGCCCGGGGTCAGGGCCTCTTGCCACTGGGCGAGGTCCGTGCCGTCGACGAAGACGACCTCCACGCCGAAGCGGGTGAGCACCTCCTCGAGCACGTAGAGGCAGGAGCCGAAGAGCGCGCGGGACGAGACCACGCGGTCGCCCGCCTTCAGCATCGCGGTGAGCGCGCCGGACACCGCGGCCATGCCGGAGGCGGCGGCGAAGGCGTCCTCGGTGCCCTCCAGTGCGGCGATGCGCTCCTCGAACATCCTGATTGTGGGGTTGCCATAGCGGGCGTAGATGAACTCGTCGGGACCGGCCTCGACGAAGCGGGCCTCGGCCGCTTCGGCGCTGTCGTAGACGAAGCCCTGGGTCAGGAAGATCGCCTCGGAGACTTCGCCGTACTGGCTGCGGCGGGAGCCTGCGTGCACCGCCTTCGTCCGCGCTTTCCAGTCCATGCCGCCCTCCCGGACAACGAAAAGCCCCCGGACCGGAAGAGGTCGGGGGCGAGCCCTCATCCTCTTTAGCGGCATGTTTAACGTGGCCCGCAATCCGGAAGCACAAATCGCCACGGGGGCTGGGAATAGACCCCGGAGGGGCTCAGGTCAAGAAGCCGCGAGCAGCCTTGCCCTCGGGGAGGATTGGGCCAATGTGGGACCCTCGCCATGAGAGGGGAACCGGATGGCTGCCGAGATCGAGTTCTATTTCTGGCCAACGCCCAACGGCTGGAAGGTGGCGATCGCGCTGGAAGAGATGGCGCTTGCCTACCGGGTGCGGTCGGTGAACCTCAGCGCCGGAGAACAATACGACCCGGAGTTCGAGAAGATCTCGCCCAACAACAGGATGCCGGCGATCGTCGATCCCGAAGGGCCGGACGGCAAGCCAATCTCGGTCTTCGAATCCGGGGCGATCCTGCAATACCTGGCTCGCAAGACGGGCAGGTTCTACGGCGAGGCCGAGCGCCAGCGGGTGGCGGTCGAGGAATGGCTGATGTGGCAGATGGGCGGCCTTGGGCCGATGGCGGGCCAGGCGCACCATTTCCTCTATTACGCGCCGCGGTTCGACCCGCCGCTGGAGGTGCCCTATGCCAAGGAGCGTTACCGCGCCGAAATCGCGCGTCTCTACGGCGTGCTCGACCGCCGGCTCGCGGCGAACCGCTACGCCGCCGGGGATTTCTACTCGATCGCCGACATGGCGATCTGGCCGTGGATTTCGCGTTTTGAGCGCCAGGAGCGGGTGCTGGAAGAGACGCCGCAGGTCAAGCGCTGGTTCGACGAACTCGGCGAAAGGCCGGCGGTGCGGCGCGGGCGGGCGCTGGCGGGCGAATTGCGTTCGGGCGTACAGACCGATGCCGCGGCGCGCGAGATCCTCTTCAAGCGCGCGCCCTGAACGGCGCCGCGGGCGATTCTTCTGGCGAGGGATCAAGGGTGCGCCCAGCCGGGGCGGCGCGCGGGCCTTTCGCCGATTCGTCCGTCACTCGGCCTCTTCGGTCTTGTCCTCGATGACGTAGGGCTGCAGGGCAATGATCTGCGACCAGAGGAAGAGGAAAAGCGCCAGCGGGAAGCCGAAGGTCTCGACCTTGACCCAGGTCTCGGTGGACATGGTGCGCCACACGATCTCGTTGCCGACGGCGAGGAAGCAGAACGCCGAGGCCAGGCGGCGGGTCAGGATCATCCAGCCCTCGCGGCGCATGGGCAGGATCTCGCCCATCACGTACTCGAGCCAAGAGCGGCGAAGCGCGAGCCCGGTGAACAGGATCAGCGCGAAGAGCCCGTAAACGACCGTGGTCTTCATCTTGAAGAACTGCTCGTTGTTGAACCAGACGGTGAGCCCGCCGAAGAAGATGACCAGAACCGCCGTCACCACCTGCATCCGGCTGACCCGCCCCGAGAGCTTCCAGAGCGCGAAGATCGAGCCGAGGAGCAAGGGCACGAAGGCCGCGGTGACGACGATGAAGCCTGAGTAGTCGGTGCCGCCGAGAGTGAAGGTCTCGTCCTTCAGCCACATGTAGGCGGCGAAGAAGGCGAGCGCCGGGCCGAACTCGAGCGCGAACTTCAGCACGGGGTTGATCGCTTTGGGCTGCATCTGTCCTCCTAGCCTCCGACCTCTACTACCACGGCTCCGGTCGCGATCAATGCCATCAGCACGAGTCGGCGGGGGCCGACGCGCTCGCCGAGAATGAGCCAGCCGATCAGCGCGGCGAAGACGGTAGAGGTTTCGCGCAAGACCGCGGCCTCGCAGACGTTGTCGAGCCTCGTGGCCAGCATGATCCCGCCGAAGCTGAAATCGGCGACGATCGCGCCGAAGAGGCCGCGGCGGAGTAGCGGCAGGGTCTCGGCGGAGGGAAGCCGCCGCCAGCGGCGGAAGGTGACGGCGGGGATGAACCAGCCGTCGAGGAAGAAGAACCAGGCGAAGAACGTGAAGGGGTCGGCGGTGGCGCGGATGCCCCAGGCGTCGTAGGTGGTGTAGAGCGCGACGAAGCCGCCGGTGGCGACGGCGAGCGCGAGCGCGGACCCCAGGGTCTCGCGGTCCACCCTGGTGAAGACGAGATTGTAGGCCGAGAGCCCGAAGATACCGGCGAGCAGGCCCGCGAGGCCGAGCCACAGCAGGCCTGTGAAGGCCTCGCCGAAGACCAGGCCGGCGCCGAT
>JBFKAV010000097.1:0-14168 GCA_041621405.1 Paracoccaceae bacterium
ACGATGCCGGCCAATCTTGCGGTGCTTCCCGGCATCCCCACCGAGGATTGCTGCGTCGGCCGGCCTCAGGTCTGCCGGCCGCTGATCGAAGAGAGCGCCTGCGCCATTTGATGGACCCCATGAGCCAGCCAACGAACGTTTGCTTTCTTTGCACTGGGAGCTCCGTCCGCTCGATCCTGAACCGCGACGGCGAAGGGCGGCTCCGTGCCTTCTCGGCCTGGACACATCCGAAGGGGTCTGCACCCGATGGCGCTGCGGATCCTGGAAAACCATCGGCGCGACACGGCCTTCGCCCGGCTGAAGAGACGGGATGAGGTCGCGGCTGACGAGGCGCGGGAGACGCATTTCGACATCACCGTCTGCGACGACGCGGCCGGCGAGGTCTGCCCGATCTGGCCCGGGCGCAAGAGGACCGCGTATTGGGGCCTGCCCGACCCGGCGGTGGTGGATGGCGGTGAGGCGGAGAGCCACATCGCCTCGGGCGAGGCCGGCCGGCGTCCGGCAGACCGATCCACCGGGCGCCGTCCCTTGAAATGCGACGGCCGGTATCGTTCGTGTCCGCCTTGCGGGACACTTCAGCCATTCGGCGATGCGGGAGGACGTGTGACGGAGCCGCAGTCGCCTTCAGGACTGGCTCTTCCAGAAAGTCCGGTGCGGCGCAGCGATCCGTTCTTCAAGCTCGGCAAACGGGCCGCGCACTTCGACGGGACGCTGCCCCGCTGCGAAGACGGTCCTGCAGGAGAGGTCCTGCGTCGGGTTCTCCTTGCTGTCCCCGGTCAATTCGGCCAGCCGCCGTTCGGTCATCCCGAACACCGCCGCGCCGATCTCGGCCCAGTAGATCGTCCCCGCACACATCGTGCAGGGCTCGACCGAGGTATAGAGGGTCGCCCCGCGCAACGTTGCAATATCGAAACGCCGCGCCGCATCGCGCGCCAGGTTCGCCTCGGCGTGACCCGGTCCGCCATCGACGGAATGCGTATTCATCGCCTCTGCAAGGACCTGCCCTCCAGCCGAGACCAGGACCGCGGCGAAAGGATGATTGCCTTCCTTCACCGAAAGTTCGGCAAGTTCAATCGTGCGTACCAGCCACGCGATATCCACATCTCTGCTTGCGGGCTTTTCCATGCCGATGACCTCGAAAGGGCGACCGATATCGCTGCGTCCCGACAGGGTCGTCACCCTTTCATCGCCCTGTCAAACGCATTTCGCAGGAGGTCTGCTCCAGACAGACCCATGTCGCTTGCATCAGGCTCGAAGCGGGCGACCGCGCTTTCGGGGCCAGGCCTTCTCACGTCTTCAGGCCGAAGGCTCGCGCACCCGCCTCCCAGAGCCGGTCAGGCCCCGAAGAGCGCCGGCAGGCGCAGCCCGTGCTCCCTGGCGCAGGCGATCGCCTCGTCGTAGCCGGCGTCGGCGTGGCGCCAGACGCCCGAGGCGGGGTCGTTCCAGAGCACGCGTTCAAGCCGGCGCGCGGCCTCCTCCGTGCCGTCGGCCACGATCACCATGCCGGCGTGCTGGGAGAAGCCTATGCCGACGCCGCCGCCGTGGTGGAGCGATACCCAGGTCGCCCCGGAGGCGCAGTTGACAAGCGCGTTCAGGAGCGGCCAGTCGGAGACCGCGTCCGAGCCGTCCTTCATCGCTTCGGTCTCGCGATTGGGCGAGGCGACGGATCCGGAATCGAGGTGGTCGCGGCCGATGACGATCGGGGCCTTGAGCTCGCCCGAGGCCACCATCTCGTTGAACATCAGCCCGGCGCGGTGTCGGTCGCCGAGGCCGATCCAGCAAATCCGCGCCGGCAGGCCCTGGAAGGCGATGCGCTCGGCCGCCATGTCGAGCCAGCGGTGCAGATGCGCGTTCTCGGGGAAGAGCGACTTCATCGCGGCGTCGGTCCTGGCGATGTCCTCGGGGTCGCCGGAGAGGGCTACCCAGCGGAACGGGCCGATGCCGCGGCAGAAAAGCGGGCGGATATAGGCCGGCACGAAGCCCGGGAAGGCGAAGGCATCCTTCAGCCCCTCTTCCTGGGCGACCTGGCGGATGTTGTTGCCGTAATCGAAGGTGGGCACGCCCATGCGGTGGAAATCGGTCATCGCGGCGACATGGGCCTTCATCGAGGCGCGGGCGGCCTGTTCGACGGCCTTGGGGTCGGTCTCCTGCTTCGCGCGCCAGTCGGCGACGGTCCAGCCTTTCGGGCAGTAGCCGTGGACCGGGTCGTGGGCCGAGGTCTGGTCGGTCAGGAGGTCGGGGCGGAGGCCGCGGCGGGCGATCTCGGGGACGACCTCGGCGGCGTTGCCGAGAAGCCCCACGGACTTCGCCTCGCCGGCCTTGGTCCAGCGGTCGATGAGGGCGAGCGCCGCGTCGAGGCTCGTCGCCTTCTCGTCGAGGTAGCGGGTGCGCAGGCGGAAATCGATCCGGGTCTCGTCGACCTCGATGGCGAGGCAGCAGGCGCCGGCCATGACGGCGGCCAAGGGCTGCGCGCCGCCCATGCCGCCGAGGCCGGCGGTGAGGATCCAGCGGCCCTTGAGCTCGCCGCCGTAGTGCTGGCGGCCGGCCTCGGCGAAGGTCTCGTAGGTGCCTTGGACGATGCCCTGGGTGCCGATGTAGATCCAGCTGCCGGCGGTCATCTGGCCGTACATCATCAGGCCCTTGCGGTCGAGCTCGTTGAAGTGGTCCCAGGTCGCCCAGCGTGGCACGAGGTTGGAGTTGGCGATGAGCACGCGGGGCGCGTCCGGGTGCGTGCGGATCACGGCGACGGGGCGGCCGGACTGTACGATGAGGGTCTCGTCGGCCTCCAGCGTCTTCAGGGTGGCCACGATGCGGTCGAAGTCGTCCCAGGTGCGGGCAGCGCGACCGATGCCGCCGTAGACGACAAGCTCGTGCGGGTTCTCGGCGACGTCGGGGTGGAGGTTGTTCATCAGCATCCGCATCGGCGCCTCGGTGAGCCAGCTTCTGGCGCTGATCTCGGGGCCGGTGGGCGGATAGACGTCGCGGAGGTTGTGGCGCGGGCCTGGGGATTTTTCGGTCATGCGGGCCTCCATTCGGCGATGTCGGAGAGGATGCGGGCGAGGAGCGGGCGAAGGCGCGCGGCCTTCGCTTCGGAATAGGTCCAGGGGGCGGCCTCGGCCTCGAGATAGGCGGACTGGGCGATCTCCATCTGGATCGAGTGCAAGCCCCCGGCGGGGCGGCCGTAGTGACGCGTGGTCCAGCCGCCCTTGAAGCGGCCGTTTAGGACGGCGGTGAACTTCGTCTCTTTCTTCCGGGCCGCTTCGGCGGGCCGGGCGCTGCCCACCGTTGTTCCAGGACGGTCGGCGCCGCAGGCCGCTGCGACCATCCGTTCCAGCTCTGGCGCGCAACTCGTGCCGCCGTTGGTGCCGATGTTGAGGTCGGGCAGCCTCCCCTCGAACAGGAACGGGATCTCCGAACGGATGGAGTGGCAATCCCAGAGGATCGCGAGGCCGTGGCGCGCCTTTGCGCGCTCGAGCGCGCCGGCGAGGGCGGCGTGGTAGGGGGCGTGGAAGGCGGCGCGGCGGCGTTCGATCTCGGCGGCGTCGGGTTCCTCGGTCCAGATCGGGCGTCCGTCGAAGTCGGTGACGGGGACAAGCCCGGTGGTGTTCTGGCCGGGATAGAGCGAGGCGCCGGAGGGGTCGCGGTTGGCGTCGATCAGGTAGCGGTGGAAGGTGGCGCGAACCACGGTCGCGCCGGGCAGGAGCCCCTCGTAGAGCCGGCCTATGTGCCAGTCCGTGTCGGCGAGGGCACGGCCGGTTGCATTGAGCCGTGCGGCCACCGCCTCGGGCAGCCAGGTGCTGCCGTGGGGCTGGCCGAGGACGACCGGGCCGTCGCCGGGGATGACCTCGACCGGTGTCATGCCAGCGCCGGGAGCGCGAGGCCGGAGGCCTCGACCAGCGCGCCCGAGGCGACGAGGCGTGCGGCGGCTTCGAGGTCGGGGGCGAGGAAGCGGTCGGGGCCGAGCGCGGGGACCTCGGCGCGGAGCCGGGCGAGGACGCGCTGCAGCGGCTCGGAGGTCTCCAAGGGCGCGCGGAACTCGATCCCCTGCGCGGCGCAGAGCGCCTCGATGCCGAGGATGCGGGTGAGGTTCCCGACCATCGGCGCGAGCCGCCGGGCGCCGTGGGCGGCCATGCTGACGTGATCTTCCTGGTTGGCGGACGTGGGCGTGCTGTCGGTGACCGTGGGCGTGGCGAGGTGCTTGTTCTCGCTCATCAGGGCGGCGGTCGTGACCTCGGCGATCATGTAGCCCGAGTTGAGGCCGGGCTCGGGCGTCAGGAACGGTGGCAGGTCGAAGGAGAGCGTGGGGTCGACCATCAGCGCCACCCGGCGCTGGGCGATGGCGCCGATCTCGGCCACGGCCAGCGCGATCATGTCGGCGGCGAAGCCCACCGGCTCGGCGTGAAAATTGCCGCCGGAGACGATCTGGCCGCCGGGGAGCACGAGCGGGTTGTCGGTGGCGGCGTTGGCCTCGGTCTGAAGCGTGGCCGCGGCCATGCGCAGGACGTCCATCGCCGCGCCGGTGACCTGCGGCTGGCAGCGGATGCAGTAGGGGTCCTGCACCCGGGTGTCGCCCTCGCGGTGGCTTTCGCGGATCGCCGAGCCCTCGAGCAGGTCGCGCATCGCGGCGGCCACCTCGATCTGGCCGCGGTGGCCGCGGAGCGCGTGGATCTCGGGCAGGAGCGGTGCCGTCGAGCCCATGATCGCGTCGGTCGACATCGCGCCGGTGACGAGCGCGGCCTCTGCCGCCCGCCAACCGCCGAAGAGGCCGGCCAGCGCGTGCGCGGTGGAGAACTGGGTGCCGTTGATCAGCGCCAGCCCCTCCTTGGGTCCGAGCGCGATCGGCGCGAGCCCGGCGCGGGAGAGCGCCGTGGCGCCGGGAATGATCTCGCCGCCGAGCTCGGCCTCGCCTTCGCCGATCATCACCGCGGTCATGTGGGCCAGGGGCGCGAGATCGCCCGAGGCGCCGACCGAGCCTTGCGCGGGCACGACCGGCGTGACGCCGTTGGCGAGCATGGCTTCGAGCATTGCGACCGTCTCCCAGCGCGTGCCCGAGGCGCCGCGGCCGAGCGAGAGGAGCTTCAGCGCCATCATCAGCCGGGTGATCGCGCGCGACGTGGCGGGGCCGACGCCGGCGGCGTGCGAGAGGATGAGGTTCCGCTGCAGGGCGGCGGTGTCCTTCGCGGCGATGCGGACCGAGGCGAGCTTGCCGAAACCGGTGTTGACGCCGTAGGCGGGCGCCTCGCCAGCGGCGGCGTCGGCCACGGCGGTCGCGGCGGCCTCGACGGCCGGGCGGCAGGCGGGGTCGAGCCGGGCGGGCGCCTCCTCGCGCCAGAGCCGTTCGAGCGTGGCGAGCGTCGTGGCGCCGGGGGTGAGGGTCAGCACGGCGAGCCTCCGAGGAAGCGGGCGTGGAGCGCCGGGCCGCCGATCTGGTAGGCGAGCTCGGCCGGATGGTCGGCCTCCCAGACGGCGAGGTCGGCGAGCTGGCCCGGGGCGATCGTGCCGCGGTCGCTGAGCCCGAGGGCGCGGGCGGCGTTCGCCGTCGCTCCGCGCAGCGCCTCTTCGGGGGTGAGGCGGAAGAGGGTGCAGGCCATGTTCATCGCCAGCGGCAGCGAGAGCATCGGCGAGGAGCCGGGGTTGAAGTCGGTCGCCACCGCCATCGGCACGCCGGCCTTGCGCAGCGCGGCGATCGGCGGCGCCTGGGTCTCGCGGAGGGTGTAGAAGGCGCCGGGCAGGATCACCGCCACGGTGGCCGCCGTCTTCATCGCCACGACGCCTTCGTCGTCGAGGTATTCGACGTGATCGGCCGAAAGCGCCCCGTAGCGGGCCGCCAGCGCGGCGCCGCCGAGGTTCGAGAGCTGCTCGGCATGGAGCTTGACCGGCAGGCCGAGCTCCTTCGCCGCGTCGAACACGCGGGCGATCTCGGCGGGCGAGAAGGCGATGGTCTCGCAGAAGCCGTCGACGGCGTCGGCAAGTCCCTCGGCATGGGCGGCCCTGAGCGCGGGCAGGCAGACCTCGGCGAGATAGGCGGCGGGCTGGCCCGCGTAGTCGGGCGGGATCGCGTGGGCGCCGAGGAAGGAGGTGACGACGCGGACCGGGCGTTCGGCGGCGATGCGGCGGGCGGCGCGGAGCATGGCGAGCTCGGTCTCGAGGTCGAGTCCGTAGCCCGACTTGATCTCCAGCGTGGTGACGCCGAGGGCGAGCATCCGGTCGATGCGCGGGAGCGCCGCGGCCAGGAGCGCGTCTTCTCCCGCGGCGCGGGTGGCGCGGACGGTGGAGAGGATGCCGCCGCCGGCGCGGGCAATCTCCTCGTAGCTGGCGCCTTCGAGGCGGGCCTCGAACTCGCGGGCGCGGGAGCCGGCGAAGACGCTGTGGGTGTGGCAGTCGACGAGCCCCGGCGTGACCAGCCGGCCCCCGAGCGCGCGGGCCGGGAGCGCGCGGTACTCGGCCGGCAGCTCCGCCTCGGCGCCGGACCAGGCGATGCGGCCGCCCTGGACGGCCACGGCGGCGTTCTCGACGAGGCCGTAGGGGGCCGGGCCGGTCATCGTGGCAAGCGTGGCGCCGGTGAGCAGAAGGTCGGACATGGGCGATTCCGGTGGCGATTCCGGTTGTCAGGACGAAATGTATGAGGTTATCATGAATATGTCTAGACATATTGGAGGCCGCCATGCCCGCGATCCATGCCGCCCGCGCCCGCCTGCCGCAAGGCTGGGCCGCGGACGTGCGCGTCGTTCTCGACGGGCTCGGGATCGCCTCGGTCACGGTCGGAGCGGCGGCCGAGCCGGGCGACGACCGGGTCGACGTGCTGCTGCCGGCGCTGTCGAACCTGCATTCGCACAGCTTCCAGCGGGCGATGGCGGGGCGGACCGAGACGCGGGCCGCAGGGCGAGAGAGCTTCTGGACCTGGCGCGAGGTGATGTACCGCTTCGTCGACCGGCTGACTCCCGACGAGGTCGAGGCGGTGGCGGCGATGGCGTTCCTGGAGATGCAGGAGGCAGGCTACGCCGCGGTTGGCGAGTTCCACTACCTGCACCACGCGCCCGGGGGCGCCGCCTATGCCCGCCCGGCCGAGCTGGCGCACCGGATCGTGGCTGCGGCGGCGGAGACCGGGATCGGGCTTTGCTTGCTGCCGGTCTATTACCGCCATAGCGGCGCCGGACGGCAGGCGCTCAATGGCGCTCAGCTTCGCTTCGGCTGCGACCCAGGCCGTTTCGCGGTCCTTCTCGAGGACGCGCGGGCCGGGGCGGGCGAGCTGCCAGGCGACACGGTGGTCGGTGTCGCGCCGCATTCGCTGAGGGCGGTGGCGCCGGAGGATCTGGCCGAGGTGCTTCCCCTGGCGAATGGTGGGCCGGTGCATATCCATGTCGCAGAGCAACCGCGCGAGGTGGAGGAGGTCGAGGCCTGGCTCGGGGCGCGGCCGGTCGCCTGGCTTCTCGACAACGCCGATGTCGGGCCGGCCTGGTGCGCGATCCACGCCACGCACATGACGAAGGCCGAGGCGGCGGGGCTCGCGCGGTCGGGCGCGGTCGCCGGGCTCTGCCCGATCACCGAGGCGAACCTGGGCGACGGCGCCTTCGGCGGGCCGGCCTGGCTGGACGCCGGCGGGGCCTTCGGCGTGGGGTCGGATTCCAACGTCCGGATCTCGCTCTCGGAGGAGCTCAGGACGCTGGAGTACGCGCAGCGGCTGCGCGACCTTTCGCGCGGCGTCATGGTGCCTGGCGAGGGCCATGTCGGCGCCTTCCTCTACCTCGCCGCCGCGGCGGGCGGGGCGCAGGCGCTCGGCCGCGCGGCCGGGGCGATCGAAGCGGGGCGGCTCGCGGACCTCATCGCGCTCGACGGCGGGCATCCGGCGCTCGCGGCACTCGAGGGCGAGGCGGTGCTCGACGGGCTCGTCTTCGCCGCGGGCGAAGGGGTGGTGACCGACCTCTGGTCGGCCGGACGGCACCGGGTGCGCGAGGGCCGCCACGTGGCGCGCGAGGGCACCCGGACGCGCTATGCCGCGGCACTGCGTAGGCTGGTCGGCGCATGACGGCCGCGTTCCGGACCGTGAAGGCCGAGATCCTGCGCCGGATCCGGGCGCGGGAATGGGCGGCGGGGGCGCTGTTGCCGCCGGAGGTCGAGCTGGCCGAGGAGTTCGGCGTGGCGCGGGCCACGGTGAACCGGGCAATGCGCGAGCTCGCCGAGGAAGGGGTGGTGGACCGCCGCCGTCGCGCCGGCACGCGGGTCAGCGCGGCTCCGGTCCGGCGGGCGCGGTTCGACATTCCCCAGACCCGCGCCGAGGTCGAGGCGACGGGCGCCGCCTACCGTTACGCCCGGGTGAGCCGCGAGGAGGGGCCGCTGCCGGACTGGCTCGCCGCCGCCCTGGGCCTGAGCCGCGATGCACGGGCGGTGCAGGTGGAGGCGATGCACTATGCCGCCGGGCGGCCCTGGCAGTTCGAGGAGCGCTGGATCTTCCTCGACACGGTGCCGGCGGCGGCGGGCGAGAGCTTCGCTGTGGCGGGGCCGAACGAGTGGCTGGTGCGCGAGCTGCCGTTCTCGGAGGCGGAGATGGCGTTCTCCGCCGCGCTGGCCGGGCCGCGGCTGGCGGGCTTCCTTGGCATCGGCGACGGCGAGGCGGTGTTCCGTGCCGAGCGCACCACCTGGCTCGACGGCGCCCCGGTGACCCATGCCCGGCTGAGCTATCCCTCCGCCTACCGGATGGTCACGCGGCTCTGAGTCCCAATGCCGGGCGCGACACGAGGGGTGGCCGACAATCCAGCGGCCACGCCTGCGGCGTGACACTTTGTTGCCGGCGCCGCCTTGCGGCGGCGCCGAGCCTCCGGCGGGGGTATTTTGCAAACGGGGAAGCGAGGCCAATTGCCTTGCTTGCTTTGACCTCGGGCCCTCGCGCCGAGCCGCCGAGCCGGAGGCGAGGTGGCGAGAGGAAGGTCTTGCGGCCGCAAGGCCGCGCGATTGGATCACCGGGCGGGCTTGCGTGGCGGCCATCGGCGGGTGAGGCTGAGGCGCAAGATCGTGTCCGGTCGGCCCGGAAGCCGGCGGCCCGGGTCCGGGGCCAGCTGCTTCATCGCGCCGGAGATGCCGCTTGCCGGTCGAACGGGGGGCTATATGAATGGCCCGGGAGGCCGAACTCGGGAGGAACGCCGGTGATCCTGCGGCGTCTTGCACTTCTGCTCGCGCTGTCAGTCGCCGCGCCGGCCGGGGCGGCAGAGCGGCTCACGGTTTTCGCGGCTGCCAGCCTCAAGGGCGCGCTTGACCAGGCCGCTGCGGCCTGGGTGGAGCAGGGCGGGGCGGAGCTGGCCTTGTCCTATGCCGGGAGCTCAGCGCTGGCGCGGCAGGTCGAGGCGGCGGCGCCTGCGGATCTGGTCCTGCTGGCCTCGGTGGCGTGGATGGACTACCTGGAGGGGCGCGGCCTCCTGCGCGACGGGACCCGGCGCGACCTTCTCGGCAATCGGCTGGTGCTGGTGCGGCACGGGGCCGGCGCGGCGCCGGTGGAGATCGGCGCGGGCTTCGATCTGGCCGAACTTCTGGGCGACGGACACCTTGCCATGGCGCTGGTCGAGGCGGTGCCGGCCGGAATCTACGGGCGCGAGGCTCTGACCGCGCTCGGGCTCTGGGACGCGATCCGGGACTCGGTTGCGCAGACGGCGGACGTGCGCGGTGCGCTGGCGCTCGTCGCCTCGGGCGAGGCGGCTCTCGGGGTGGTCTACAGGACCGACGCGGCAGCGGAGCCCGGCGTCTCGGTGGTGGGCGTCTTCCCGGAAGCGAGCCACGCGCCGATCGTCTACCCGGTGGCGGTTACGGCGGCGAGCGCGCATCCGGAGGCGGAGAGCTTCCTCGCCTTCCTCCGCACGCCGCCGGCGCGAGCGATGTTCGAGCGTGCGGGATTTGCCGTGCTGGAGCAGCCGTGAGACGCGGCGCCGTCGTCGACTTCGGTGGGGTGCTATTTGCCCGCGGCCGCCAAGTGGTGCCAGAGCTGCGCCATTGGTCTGAGCAGAAATGGCGGCGGCACGCCATCGGTGTCCCCGCGGCGTGCCCCCACGAGAATCCCTGCGCGAAGTGGAAGGGGAGAGGGCGGTGAGTCCGTGGTTGGGACCCGCGGAGTGGCAGGCGGTGCTCTTGTCGCTGAAGGTCGCCGCGTTCGCGGTGGCGGCGAGCCTGCCCGTCGCGCTCCTGGTGGCGATGGCCTTGGCGCGGTGGCGGTTTCCGGGGCGGCAGGTGCTGAACGGGCTCGTGCATCTGCCGCTGATCCTGCCGCCGGTGGTGACCGGGTATCTTCTGTTGCTGGCCTTTGGCCGAAACGGGCCGGTCGGCGGCGTCCTTGAGCAGGCCTTCGGCATCGTTGTGGCCTTTCGCTGGACCGGGGCGGCGCTCGCAGCGGCGGTGATGGCGTTCCCGCTGATGGTGCGGGCGATGCGGCTCGCGGTGGAGGCGGTGGACCCGAGGCTCGAGGAGGCCGCGGCGACGCTCGGGGCGTCGCGGGTCTGGGTCTTCCTCACCGTCACGCTGCCCTTGATCCTGCCCGGGATCCTTGCCGGCGCGATCCTCGCCTTCGCCAAGGCGATGGGCGAATTCGGGGCGACCATCAGCTTCGTCTCCTCGATTCCCGGCGAGACCCAGACGCTGTCTCTCGCGGTCTACGCGCTGATGCAGACGCCGGGGGGCGAGGCGGGGGCGTTCCGGCTGATGGCGGTGTCGGTGGTGCTGGCGTTCGGGGCGCTGCTGGTGTCCGAGGCGCTGGCGCGGCGGGCACGGGCGGGGGCGGGGCCATGACGCTTTCGGTCACGCTCCGCCACGCGTTTCCCGGCTTCGCCCTCGATGTCGGCTTCGAGGCGCCGGCGGGCGTCACGGCGCTCTTTGGCCGGTCGGGCGCAGGCAAGACCACCGTGGTGAACGCGGTGGCGGGGCTGATCAGGCCGGCCGCGGGCCGGATCGTCGCCGATGGCGAAGTGCTGGTCGACACCGAGCGCGGGCTGTTCCTGCCGCCGCACCGCCGCCGCGTCGGCTACGTGTTCCAGGACGGGCGGCTGTTTCCGCATCTGACGGTGCGGGAGAACCTGCTCTACGGCGCGCGCTTCGCCGGCGGTGGCGCGGCGGAGCTTGGCCGCGTGGTCGAGATGCTCGGGATCGGTTTGTTGCTCGGGCGGCGGCCGGGGGCGCTGTCGGGGGGCGAAAAGCAGCGGGTGGCGATCGGCCGGGCGCTCCTGGCGCGGCCGCGGCTTCTGCTGATGGACGAGCCGCTGGCGGCGCTCGATGGGGCGCGAAAGGCCGAGATCCTGCCTTACGTCGAGCGGCTTTCGGCGGAGACGCGGCTGCCGATCCTCTACGTCAGCCATGCGGTCGACGAGGTGGCGCGGCTGGCGGCGACGGTGGTGGTGCTGGCCGGGGGCCGGGTGGCGCGGGCGGGGCCGGTGGCCGAGGTCTTCGGCGACCCGGACACGGCGCCGCTTCTAGGCCTCAGGGAAGCCGGTGCGGTGCTGACCGCCCGCGTCGTTGCCCATGACGAGGACGGGTTGACCGAGCTCGCCTTCTCCGGCGGGCGGCTCGTGGTGCCGCGGATCGTCGCCGCGCCGGGGGCCGCCGTCAGGCTTCGGATCCAGGCGCGCGACGTGGTGCTGGCGCTGCGCGAGCCGCAGGGGCTTTCGGCGCTGAACGTGTTCCCGGTGACGGTGGCGCAGCTTCATTCCGGCGAGGGGCCGGGTGTGATGGTGGCGCTCAAGGCCGGCGACGCGGCGCTCCTGGCCCGCGTGACCCGCCGCTCGGCCGAAGCGATGGGGCTGCGCGAGGGCCTGCAGCTCTTCGCGGTGCTGAAATCGGTGGCGCCGGCACCGGCCGACGTGTCGGCAATGCTGTGAGGGCTATGCGCCCGAGCGCCAGCGCGCTAGCCTCGGCTCCCATGGGCCGCTTGCTCTTCGCGCTCTTGTTGCTGGCCTTCCCCGCCGCTGCCGAGGAGGTGGAGCTCGAGCTTGTGCTCCTGGCCGATACCAGCGGCTCGATCAACACCCCGGAGGTCCGGTTCCAGCGGAATGGCTATGCCGAGGCCCTGACCGACCCGGCGGTAATCGCGGCGATCCGGCGCACCTCCTATGGCCGGATCGCGGTGACCTATGTCGAGTGGGGGGCGGCCGACAGGCTGGTGCAGGTAGTGCCCTGGGCCGTCATCGACGGGCCGGAGAGCGCGGTCGCTTTCGCCGAGGAGATGCTCTTGTCGCCCCGGATGGCCTCGGGGCGGAACGCGATCGGGGCGGCATTGCTGTTCGGAATGCGGCTGATCGAGGAGAACGGAATCGAGGGCCGGCGTGGCATCATCGATCTGTCCGCCGACCGTCTGAACAACTGGGACGGGCCGCCGATCGCGGAGGCGCGCGAGACGGTGCTGGCCGCCGGGATCACGATCAACGGGCTCGCGGTGTTGTGCCGCCGCTGCACCTCGATACCGCAGAAGGGCGGCGACCTGCAGCGCGGTTTCGAAGAGCGGATCATCGGCGGCCCGGGCGCCTTCGTGGTGGCGGCCGATGGCAGCCGGAGCTTCGCCGAGTCGGTCAGGCGCAAGCTCATTCTGGAGATCTCGGGGCTGGCCGCCAGGCCGGAGCTGGCGCTTGCGGAGAGGTCCCGAAGTTGACCCAACGTCGCTTGCGCCGGCCCGGACATCGGGCGGCAGAGCGGACAACCGCCTGAGCGCCGGGCGGAATGTGATAACGGATCCGTGAGAATTTACAGACCAAGCCGGCCGTGCGTCAACGAATTTACAAAAAAATGGCTGGTTTCATATGAGTTACCATTTTCTTGACGATTGCGCTATGGTGCGGCGCGAGTGGGGAGCGCTGCTGGGTGACGGCCGCCGTGGTCGGCGTCGGCAGAGGGGCCCAAGGGGGACAGGCGCTAAGGAGGACAGCTGATGGCTGCAGAGGCTCAGGCGGGCGCGGCGGCGCTGCGCGACATTCCGGCCGATTTCGCAAAGCGGGCGCATGTGAACGCAGCGAAGTACGAGGAAATGTACCGGGCGTCGATCGCTGATCCCGAGAAATTCTGGGGCGCCGAGGGCAAGCGGATCGACTGGATCAAGCCCTACACCAAGGTGAAGAACACCAGCTTCGAGTTTGGCAAGGTCGACATCCGCTGGTACGAGGACGGCCGGCTCAACGTCGCGGCCAACTGCACTGACCGGCACCTGGCCAAGCGCGCCAGCCAGACCGCGATCATCTGGGAGCCCGACGACCCGAAGACCCCGGCGCAGCACATCACCTATCGCGAGCTGCACGAGAACGTATGCCGGATGGCGAACGTGCTGAAGGCCCAGGGCGTCGCCAAGGGCGACCGGGTGGTGATCTACCTGCCGATGATCCCCGAGGCCGCCTACGCGATGTTGGCCTGCGCCCGGATCGGGGCGATCCATTCGATCGTCTTCGCCGGCTTCTCGCCGGACGCGCTGGCGAACCGGATCAACGACAGCGACGCCAAGCTGGTGATCACCGCCGACACCGCGCCGAGGGGCGGGCGGCGGACGCCGCTGAAGGCCAACACGGACGCGGCGCTCCTGCACTGCAACGACCACGTGAAGTGCTTGGTCGTGAAGCACACCGGCGACCAGACCACCTGGATCGACGGCCGCGACACCGACGTGAAGGCGCTGATGGCGGATGCGGCGGCCGACTGCCCGGCCGAGGAGATGGGCGCGGAGGACCCGCTCTTCGTCCTCTACACCTCCGGATCCACCGGCAAGCCGAAGGGCGTGGTGCACACCTCGGGCGGCTATCTGGTCTACGC
Source organism: Paracoccaceae bacterium (assembly GCA_041621405.1). GTDB lineage: Bacteria > Pseudomonadota > Alphaproteobacteria > Rhodobacterales > Rhodobacteraceae > JBFKAV01. Next base: position 13,762 of record JBFKAV010000097.1, read on the forward strand.
CGCGATGACCCACCAACTCACCTTCGACTACCACGAGGGCGACATCTACTGGTGCACCGCGGACGTCGGCTGGGTCACGGGGCACAGCTACATCGTCTACGGGCCCCTGGCCAATGGAGCGACGACGCTGATGTTCGAGGGCGTGCCGACCTACCCCGATGCCGGCCGGTTCTGGGAAGTCTCCGCAAAGCACAAGGTCAACCAGTTCTACACCGCCCCGACCGCGATCCGCGCGCTGATGGGGCAGGGCGACGAGTGGGTGACCAAGCACGATCTCTCCTCGCTCAGGGTGCTTGGCTCTGTCGGCGAGCCGATCAACCCCGAGGCCTGGGCCTGGTACGACCGGGTCGTCGGCAAGGGCCGCTGCCCGATCGTGGACACCTTCTGGCAGACCGAGACCGGCGGCC
>JBFKAV010000098.1:0-14031 GCA_041621405.1 Paracoccaceae bacterium
CCAGCCCGCCGAGGAGGCGAGCCCCGCCTCGGCCAGCCCCGCCTCGCCGTGCGACAGCGTCAGCGCAGCGTCGGGCAGGAGCGCCAGCGCGGCCTCCATGCCCGAGGCGGTGATCTCGATCCGCTCGTCCGGCGTGGCGATCAGCTGCCGCGCCGGCCAGATCGCGGTGACGTCGGTCGGGTTCCAGGCGAAGGCCTCGAGCCGGAACGCCGGGGCGGACCAGGAAAGCCCGGTCTCGGGATCGGCGAGGTCGAGACCCTCGATCGTCATCTCGAAGCGGAGCGGATAGCCCGCGACGCGGACCGGGCCGGCCTCGGCCAGCCAGCCCTCGGCGCGACGCTCGTCGAGCCAGCGCCCGAGGCCGACCTCGGCCCAGCGCGCGCCGACGAACCACCAGCCCGACCAGGCGGCGGCCAGCAGGACGACCATGCCGAGAAGCCTTTGCACGGGAGCCCCCTTCCGTTCTGGCCCCGATCCGTGTTTAGAGGCGGCCCGGAGAAAGGGCCAGCGCGATGACCACGGAAGATCTCTGGGTGTTCGGCTATGCCTCACTCCTGTGGGATCCGGGCTTCCCGGTGGCCGAGCGGCGGCTGGCGCGGCTCGACGGCTGGCACCGCAGCTTCTGCATGTGGTCGATCCACCATCGCGGCACGCCGGAGCGACCCGGCCTGGTGCTGGCGCTCGACCGCGCCGAGGGCGCCACCTGCCACGGCGCGGCGCTGAAGGTGGAGGCGGGCGCGGAGGCCGAAACGCTCGACTACCTGCGCGACCGCGAGCTGATCTCCTCGGCCTATTTCGAGATCCGCCTGCCGGTGGCATTCGAGGCGGACGGTGGCGGCGCCGAGGCGGTAACCTACGTCATCGACCCGGCCCACGCGCAGTATTGCGGCGGGCTCACGCTGGAAGAACAGGCACGGGTGATCGCGCGGGCCAGCGGCGGTCGGGGGCCGAACACCGAGTACCTCTGGAACACCGCGGCGCACCTTGCCGAGCTCGGCATCGAGGATGCCGAGCTCGACTGGCTGGCCGAGCGCGTCCGCGCTCTTTCGGCACCGGAGTAAAGTCGGTTGGCAGCGCCGCAAGGCCCGCCTATTCTGCCGCCGTCGAGCAGTGCGGCCGGACCGAGAGATGAGCCTCAGCGAAAAGAAGCCCGCCCCCTATTTCTCGCAGCCTGTCCGCCAGGTTCTCTCGATGCTGATCGTGGTCGGCCTCGCCGGCGCCGGCGCCTGGCTGGCCTTCCCGACCGTGGCGCCGGTGTTCCTCGCCAACCTCTGGCTCAACGGCGTGATCTTCGGCGTCTTCGTCGTCGGCGTGCTCGCCTGCTTCGCCCAGGTGTTCCAGCTGATCAGCTCGGTGAACTGGATCGAGGGCTTCGCCGGCGGCCGGCCGGGCTCCGACATCGCGCATCCGCCTCGTCTGCTGACGCCCTTGGCCAACCTCCTGCGCTCGCGCGGTGCGCGCATGCAGCTTTCGGCCACCTCGGGGCGCTCGATCCTGGAAAGCGTGGCGTCCCGCCTCGAGGAGGCGCGCGACATCACTCGCTACATCATCAACCTGCTGATCTTCCTCGGTCTGCTCGGCACCTTCTACGGGCTCGCGACCACGGTGCCGGCGGTGGTCGACACGATCCGGTCGCTTGCACCGCAGCAGGACGAGGGCGGGATCGCTGTGTTCGACCGACTGATGACTGGGCTCGAATCCCAGCTCGGCGGCATGGGCACGGCGTTCTCCTCCTCGCTCCTCGGGCTTGCCGGTTCACTGGTGGTGGGGCTCCTGGAGCTCTTCGCCGGGCACGGGCAGTACCGTTTCTACCAGGAGCTCGAGGAGTGGCTTTCCTCGATCACCCGGATCGGCATCGCCGGCAGCGAGGGCGAGGGAAGCGAGCTCGGCGTGGTCGCCACCATCCTCGACCAGATGGCCGAGCAGATGGACGTGATGAAGGGCATGATCACTCAGGCCGACATGAGCTGGGCGATGGTCGACGAGCGCCTCGGGGGGCTCAGCTCGGCGGTGTCGGAACTTGCCTCGCAGATGGAGAACGAGCGCAGCTCGGTCAACGCGCTCGACCGGATCGCCGATGCCCAGTCGCGGATCGCCGAGGGACAGGAGCGGATGGCGGCCGGGCAAGACCAGATCGTCACCGCGCTGACCGCCGAGGAGGAGGCGCGGGCCGAGTCGGAAGCCGAGCTCGGCGTCGACGCCGAGAGCCGGATGCGGCTGCGCTCGATCGACACCCAGCTTCTGCGCATCCTCGAGGAGATGGCGGTGGGCCGGCAGGAGAGCCTGGCCGACCTCCGCGCCGACCTGCAGCAGCTCACCCGCTCGGTGCGCCAGCTCGGCGCCCAGACCACCGACAGCGGCCGCCGGAAGGAGTAGGCGATGGCGCTGGCACGGCGCACCGGGCAGCGGTTCCAGGCCAACATCTGGCCGGGCTTCGTCGACGCCATGACCTCGCTCCTGCTGGTGCTGATGTTCGTGCTGACGATCTTCATGATCGTGCAGTACATCCTGCGCGAGACGATCACCGGCCAGGAGACCGAGCTCGATGAGCTCTCGGCGCAGTTGGCCTCGCTCGCCGACGCGCTGGGGCTGGAGCGGAATCGCGCCACCGGCCTCGAGGCCGAGCTCGGGGCGATGACCGCCACGCTTGCCGAGGCTCGGACCGAGGCCGAGGCGCAGGCGGCGCTGATCACCCGGCTCACGGCGGATCTGGCTGCGGGCGAAGCGGCGCGGGCCGAGCTCACCGGCCGGATCGAGGACTTCGAAGCGCAGGTGGCACGGCTCCTGGCCGAGCGCGACGTGGCGCGGGGCGAGGTGGCCGCGCTGACCGAGGAACGCGCGGCGCTCGCCGAGGAACGCACGACGCTCGAGACCGCGCTGGCCGCGGCGAGGAGCGAGCTCGACGCGGGAGTTGAGGCGGCGCGGCTGGCCGCGGCGCGGCGCGAGGCGCTGGAGGCTCTGATCGCCGATCTCAGGCGCCGCGCGTCCGAAAGCGGCGCCGAGGCCGAGCGACTGGCCACGGAACTGACCGCGGCAGAAGCGGCGCGGCTGGCCGCGGTCGAGGCGCTGAGCGAGGAGGAGGCCGCCCGGCTCGCGGCCGTCGAGGCGCTGAGCGAGGAGGAGGCGGCGCGGCTGGCCGAGGCCGAGGCGGCGCGGCTCCTGCGCGAGCGGCTTCAGGGGGCGGAGACCGAGCTCACGGCGATGACGCTGGCGCTCGAGGAACAGCGGCGGCGGGCGGAGGAGACGTTGACGCTCCTGGCCGCCGCCGAAGCGGCGCGCGACGAGCTCCGGGGCGAACTGGCCGACCGCGCCGCGGCGCTGACCGAGGCCGAGCGCGACGCCGCGCTCCTGGCCACCGCCGAGGCGCGGCTGGCCGAGGAGCGCGAGGTCAGCGCCGAGGCGCAGCGGCGGCTGGCGCTGCTCAACGAACAGATTGCCGCGCTCCGGGCCCAGCTCGGCGCGCTGCAGGGCCTGCTCGACGCGGCCGAGGAACGCGATCGCGAGGCCGATGTGCAGATCGAGGCGCTGGGCAGCCAGCTCAACGTGGCGCTGGCGCAGGTGGCGGCCGAGCAGCGCCGGCGGGCCGAGCTGGAGGAAGCCGAGCGGCTGCGGCTCGAGGAGGAGGCGCGGCGCCTCGCCGAGGAGGCCGCCGGGCTCGAGGCGACGGCGGAGGAGCTGGAGCGCTACCGCTCGGAATTCTTCGGCCGGCTCAGGGATATTCTCGCCGGCCGCGAGGGGGTGCGGGTGGTGGGCGACCGCTTCGTGTTCTCCTCCGAAGTGCTGTTCGAGACCGGCTCGGCCGACCTCGCGCCCGAGGGCAGGGCACAGATCGCGAGCGTCGCGGCGCTGCTTCTGGAGGTGGCCGAGCAGATCCCTCCGGGGCTCGACTGGATCCTCAGGGTCGACGGCCACACCGACGACGTGCCGATCACGCCGGGTGGGCGATACGCCGACAACTGGGAGCTGAGCCAGGCGCGGGCGCTTTCGGTCGTGCGCTACATGATCGAGGCACTGGACTTCCCGGCAACCCGGCTGGCGCCGACCGGCTTCGGCGAGTACCGCCCGGTGGTGGAAGGCGACAGCCCCGCGGCGCGGGCGCAGAACCGGCGCATCGAGCTGAAGCTGACCGAGCGGTGAGGGGGCGGGAATGCGCGAACCCTTCTGGCTGCGTCTGTGGCGGCTCCGCGAAAGGCTGTGGGCCCGGCCTCTGGTCTACGTGCTGGCCGCGGTGGCAGCCGTCCTCCTGGCGCAGATGGCCGACGGGCTCGGTCCGGTGCGCAATCTGCCCGAGATCAGCGACGAAACGATCGACAAGCTCCTGACGGTCATGGCCTCGTCGATGCTCGCCGTCGCCACCTTTGCGGTGGGCTCGATGGTGCAGGCCTTTGCCAATGCGAGCAAATCCGCGACCCCCCGCGCATTCCCGCTGGTCGTCGCCTCGAACAGTTCGCAGACGGCGCTGTCGGTGTTTCTCGGCGCCTTCATCTTCTCGATCGTCGGCCTCGTCGCGCTGCGAGTGGGGCTCTACGAGTCCTTGGGCCGGCTGGCACTTTTCGCGCTGACGCTTGCGGTCTTCGCCTGGGTGGTCGGCACTTTCGTGCGCTGGGTGGACGACATCGCCCGGCTTGGCCTCATGAGCAACACCATCGACCGGGTAGAGGCAGCGGCGCGCCGCTGCCTGGAGGAACGGCGGGACGAGCCGCACCTCGGCGGATTGCCGCAGCAGAATGCGGCGGAGCTGGACGGCGAGGAGATCGAGCCGGAGCGGCACGGCCATGTGCAGCTGATCGACATGGAGAGGCTGCAGGCGGCAGCCGAGCGGTTGCAGGCTCGGGTGGCGGTGCGGGCGCTGCCGGGCGCCTTCGTCGGCCCGGGAAGCCCGGTGCTGTCCGTCGCCGCGGCGGAGCCTGTTTCGGACGAGGACCGCGAGGAGTTGCTCAAGTCCGTCGTGATCGGCGACAACCGAACCTTCGAGTCCGATCCCCGGTTTGGCCTCATCACGCTGTCCGAGATCGCGGCCCGCGCGCTGTCGCCGGCGGTGAACGACCCCGGTACCGCCATCGTGATCCTCGGGCGCCTGGTGCGCCTCTTTGCGATCTATGGCGCCGGACCGGAGCATCGGGGACCGGTCCGCTTCGACCGGGTGTCGGCGCCCGCCCTTTCGGTGGCGGATCTCTTCGACGACGCCTTCACCGCCATCGCGCGCGACGGCGCCGGGACGGTCGAGGTGGCGTTGCGGTTGCAGAAGGCATTTGCGACGATCGCCGGGATCGTGGCGCCAGGCTTTGCCGACGAAGCCAGTCGGCATTCCGGCGAGGCGCTCGCGCGGGCGCGGGCGGCGATGCGGCTCGAGCAGGACATCGCCCGCGTGGAGGCCGCCGCGCTTTGACTGGGCTCCGGCTTCGGCGAGTACCGCTCGCTGGCCGCGGGCGACAGCCCCGAGGCGCGGGCACAGGACCGGCCGATCGAGCTGAAGCTGACCGAGCGGTGAGCGGGCGGCCGACGGCTACGTCGCCTGCGGCTGCAGACCGGCGTCCCAGCCCGGTAGCACCTCTACCCGGAAGCACAGCATTTCGAGAGCCACGCCGTATCCCGGAGCGAGCTTAGCACGAATGAAGGGCGGCAGAGGCGTCTTGCCATCCGCGAAGTATCCCCGGTGCTCGAACGCAAACTCCAGGTCAATGATATCGTTCGAGTGATTGAAGTTGGCCAGCTGGATCCGATCGCAATCGTGGAATTTCATGACGATCCGCTCCGGCCTCTGCTCGGCGAGCGTCTCGAATTCGATCATGACCCAGGCTCCGACCCACACATCGTCCTCGGGACGCATGTCGCCTTTGTCGAACAGGATTCTGTGCACGATCGCATCGTGGAAGTTCGGCCAGCTCCCGTCGATGCGGCGCAGCCCCTCCGCGTTCTCGATATTCCTGAAGGGCTCGAACTCCATCCGGTCACCTCTCAAGTGACCTTGGCAAATCCAGGGCCCGGGCGACAGGCCTTCGGGCTCGGGCGGCGTCAGGTTCGCACCGGGAACGCAGCATCACATCTCGCGCCGGGAACGCCCTTTGCGGCGCGTTCTCGCTCGGAGTCCTCCACTCAGTCCGCCGTGAGAAGCGGAGGCTTCGAGCCGGCGATCCGCGGCTTTTCGGGCTCGAGGAACTGAAGGTCGATCTTGTCGCCCTTGATGGCGACGCGGACGATCCCGCCTTTCACCAGTTTGCCGAACAGCAGCTCCTCGGCGAGCGGCTTCTTGATGTGCTCCTGGATCACGCGGCCCAGCGGACGCGCGCCCATCTTGCTGTCATAGCCTTTCTCGCCGAGCCATTCGGCCGCCGGCCGGGTCAGCTCGATCGAGACGCCGCGGTCCATCAGCTGCGCCTCGAGCTGCAGCACGAACTTCTCCACGACCTGAAGGATCGTCTCCTTGGCCAACGGCGCGAAGGAGATCACCGCGTCCAGCCGGTTGCGGAACTCCGGCGTGAACGTGCGCTCGATCGCCACCGTGTCCTCGCCCTGGCGGCTCTCGCGGCCGAAGCCGATCGCGGCTCTGGCGAGCTCCGAGGCACCGGCGTTGGTGGTCATGATCAGGATCACGTTGCGGAAGTCGACCTGCCGGCCGTTGTGGTCAGTGAGCTTGCCGTGGTCCATCACCTGCAGGAGGATGTTGTAGACATCCGGATGCGCCTTCTCGATCTCGTCCAAGAGGAGCACGCAGTGCGGGTGCTGGTCGACGCCGTCGGTCAGCAAGCCTCCCTGGTCGAAGCCGACGTAGTCCGGCGGCGCGCCGATGAGCCGCGAGACGGCGTGCTTTTCCATGTATTCCGACATGTCGAAGCGCAGGAGCTCGACCCCCAGCGACGAGGCGAGCTGCTTGGCCACCTCGGTCTTGCCGACGCCGGTGGGGCCGGCGAACAGATAGTTGCCGATCGGCTTCTCGGGCTCGCGCAGCCCGGCGCGCGCGAGCTTGATCGCGGACGAAAGCGCCTCGATCGCCGGGTCCTGGCCGAAGACCACGCGCTTCAGCGCCGCCCCGAGGTCCTTCAGCACCTCGGCATCGTCCTTCGAGACGTTCTTCGGCGGGATCCGGGCGATCTTGGCCACCACGACCTCGATATCCTTCGGGCCGATGGTCTTGCGCCGCTTCGATTCCGCTACCAGGTGCTGCGCCGCGCCGGCCTCGTCGATCACGTCGATCGCCTTGTCGGGCAACTTGCGGTCGTGGATGTAGCGCGCCGAGAGCTCCACCGCCGTCTTGATCGCATCGTGGGTGTAGCGAATCTCGTGGTGCTTCTCGAAATAGGGCTTCAGCCCTTCGAGGATCTTGATCGAATCGGCCACCGTGGGCTCGTTCACGTCGATCTTCTGGAACCGGCGGGAAAGCGCGCGGTCCTTCTCGAAGTGCTGGCGGAACTCCTTGTAGGTCGTGCTCCCCATGCAGCGCAGCTTGCCGCCCTGCAGCGCGGGCTTGAGCAGGTTCGAGGCGTCCATCGCGCCGCCGGAAGTGGCGCCCGCGCCGATCACCGTGTGGATCTCGTCGATGAAGAGGATCGCGTCGGGATGGTCCTCGAGCTCCTTCACCACCGCCTTCAGCCGCTCCTCGAAATCGCCGCGGTAGCGGGTACCGGCCAGCAGCGCGCCCATGTCGAGCGCGAAGATCGTGGCGCCGCGCAGCACGTCGGGGGTTTCGCCCTGGGTGATCTTGCGCGCCAGCCCCTCGGCGATGGCGGTCTTGCCGACGCCCGGGTCGCCGACCAGGAGCGGGTTATTCTTGCGCCGCCGGCAGAGCACCTGGATGCAGCGTTCGACCTCGGCCTCGCGTCCGATCAGCGGATCGACGTCGCCCTTCTTCGCCTTGGCGTTGAGGTCGACGCAGTACTTTGCGAGCGCGCTTTCCTTGGCCTCCCCCTGGGCCTCGGCCTGCGCCGAGGATGAGGTCTCCTCCGCCTCCTCGGCGCCGGTGATCGGTCGCGACTCACCGAAGCTGGGGTTCTTCGCCACACCGTGGGCGATGAAATTGACGGCGTCGTAGCGGGTCATCTCCTGCTCCTGCAGGAAATAGGCGGCGTTCGATTCGCGCTCGGCGAAGATCGCCACCAGGACGTTGGCGCCGGTGACCTCGGTGCGGCCCGAGCTTTGCACGTGGATCGCGGCGCGCTGAATCACCCGCTGGAAGGCGGCGGTGGGCACGGCCTCCGAGCCGTCGATCTCGGTGACGAGCGTGGAAAGATCGTCGTCGATGAAGTCCAGCAGCGTGCGCCGCAGCTCTTCGAGATCGACGTTGCAGGCCTGCATGACCTTGGCGGCGTCGGGCTCGTCGATGAGGGCCAGAAGGAGATGCTCCAGCGTGGCGAGCTCGTGCCGGCGTGCGTTGGCCAGCGCGAGGGCGGCGTGGATCGCTTGCTCGAGAGTGCTAGAAAACGACGGCACCTTTCGTGCTCCTTTCCTGTAAGGCCGGAGAGCGGAGGCCACTCCAACCGTCACCTCATGATCTTAAAGTTCGGTGTTATTTTTTTGTCTTCAAGATGATTTTTGCGGAATCCCCACAGGTGTGAGACTTCCGCACGAATTGTGAGCGGCCCGTGAGCGGGCCGCGCGGTCAGAATCGGTCCTTGCGGCTCCGGATCTCGGCGAAGGCCTCGGCGTCCGAGGCCTGGGGCAATCCGATTGTCGATTTCACATCCGGCAGACGGGCGCGGAGGAAGGGATTCGTGGCCAGCTCCTCCGCCAGCGTGGAGGGCACCGTGGGCTCGCCGCGGGCGCGCGCCGCGCGGACGCGCTCGGCCCGCGAGACGAGATCGGGATTGTTCGGCTCGACGGTCAGCGCGAAGCGGGCATTCGCCTCGGTGTATTCGTGGCCCGAACAGACCAGCGTGTCGGGCGGCAGCCGGGCGAGCTTCGACAGGCTCTCCCACATCTGCGGCGCGGTGCCTTCGAAGAGCCTCCCGCAGCCCAGCGCCATCAGGCTGTCGGCGGTGAAGACCGCGTTCGCCGCCGGGACGTGGAAGGCGATGTGGCCGACGGTGTGGCCGGAGACGTCGAGCACGCGCACCTCGGCCGAGCCCAGCTTGAAGCTGTCACCCTCGGCCACGGCACGGTCGAGTCGCGGCAGGCGGTGGGCGTCGGCCTTGGCCCCCGTCACCTTCGCGCCGGTGGACTCGCGCAGCGCCTCCACCCCGTCGATATGGTCGGCGTGGTGGTGGGTGACAAGGATGTCGGAAAGCGCCCAGCCCCGCCGGGCAAGCTCGCCCTCGATCGGGGTCTCGTCGGGCACGTCCACCACGGCCGTCGCACCGGTCTCCGGGTCGTGCACGAGGAACGCGTAATTGTCCGAAAGACAGGGGACGGTGACGATTTCCATAGTCATGGTAAAGAGGTTAGGCTCGCGGCGGGGTGAAGTCGAGGGCCGGGAGGGTCGATGCATCTCGACGTGCTGGACCTGCGACACTTCTACTACCGGACCAACCTGGGCCGGGTGGCGCAGAAGGCGATCCGCGACCAAGTGACGGCGTTCTGGCCCGAGGCGAAGGGACAGGCGGTGGTCGGCTATGGCTTCGCCGTGCCGCTCCTGCGCCCTTACCTCGACGAGGCGCGGCGGGTGATCGCGCTGATGCCGGGGCCGCAGGGGGTGATGCCCTGGCCGGCGGGAACGGAGAACGTCTCGGTCCTGTGCGCCGAGACCTACTGGCCGCTCGCCAACGGCTTCGTCGACAAGCTGGTGCTGCTGCACGGGCTGGAGACCTCTGTGCATCCCGCCGAGGTCCTGGAGGAGGCGTACCGGGTTCTGGGCCCGGGCGGGCGGGCGCTCTTCGTGGTTCCGCACCGGGGCGGGCTCTGGGCAGGCAGCGACCGCACGCCGTTCGGCTTCGGCCGGCCGTACACGCTCGGCCAGATCGAAGAGCAGCTCCGGCAGCATTCATTCCAGGTCGAGGGACACCGCGCGGCGTTGTTCTCTCCACCCTCGGACCGGCGCTTCTGGCTGAAGACTGCAGCCGCCTGGGAACGTGCCGGGCGGCGGCTGCCGATGGCGTTGATGGGCGGCGTGCTGATCGTGGAGGCGACCAAACAGGTCTACTCTCCCAGACCCTCGGGGCTGAGAGAAGTGGTGCGACGGCCGCTCGAGGCTCTGGAGGGACTGCCGAAGCCGGTGCCGAATCCGACCTGACTCGGGGCATCGGCGCCAGAAATCAGCCGTGCCCGCGTGAGCACAAAGCACCGCAAGCAGGCAGGCCTTCGATAAGTGGCTGACATGGAAACAATTTTCGCCAAGGCGCGGGCGCCGCAAGGCGGTTGCGAGGGGCAGAGTCCTCTGCTACACCCGCCCGCAATTCGACGGCGGGGGCCAACTCTGCGCCAAGCTCGAATGCCTCGCGCCGGGCCTCTCTGCGGCAAGTGGGGCATCCAGAACGGGGAAGGTGGACGTGTCCGAACCAGTTTCGATCTCCTCCGGCATTGCCGCGCGCTACGCATCGGCACTTTTCGAACTCGCCAAGGAGGGCAAGGCCCTCGGCGCGCTGGAGGCGGACGTCGACGCGATGACCGAAACGCTGGAGGCCAGCGCCGACCTGCGCGCGGTGATCGCCTCGCCGGTCTATTCGCGCGCCGAACAGGGTGCCGCGATCGCCGCCGTGGCCGAGCGGATCGGCCTCTCCGGGCTCACCGCCAACACGCTGGCGCTGATGGCCGCCAAGCGCCGGCTCTTTGTGCTGCCGCAGTTCGTCCGCGCGCTGCGCGAGGCCATCGCCGCCGAGAAGGGCGAGGTGACCGCCGAGGTGGTCTCCGCCAAGGCGCTGACCAAGCCGCAGGCCGACGCGCTCGCGGCGAAGCTCAAGGCGCGCTTCGGCAAGACCGTGAAACTGCAGTCGTCCGTCGATGAAAGCCTCATCGGCGGCCTCGTCGTGAAAGTGGGCTCGAAGATGATCGACACCTCGATCCGCTCGCAGCTCGCCTCCCTCCAGAACGCCATGAAAGAGGTCGGATAATGGGTATCCAAGCCGCAGAAATCTCCGCGATCCTCAAGGAGCAGATCAAGAACTTCGGCCGCGAGGCCGAGGTCGCCGAGGTCGGCCGGGTGCTCAGCGTCGGCGACGGGATCGCGCGTGTCTACGGGCTGGACAACGTGCAGGCGGGCGAGATGGTGGAATTCCCCGGCGGTATCCGCGGCATGGCGCTGAACCTCGAGAGCGACAACGTCGGCATCGTGATCTTCGGCGACGACCGCGACATCAAGGAAGGCGACACCGTCAAGCGTACCAAGTCGATCGTCGACGTGCCGGTGGGCGATGGGCTGCTCGGCCGGGTGGTCGACGGCCTCGGCAACCCGATCGACGGCAAGGGCCCGATCAAGGCCGCCGAGCGCCGGGTGGCCGACGTGAAGGCGCCGGGCATCATTCCCCGCCGCGGCGTGCACGAGCCGATGGCCACCGGGCTCAAGGCTGTCGACGCGATGATCCCGATCGGCCGCGGCCAGCGCGAGCTCATCATCGGCGACCGCCAGACCGGCAAGACTGCGGTGGCGCTCGACACGATCCTGAACCAGAAGAGCTACAACGACGCCGCCGGAAAGGACGAATCGAAGAAGCTCTACTGCGTCTACGTCGCCGTCGGCCAGAAGCGCTCGACCGTGGCGCAGCTGGTCAAGAAGCTCGAGGAAACCGGCGCGATGGCCTATTCCATCATCGTCGCCGCGACCGCCTCGGACCCCGCGCCGATGCAGTTCCTCGCGCCCTATTCGGGCACCGCGATGGGCGAATACTTCCGCGACAACGGCCGCCACGCGGTAATGATCTACGACGACCTCTCCAAGCAGGCCGTGGCCTACCGCCAGATGTCGCTCCTGCTGCGCCGCCCGCCGGGGCGCGAGGCCTATCCGGGCGACGTCTTCTACCTGCACTCGCGGCTTCTCGAGCGATCGGCGAAGCTGAACAAGGACCACGGCGCCGGCTCGCTCACCGCGCTGCCGATCGTCGAGACGCAGGCCGGCGACATCTCCGCCTACATCCCGACCAACGTGATCTCGATCACCGACGGCCAGATCTTCCTCGAGAGCGAGCTGTTCTACCAGGGCGTCCGCCCGGCGGTGAACACCGGCCTTTCGGTGAGCCGGGTGGGCTCCTCGGCGCAGACCAAGGCGATGAAGTCGGTCGCCGGCAAGATCAAGCTGGAGCTGGCGCAGTACCGCGAGATGGCGGCCTTCGCGCAGTTCGGCTCGGACCTCGACGCCGCGACCCAGCGGCTCCTAAACCGCGGCGCGCGGCTCACTGAGCTGATGAAGCAGCCGCAATACTCGCCGATGACCAACGCCGAGATCGTCTGCATCATCTGGTCCGGCACCACCGGCTTCCTCGACAAGCTTCCGGTTGGCCAGGTGGGCCGGTTCGAGGCCGGTCTGCTGGCGCATCTGCGCAAGAACAAGCGCGACCTCCTCGACGACATCACCAAGAACGACCGCGCGGTGAAGGACGAGCTCGAGGACAAGATCCGCGCCGCCGTTGAAGAGTTCGCCAAGGACTTCGCGTAACCGAGACCCGGAGGGACAGGGCCGATGCCGAGTCTCAAGGACCTGAAGAACCGGATCGAAAGCGTGAAGTCCACGCGGAAGATCACCAAGGCCATGCAGATGGTGGCCGCGGCCAAGCTGCGACGGGCACAGGAGGCGGCCGAGGCCGCGCGACCCTACGCCGAACGCTTCAACGCCGTGGTGGCGGGGCTCGCGTCGTCGGTTGCAGGCTCGGACACCGCGCCGAGGCTTCTGGCCGGCACGGGCTCCGACAACGTGCATCTGCTGGTGGTGCTGACCTCCGAGCGCGGCCTCTGCGGCGGCTTCAACTCGACGATCGTGCGCCTCGCCCGGACCCGCATCACCGCGCTGCAGGCGGCCGGAAAGACGGTGAAGATCCTCACCGTCGGCAAGAAGGGCCGCGAGCAGCTGAAGCGCGACTATGCCAGCCTCTTCGTCGGCCACGTCGACCTGAGCCAGGTGAAGCGGCTCGGCTACGACACCGCATCGGGCATCGCCCGCGACATTCTCACCCGCTTCGACGCGGGCGAGTTCGACGTGGCGACGATCTTCTTCAACCGCTTCCAGTCGGTGATCGCGCAGGTGCCCACCGCGCAGCAGATCATCCCGGCCGCCTTCGAGGATGAGGAGGCCAGCGCCTCGACGATCTACGACTACGAGCCGTCGGAGGAAGGCATCCTGGCCGACCTGCTGCCGCGCGGCGTGGCGACGCAGCTCTTCACCGCGCTGCTGGAAAACGGCGCCTCGGAACAAGGCGCGCGGATGACCGCGATGGACAACGCCACCCGCAACGCGGGCGACATGATCGACCGGCTGACAATCGTCTACAACCGCTCGCGCCAGGCCGCGATCACCAAGGAACTCATCGAAATCATTTCGGGCGCCGAGGCGCTCTGACCGAACCGGAGAGAACGAGATGGCAAAAGCACCGAAGTCGGCTGGCGCGAAGGGCAAGGTCACCCAGGTGATCGGCGCCGTTGTGGACGTGCAGTTCGAAGGCGCACTGCCGGCGATCCTGAATGCGCTCGAGACCGACAACCAGGGCAAGCGGCTGGTGCTCGAGGTGGCCCAGCACCTCGGCGAGAACACCGTGCGCACGATCGCGATGGACGCGACCGAGGGCCTGGTACGCGGCCAGCCGGTCACCGATACCGCCGGCCCGATCGCGGTGCCGGTGGGCAACGCGACGCTGGGGCGGATCCTCAACGTCGTCGGCGAGCCGATCGACGAGAAGGGCCCGGTGAAGGCCAAGGAGACCCGCGCCATCCACCAGCAGGCGCCGGACTTCGCCGAGCAGTCGACCGAGTCGGAGATCCTCATCACCGGCATCAAGGTGATCGACCTTCTGGCGCCTTACGCCAAGGGCGGCAAGATCGGCCTCTTCGGCGGCGCCGGGGTGGGCAAGACGGTGCTGATCCAGGAGCTGATCAACAACATCGCCAAGGTGCACGCGGGCTTCTCGGTCTTCGCCGGCGTGGGCGAGCGCACCCGCGAGGGCAACGACCTCTATCACG
>JBFKAV010000099.1:0-13782 GCA_041621405.1 Paracoccaceae bacterium
GGCGCGCGGCCGCGGCGTTCACCTCCGGGGCTCCGGAAAGAACGACGACCCGGTAATCGAGATCGTAGGCCTCGAGGATGGCCGCGTGATAGTCCTCGATCTGACCGCGCTGCGCCGGCGTCAGCAGTCCCGGCTGATCCTGGACCAGGGTTTCGGCCCCGGCATCGCCGGGACGACGCAGCGCTAGCCCCGCCGCCACGGCGGCCAATGCGAGGAGCAGGAGCCCGGCCTGCACGATCCTGCGCTTGCGCACCACCCTGCCCCTCAGTCCAGCGAGACCTCGACGGGACGGTTCGCCCCGGCGTCAGAGGTGAAGTACGCCTTGCGCCGGAAGTCGCCCAGCGAGGCAACGAGGCTCGCCGGCATCCGGCGGATCGCGGCGTTGAAGTCGGAGGCGGCCTCATTGAACCGCATCCGCGCCACGTTGATCCGGTTCTCGGTGCCCTCGAGCTCGGCCTGGAGCGCCAGCACCTGGTCCGAGGACCGGAGCTGCGGATAGTTCTCCGACAGGGCCAGGATCCGGTGCATCGACGTGCCGAGCGCCACCTGCGCCTCGGTCAGCCGCCGCAGCACCTCGTCGTCCACGGGGGCGCCACGGATCCGGCCCAGCTCCTGCGCCGAATCCTCCTGCGACGCGCTGAGCTCGTCGATCATCCGGCGCAGCTCCTCGACGGCCTCCGGCGGCGCGGCGGCGCCTACCTGTGCCCGCTGACCGACGACGGCGCCAAGGGTCTCCTGCTCGAACCGCATGTAGTCGCCGACCGCTTCCAGGACGTTCGGGATCAGGTCGGCCCGGCGCTGGTAGTTGCTTTCCACCTGCGCCCAGGATTCGAACACCAGCTCCTCCCTGGTGACGAGCCCGTTGTAGAGCCAGGCCACCCAGAGGACGACCAGCAGGAGCGGCACGCCCACCATCAGCGCCAGCGAAAAGCCGCCTCGCATCGAATTGCCCATGCCTCCAATCTCCTCGGTTTGGTTGAGTGCTGTGCTGACGTCCTGCGCAAGTCCGGGCGCCTGCCCGACCGGCGCCGTGCCGGTCGCCAGCCAAAGACCGGCGGCACCGACGGCAAGCGCTGCGACAACCGCCAGTCCCACCAGCGCGCGCCGGTTGCGCGGGGCGCGCGGCGGGCTGCCGTCCTCCTGCAGCGGCCCGACGGCGCGCGCCAGGCGCTTCGCCTGATCCTCCGAGATCAGCCCCTGATCGCGCATCCGGGCAATCCGCGCGTCAAAGCTCATGCCTGATCTCCTTTATCGTTCGGATCCCGGCCTCGGGATCGAGCTCGCCCCCCTCGATCTGCGAGAGAATTGTGTCGATCTTGTGCTGATCGCGCTCCCGCTCCTCCCGCAGCCGCGCGACCACATGGTCGAGGCGCTTGCGCAGCGTCGGGTAGCTGATGCCGATTTCGGCGGCGAGCGTCTTGAGGTTGCCGCCGGCGAGAACAAGAGCCTCCGCGAGACGCATTTCCTCGCCGCCAAGCCGGGCAAGCGGCGACACGTGGATGTCACCTTCGACGCTCAGGCGGCAGCACTCGCAGGAGATGCGCGTCACCCTCATCTTCCGGGTCTGGCAGAGCGGGCACTCCTTGAGCACGGCAAACCTCCAAGGTTGGAAGTTTAATTATACTAAATATTTTTAGCTGTCAATTTTGCTTTTGATAAAGTTCCGTGCCGTGAACCCTGCACCTGCGGGCAACGGCCACGACCGCGACGAAGGCTGGACCTGAGAATGCCAAGGGCGGTGCATCAGCTTGCACTGAGACACCGCCCCGGTTTGTCGAAAGCCTCACGCCGGCGACCTGACGGGCCGCCGGCTTACCCGAACGGCCGTCGGCCCGGATCAGACCAGATCGAAGCGATCGGCATTCATCACCTTGGTCCAGGCCGCCACGAAGTCGCGCACGAACTTCTCCTTCGCGTCGCTCTGGCCGTAGACCTCGGCGAGCGCCCTGAGCTGCGAGTTGGAGCCGAAGACGAGATCGACACGTGTGCCGGTCCACTTCGGCTTGCCCGAGGCGCGGTCGGATCCTTCGTAGACGCCCTCGGCGTCCGCGGCGGGCTTCCACTCGGTGCCCATATCGAGCAGGTTGATGAAGAAGTCGTTGGTCAGCGTCTCGGGCCGCTTGGTGAAGACGCCATGATTGGATTGCCCGTGGTTCGCACCCAAGACCCGTAGGCCGCCGACGAGCACCGTCATCTCGGGCGCCGTCAGCGTGAGCAGCTGCGCCTTGTCGACCAGCATTTCCTCGGCCGAGACCGTGTACTTGCCTTTGAGGTAGTTGCGGAACCCGTCCGCGATCGGCTCGAGTACGGCAAAGGACTCCGCGTCGGTCTGCTCTTGCGAGGCATCGGTGCGGCCGGGAGCGAAGGGGACCTCGACGTCCTGCCCCGCGGCCTTTGCCGCCTTCTCGACCGCCGCCGAGCCGCCAAGCACGATCAAGTCGGCAAGCGACACTTTCTTTCCGCCGGAGGCGCCGGCGTTGAACTCCGTCCGGATGCCCTCCAGCACTTTCAGCACCTTGGCGAGCTTGGCCGGCTCGTTCGCCTCCCAGTCCTTCTGCGGGGCCAGGCGGATCCGTGCGCCGTTGGCGCCGCCGCGCTTGTCCGAGCCGCGGAAGGTGGATGCCGAGGCCCAGGCGGTCGAGACCAGCTGCGAAACCGACAGGCCCGAGCCGAGAATCTTCGCCTTCAGCGCCGCGATGTCCTTGGCGTCAATCAGCTCGTGGTCGACCGCCGGCACCGGATCCTGCCAGATCAGGTCCTCGGCCGGCACCTCGGGACCCAGGTAGCGCGATTTCGGCCCCATGTCGCGGTGCGTGAGCTTGAACCAGGCGCGGGCGAACGCGTCCGCAAACGCGTCGGGATCCTTGTGGAAGCGCCGCGAGATCGGCTCGTAGATCGGATCCATCCGCATCGCCATGTCGGCGGTGGTCATGATGATCGGCACACGCTTGGAGGGGTCCTCGGGGTCCGGGGCCCGGTCCTTCTCGGCGAGGTCCTTGGGGGTCCACTGCCAGGCGCCGGCGGGGCTCTTCACCAATTCCCACTCGTAGCCGAAGAGCACGTCGAAATAGCCCGTGTCCCACTTCGTCGGGTTCGGGGTCCAGGCGCCCTCGATGCCGCTCGTGATGGTGTCGCGGCCCTTGCCGCTGCCGTGGCTCGAGATCCAGCCCAAGCCCATCGCCTCGAGCGGCGCGGCCTCCGGTTCCGGGCCGACATGGGCCGGATCGCCCGCGCCATGGGTCTTGCCGAACGTGTGCCCGCCCGCGGTGAGCGCGACCGTCTCCTCGTCGTTCATCGCCATCCGCGCGAAGGTCTCGCGGATGTCGCGGCCCGAGGCGACAGGGTCCGGCTCGCCGTTCGGCCCTTCCGGGTTGACGTAGATCAGGCCCATCTGCACGGCCGCGAGGGGATCCTCGAGTTCACGGTCTCCGCTGTAGCGCTTGTCGCCGAGCCAGGTGTCCTCGTTGCCCCAGTAGATGTCCTCCTCAGGCTCCCAGATGTCCTCGCGCCCACCGCCGAAGCCGAAGGTCTTGCCGCCCATCGACTCGATGGCGCAGTTGCCGGCGAGGATCATCAGGTCGGCCCAGGAGATCTGGTTGCCGTATTTCTGCTTGATCGGCCAGAGAAGCCGGCGCGCCTTGTCGAGGTTGCCGTTGTCGGGCCAGCTGTTGAGCGGCGCGAAGCGCTGCGTGCCCGACCCGGCGCCGCCGCGACCATCGCCGCTGCGATATGTGCCGGCACTGTGCCAGGCCATGCGAATGAAGAGGCCGCCGTAATGCCCGTAGTCGGCCGGCCACCAGTCCTGGCTGTCGGTCATCAGGGCGTAGAGGTCCCGCTTGAGCGCCTTGAGGTCGAGCTTCTTGAATTCCTCGGCGTAGTCGAACGCCTTGCCCATGGGGTCCGAAAGCGCGGAATTCTGGTGCAGGATCCTGAGGTTCAGCTGGTTCGGCCACCAGTCCCGGTTCGACCTGGCACCGAAAGTGGCGTGCATCACCGGGCATTTTCCGGCGGTCGGGGCATCGTTTCCGTCCATGTCTCTCTCCGATGTTGAAATGCCTTGGCGGCGCTGACCACCTCTTCACCGGACCTCGACTGCTCGTGGCGGCGCTTGAAGTCGGCGAGAGGGCTGCCTTTCACCCCCCTTGGCCCTCAGGACTACCAAAACAATCCTATTAGTTGAAGTTGAAATCCCTGATCTTCTCGATAAGGTGAGCTTATGAACAGCCTCACGCTCAAGCAGCTTCGCTATTTCGAGGCCCTGGCCCGCCACCGCCACTTCGGGCGGGCGGCCGAGGCCTCGGCGATAACCCAACCAGCTTTGTCTATGCAGATCAAGGCGTTGGAGGACGAACTTGGGACGGCGCTTTTCGAGCGGAGCGCGCGCCAGGTCCGGCTGACCGGCTTTGGCGAGCTGTTCGCCGGCCGCGCCCGCGACATATTGCGCGCGGTCGACGAACTGGGCGACCTGGCCCGCGCCTCTCGGAGCCGGCTGGCGGGGCGGCTGCGGATCGGCGTGATCCCGACGGTCGCCCCCTATCTCCTGCCGACGCTCGTCGGGATCCTCACCCGCCGCAACGACGGCCTCGACATCCATGTCCGCGAGACGCTGACGCAGAAGCTGATCGACGAACTGGCCGAGGGCCGGCTGGACACGGCCATCGTCGCGCTGCCGGTGTCGGAACCATCGCTGGCCGAGGTGGCGCTTTTCTCGGAGGACTTCGTGCTGGTCCGCCCCGCCGAGCACGAGGGAAGGCCGGTACCCGACCGCGAGGCCTTGCGGGAGATGAGGCTGCTGCTTCTGGAAGAGGGCCATTGCTTTCGCGATCAGGCCCTGTCGTTCTGCGGCGGGGCCTCGGCGCCAAGGGAGCTGCTGGACGGCAGCTCGCTCTCCACGCTGGTCCAGATGGTCGGTTCCGGCATCGGCGTCACCCTGATCCCGGAGATGGCCGTACCCGTCGAGACGCGCTCGGCGCCGGTGTCGGTGGCTCGCTTCAAGCGCCCGCGACCCTCACGGACGATCGGCATGATCTGGCGCAGGACGAGCCCGCTGGCCGAGCAGCTCCTGCAGATCTCCGACGTGGTTCGCCGGTCAGCCGAGGCGCTGCGGGAGCGGCGCGATCAGGGGTCTCCGACCGGCTGAACGGGAATGGCGCACCCGACAGGATTCTAACCTGCGACCTCTGCCCTCGGTGCGTCTAATGGCTTGATTACTCATGGTCTTCCTCCTTCACCGTCGGCACGCACGGCGCCTTCGTGCCGGAGACTGCCCGGTGCGAAGGATGCGGCCAAGCGCAATGCTTGCGGTTGGCCTCGAGGCACGAGACAGCTTCTGGCGGCGGCATGAGCTGTCGCGAGAAGGACAGGCAATCCCGGGCGCTGGTCGCACGGCCGACTCAAGAGGTGGGCCACGGCAACCTCCCGGGCCGACCCGGATCAAGTCGGGCCGGTCCGGAAATCCGCGCGGCCGGCCAAAAGGGGGGCAATGAACAAGCGTCCGGCTCTCCACGAGGAGCGGATGAGGGGATCATTCTCGACGAGACCTATCCGGCGATCGCGGTCAGGGACGGCGGTCGCAAAGTCATCGGCCACACGGCGCAGGCGATCATCCGCTCCCTCGCCGTATGCGCAGCCAAGGGTCAGCACCACGCCCAGAGGAACATGGCGGAATCACTGGCGCCGATGGAGAATGCGAGCCGGGCGTTGCACGATGCCTGGCTCGACATTGCCATGACCTGCGAGATCGATTGGGAGCGCGAGGTCGAACAGCGCGCTCGCCTCGGCGTTGCGGACCCGCCGGACCCGCTGCAAAGGCGCGCGTGCGGCAACCTGCCTTCGGGATCGGAGAAGGTCTTCCCGGAGCGGCCATTCGCGCCAGCCAACTCGACCGGAATCCAATCCCGCCGTTCGCTGCATCCGCTTTCGCGGGTCTCGGATACGGGACCGAGCGGTCATTCAAATCGGCCTTGAGCAGACTCCTTCAGAAGATCGAGCTGCGGCAACGGGCCGGGAATGCCGGCATCCACCCAGCGTACGATCAGTTCGATCTGATCGGGCGGCAAGGGACGGCTCAGGAACGGCATCCGCGGCAGGCTTTCGCCGCGAAGGCGCCGGATCAGCTCGCTATCCTGAGAATCGCCCGGGACCAGAACGGCGCCTCTCTCGCTGCCCATCAGGACGGCGTCATAGCTGTCCAGGCGAAGGCCGCGGCCGGCGCCATTATCGGAATGGCACATGACGCAGCGCTCGGCGAAGATCGCGGCAATCTCCGCCCAGTTGGGCGGGCTTGGGTCTGCAGCGAACGCGACCCGCGAAGACAGGGCAAGAAGCGAAACAACAGACAGAATGGGCGCGCGTGGCATTCCGACAGTACCTGCGATCGCGCCATGAACCCCCGGCTCGCACCGGACCTTGGTCGCGTGATGGCGAGCGTACCACGGCCCGGGCGGCCACGCGAATTCTCGCTGGGTTCAGCGTGGTTTGTGGTATTGTCACCGCATAGCCGCGGACACCACGATCCGCGGCTAGATGCAAAAAAGGGGAGGGTCAGTCACATGAAGACTGTTGTTCACGCGTTGGCGATTTTTGCCGTTCCGACGGCACTCTGGGCAGCGGATGTCGATCTCGACGCGCTGCGCGCCGCCGTCGAGAAGTACAAGGACATCAACGTAGCCCTGGAGGAGGGCTACATCTCGCCGGACAACCACTGCGTCTCGGCCGAAGGCGAAGGTCTGCCGCCGGAACTCGGCGCCATGGGCATTCACTTCATTCAGCCCGGGCTCCTCGAGATCACGGCCACCGAGCCGAGGGTCGACGGCACGGGCACCCATACCGACTGGATGAAGCCATCGGTCCTCATCTACGAGCCGCAGGCGGACGGCTCGATGGAACTCGTGGCGGTCGAGAACCTGGTCTTCGAGGCGGCATGGGATGCATCCGGCAAGGACGAAGAGCTAATGCTAAACGGCCGCGGCTGGGATCACATGGCCGACGACCCGGCCACGCCGGGCGACGAGGCGCACGGTTTCGCGCCGCACTACGACCAGCACGTCTGGCTGTTCCGCGAGAATCCCATGGGGACGCTCATGCCGTTCAATCCGGCGGTGACCTGCGAACACCACAGCGGTTGATCGGAAAGGGCGAGAACGCTGCCTGCCACCCGAAGCCCGGGTGGCAGGTAACGAAGGGCGTACGCGGAGGAATCCGGGGGCGGCCTGAGTTGCGAGAGAGGCTCGCCCCGTGATCGGCACCAGCGCCGACTGGCCATCGCGGGGCGGGTGATCACCGGGTTCGCCTTGCGCACTTGACGGCCGGACGACCGCTCAGGTCTCGTCGAGATCGATCCCGCAGGCGGGGCCGGGCGCGCCCCATTGCGGGCGGGCTCGATTGACATCGAGGACCCAGCGCAAAATAGTGCCGGGCAATCCGCTTGGGGGAGGAGCCGATGCAGATCGGAAAGGCCGGACGCGCCTCTACCGCCATCAGCACGGCAGATGCCGCCAGTGTCACGGTGCGCGGGCGCGACCTCTGCACCGAACTCATGGGCCGGATGAGCTTCACCGAGTATTTCCACCTCCTGGTCACCGGCCGGTCGGCGACCGCCGAGCAGGTCTTCTTCCTCGACCTCCTCCTCGTCGCCATCGCCGAGCACGGCCTGGTGCCGACGAACCAGGTCGCGCGGATGACCTACGACGCCGAGCCCGGAGCGCTCCAGGCGGCAGTCGCCGCGGGCATCCTCGGCTGCGGCTCGGTCGTGCTCGGCACGTCGGAAAGCTGCGGCGCCTTCCTGCGCGGTGCCGCTGAAAGCGTGGCGGCGGCATCGAAAGACCCGGAGGCGGCGTTGCGCGACCACGTGGCCGGCGTCTGCGAGGCGGGCGGCAAGGTGCCGGGCTTCGGCCACCCCATGCACAAGCCGCTGGACCCGCGCGCGCAGCGCATCCTCGAGGAGGCCGAGACGCGCGGGCTGGGTCCGTTCACCGCCCTGGCGCGCAGCGCCGAACGCGTGGTGCCCGAGGTCTGGGGCAAGCCGCTGCCGCTGAACGTCTCAATGGCGATCGCGGCGGTGCTGCTGGACCTCGGCTTTCCACCGGCGATGCTGAAGGCGATCCCGATCCTCGCCCGCACCGCGAGCCTCATCGCCCATCTCGCCGAGGAGGCGGAGAACCCGATCGGCTTCCTGATGGCCGCCAAGGCCGAGGCGGCGATAACCTACGAGGACGGCGGCACATGAGCCGGGCCGTCGCCTCCGCACCTGACGGGGAGAGCGACCGGCTCTACCGCGCCCAGATCGCCTATCTCTTCGACCGCTCGCCCTTCTATCGCGAGCGCCTGCGCGCCACGGGCTTCGCCGGGCCGGAGGCGGTCGGCGGCCTCGACGGCATCGCCGCGCTGCCCTTCACCGAGAAGGACGAGCTGCGAAGAACCCGCACGGCCGAGAACGCGATCGGCGCGCATCTGGCCGCGCCCTTGGCCGATGTCGTGCGGATCTACTCGACCAGCGGCACCACCGGCACGCCGAGCTACATCCCGCTGACGAAACACGATCTCGCCAACTGGATCACGATCTCGTCGCGCTCCTACGGCGCCTCCGGCGCCAGGCCAGGCGAGCGCATCGTCTCGACCTACAACGCCGGCCCCTTCGTCGCCGGCGTCGCGCTCGACGCCTTTGCGGCGCTCGGGCTCTGCCACATCCCGGTCGGCAGCGGCAATTCCGAACGGCTGATGGCGGCGGTGCAGATGCTGAAGCCGCAGATCCTCGCACTTACCCCCTCCTACGCGCTCCACCTGCTCGAATGGGCCGCCCAGCGCGGTATCGACACCGCCGCCTCGTCGGTGCGCCGGCTCCTCGTCGCGGGCGAGCCGGGGGGAGGCGAGCCGGCGCTCCGGGCGCAACTGCAGGAAGGCTGGGGGGCGCAGCTCACGGAGGCGATGGGGATCGGCGACATCGCCGTCTCGCTCTGGGGCGAATGCGAGGAACGTCACGGCATGCATTTCTCCGGCGCGGGCCTCATTCATTTCGAGCTGATCGACCCCGAAACCGGCGAACCGGTCCCGCTCGAGGACGGCGCCGAGGGCGAACTGGTCTACACGCATCTCGCCCACCGCGCCGCGCCGCTCCTGCGGTTCCGCAGCCGCGACCATGTCCGCGTTTCGGCCGCGCCCTGCCCCTGCGGCCGCGCCGGCCCCCGCATCCGCTGCCTCGGCCGGACCGACGACATGCTCATCGTCCGCGGCGTGAACCTCTACCCCTCGGCGGTCCGCGAGGTGGTGGGCAGCTTCGCCCCGGCGGTCAGCGGCGTGATCTCGATCCGGCCGCAGGCGAAGGGGCCGAAGCAGGCGCCGCCTCTGCCGGTGATCGTCGAGCTGGCCGAGGGCGCGACCGCCCCGGAGGGACTGGCCGAGGCAATCGCCCGCAAGATTCGTGACAGACTGGTCGCGACCGTCGAGATTCGGCTGGTCGGCGCCGGCAGCCTGCCGCGCAGCGACTACAAATCGAAACTGGTAGACTGGTCGGAGGCCAAGGAGGGAGGAAAGGCGGCATGAGGAAACTTCAGGTTCAGGGTGTCCACCACATCACGCTCACCGGCGCCGACCGCCAGACCTCGATCGATTTCTGGGAGGGCGTGCTCGGCATGCCCTTCGTCTTCGACCAGCCCAACCTAGACAATCCCGGCGAGGGCCACCTCTACTTCGACCCTGGCGACGGCCGCCTGATCACCGTCTTCACCAACGAGAACCGCAAGCCGAACCCCCGCCGCACGCCGACCGAGCCGGGCTGCGTCCACCATCTCGCCTTCGCGGTCAGCAAGGCCACCTTCAGCCAGGCCGTGGAGAGGCTCGACGAGCGCGGCATCAAGCATTCCGGGGTGAAGGACCGGGGCTTCATGGATTCGATCTATTTCCAGGACCCGCTGGGGCTCCTGATCGAGCTCGCCTCCTACCGGTTCCACCCGCCCGAAGGCTGCACCCATGCCGACGTGATGATCGAGGCGCACCGGCTGCGCGTCGCCCGCGGCGATCACCACATCCAGGAAATCCACCTCGCCGACGCCATCGAACTCTTGGTCGAACGACGCCAGCAGACGCTTTCTTCCGACCGCAATCCGCGCGACCCCTACAAACGCTGACCCATCAGGAGGTCCAGATGAAACTGCACATGCACCCCGCCTCGATCACCAGCCGCCCGGTGCGGCTCTACATCGCCGAGAAGGGCCTGAAGGTCGATCCCGTGGTCGTCGACCTTTTCTCCGGCGCCCACCACCAGGAACCCTTCATCTCGTTCAACCCCAACCGTCTGGTGCCGGTTCTGGAGGACGGCGACCTGAAGCTCACCGAGAGCTCGGCGATCTTGAAGTATCTCGCCGAGAAGCACGGCCACCCGGAATATCCCAAGGACCTGAAGGAGCGCGCCAAGGTCAACGAGATCATGGACTGGGTGAACTCCAACTTCTACCGCGACTGGGGCTACAACCTCTGCTATCCGCAGCTCTTCCCGCACCACAAGCGGCAGACCGACGAGGCCCACCAGAAGACCATCGAATGGGGGCTGAAGAACTCCAAGTTCTGGCTGCAGGTGCTGAACGACTACTGGCTCGGCCACGGCAAGAAGTGGCTCGCCGGCGACCAGATCACCGTCGCCGACTATTTCGCCGGCTCGATCGTGGCGCTGGGCGAGATGATCGGCTTCGATCTGTCGAATTATCCCGCCGTCGCGGCCTGGCTCGGCCGGGTGAAGGGCCTGAAGCACTGGGCCGAGATCAGCAAGGAACTCGACGGCTTCGCCGCCTCGGTGAAGGGGCAGGGCTTCGTGGCGGCGTAGCGGTAGGCGGAGAAGGTGAGATTCGAACGCGCCTGGTGGCTCCACTGAACGTTCGCTTCATTACGAAGCGAACGGAGGCAAACAGTGCAGCGGATTTCCGCGTTCCGTCCTTCGCGCCCGTCCTGGCGAACGGCCCAAACCGGGCATTTCCGAGCTCAGCGTAATGCCGCCTTTCTGCACATTGATTCCGACACTCGAAGGCGGCGGCCCATGAGACCTGACATCCGGATCAGGTGCCCGGCTCGAAGCGGCGTGGCGAGACCGCCGAAAGGTCGGTATTCGGGCCCGTGTCGGTCAGCCATGCCACCGCGATCTCACCCGACTTCGGAGCCATCATCGGGGCCCCCGTCTGACGTCAGCGTCTGTCGGACAGAAACAGGTGTCTGAGCCCGGGATGCTTCCGGTTCATCGAAGGCGCTACGGAGCGAAGATGAACAAGAGACCTGGCAGATCTAAGGACGCCGCTGACAGGTTGGTCAGAGGCATCAACCGGAATACGCGGAGGCTCTAATCGGCCGAAGCGCCGAAGGTATTGAAACTGTGCTCGGAGGCCGTAGCGCGCAAGGAGGTGGTCACTGAGTCTTCCCTGGAGAGCCGTCTGCTCAAGAAAAGCATGATCGGGGTGGGGAGGACGACGCACGCGATACCCCGCCTCCGAGGCGTTCGAGATCATCTGCACGGTGGAGGCGTCCCACCTGCAGGTGAAGCGCATTCCGGACATGTTCGGCATCCCGAGGAGCACCTACTGCGAAAGGAGCGTCCTTGATTGAGAAGCTGCTCGACAGGCTCGTGGAAGCCAGCAATGCCGCAGTCATTGAGGGCCTGCGAGGCGCGGACCGCTAATTTATCCCGCCCATTGAGCGTGTTAGGGGTTCTGAAATCAAGAAAGCGAGATGGCGCACCCGACAGGATTCGAACCTGTGACCTCTGCCTTCGGAGGGCAGCACTCTATCCAGCTGAGCTACGGGTGCTCCGAGGCAGGTCTATAGCGGCAGCGCCCCGGCCCCGCAACGGCGAATCCGGATGCGTCACCCGAGGAGATCGTGGGCAAGCTCCAAGGCTTCGACCAGCGCGTCGACCTCGGCGTCGGTGTTGTAGAGCCCGAACGAGGCGCGGCAGGTTGCGGGCGTGCCCAGGAACTCCATCAACGGCTGCGCACAATGGTGCCCGGCGCGAACCGCGACGCCCTTCTTGTCGAGGATCGTCGAGATGTCGTGGGCATGGGCGGCGCCGGCCATGGTGAAGGAGAAGATCGCCCCCTTGGTCGCCGAGGTGCCCTGCAGGTTCAGCCAGTTCAGTCGCGACAGCCGGTCGCGGGCGCGGTCGCGCAGGCGTTCCTCGTGCGCGGCGATGTTGGCCATGCCGAGCCCCATGAGGTAGTCGAGCGCCACCCCGAAGCCGATCTGCGGCACGATCCCGGGCGTGCCCGCCTCGAACTTCATCGGCGGGTCGGCGTAGCTGACGGTCTCGCGCGTCACTTCGCGGATCATGTCGCCTCCGCCGACGAAGGGCCGCATCTCCGCCAGCCGCTCCCTGCGGATGAAGATAGCCCCGGAACTGCTTGGCCCGTAGAGCTTATGGCCGGTAATCGGATAGAAGTCGCAACCCAGTTCGGCGACGTTGACCGGCATGTGCACAGCCGCCTGGGAGCCGTCGACCAGGACCGGCACGCCCTTCTCGCGCGCGCCCTTGCAGATCGCCGCCACGTCGACCCGGGTGCCGAGCACGTTAGACATGTGCGTAACCGCGATCAGCTTCGTCCTCGGCCCGACCGCCTCGAGCACCCGCTCGGGCGCAAGGTCGCCGTTCGCATCCGGCTCAACCCATCTCAACACCACCCCCTGCCGCTCGCGCAGGAAGTGCCAGGGCACGACATTGGCGTGGTGCTCCATAACCGAAAGCACGATCTCGTCGCCGGCCTGCATCCGCGGCATCGCCCAGCCGTAGGCCACGAGGTTGATCCCCATGGTGGTTCCGCTGGTGAAGACGATCTCTTCCTCGGACGGCGCCCCGAGGAACCGCGCGATCTTGCTCCGGACCGCCTCGTAGTTCTCCGTGGCGACATTAGATAGGAAGTGCAAACCCCTGTGAACGTTTGCATATTCCATGGAGTACGCTTGCGTGATCGCGTCGATCACCGCCCGCGGCTTCTGCGCCGACGCGCCGTTGTCGAGATAGACCAGGGGCTTGCCGTTCACCTCGCGCGCGAGAATCGGGAAATCGCGGCGGATCGCCGCGACATCGTAGACAGGCTTTCCGCCCTGCATCGTCATTGCAATCCCTCCGGCACCACCAGCACCCCGAGCATGGTGAGCAGCAGACTGAGCCCGAAGACGACGGCGACGAACGTGAGCAGGATGCCCAGGAGCACCTTGCCGCGGTTCTCGAACTCGTGCAGCACCATCACGAAGTGCGTCAGCACCCAGAAGAACCAGGCCAGCGCCGCGATGCCGAGGAGCGCGGCAAGCGGCGGCACCAGGAAGAACGCGAGAAGCTGCACCGCCTGCAATGCCACCAGCATTGCCTGCAACCAGACCATCAGCTTGAGGCTCTCTTCGAAACTCCCCCGCCCACCGGCGGCAGCGCCGATCCTGTGTGCGGCATAGACCATGAAGAACAGGAACAGCGCCTGTACCGCGCCGGCGTAGAACGGTCCCAGCCGCAGGAGATCGAACAGCCCCCTGGAGGCCGGCGAGGCCATCGAGCCGATCTCGGTCAGCAGAACGCTCAGCACCACGACCAGCGCAAAGCCCTGCCAGAGCGCGCCGCGCGGCAGATCGAGCGACTTCACACGCCGCGCCCCGTCCTTCGGGTTTGTCAGCGTGACGCGCGCGAGTTCGAGCAGCGATTGCGTGGTCCGATCCATGTCTTTCCCGTCTCCGGCGCCGAGCCTAGGCGCGCCCGCTCCCGTCCTCAAGCACCCTCGCCTCCGCCCCCGCCAGCGCAAGCAGCCAGTGGCCGAGAAA
>JBFKAV010000100.1:0-13781 GCA_041621405.1 Paracoccaceae bacterium
CCGCCCCGAGCCCCTGGTGCTTGCCGCGATCTTCGTCACCGCCTCGGTGGCGCTTTCGCTCTTCCTGCTGCCGCGGATGAAGGGCATCATGGTGGCCTTTCAGTGGGCGAAGAGGATGCACGGCTTCGGCGCCTGAGCGCGGCCGGGCAGGGAATGTCGATGACCGAAACGCCGATCCGCGACGCGGCGACGCTGATCCTTGTGCGCGACGCGGCCACACGGCCCGCCGTGCTGATGGGCCAGCGCGGCGCCGGCGCCGCCTTCATGCCGATGAAGTTCGTCTTCCCCGGCGGCGCCGTCGATCCCGGCGACGCCATGGTGCCGCTCGCCCACCCCTTCGCGCCGGAGTGCCGTGCGCGGCTCGCCGCCGAGAGCGCGGGGCCGGCGCCGGAGGCCTTCGCCGCGGCGGCGATCCGCGAGCTCTGGGAGGAGGCGGGGCTGGTGCTCGGGGCGCCCGGCACCTGGACCACCCCGGCGCCGCCCGACTGGCAGGCCTTCGCCGCCACCGGGCACCTGCCCACGGCGGCGTCGCTCGAGTTCATCTTCCGCGCGATCACGCCGCCCGGACGCCCGCGCCGCTTCGACGCGCGGTTCTTCCTCGCCGACGCGGCCGGGATCGCCGGCGACCCCGACGACTTCTCCGCCGCCTCCGACGAGCTTGCACATCTGCAATGGGTGCCGCTCGACGCGGCGCGGCGCTTCGACCTGCCGTTCATCACCGAGGTGGTGCTGGCGGAGGCGGCGGCGCGGCTCAAGGGCACCGCGGCCGAGGGGGTGCCGTTCTTCAAGAACGACGGCACGCGGTCGGAGTTCCTGCGGCTCTGAGCCCCTCCGCTGCCGACCCGATTGCGCGGCCTGCGGCCGCAAGCCTTTCCTCTCGCCTCCTCGGCTTCGCCTGCGGGGCTCGGGCGGGCGCCGGGATCTTTCCCCGGGTCCGGACATGTCCGCCGGAGGCATCGTGCCGCCCGGATGGGCGGCACAGGCAAAAAACCGTCACGCCGAAGGCATGGCCTCTGGATCAGAGCCCGAGAAGGCGTGCGCCGAGCGTCAGCGTGAGCGGGATCGTGAGGAAGGCGAGCCCGGTCTGCACGGTGATGATCGCCGCCATCAGCGGCGCATCGCCGCCCATGGCGCGGGCGAGCGTGTAGGCGGCGACCCCGGTCGGGAGCGCGCCGAAGATGAGCGCCACCTCGGCCGCCAGCGCGCCTGGCGGGACGATCAGGAGCGCGGCGAGCATCGCCGCCGGGAACACCGCGAGCTTGCCGGCGCTCGCCAGCGCCACCGGGCGGAGGCTCGCCTGCATGCCGCGCACCCTGAGGTTGGCGCCGACGCAGAGCAGCATGATCGGCAGCGCCGCGGCGCCGAGCAGCCCGGCGGTCTCGGCGATCACCGGCAGGCCGCCGAGACCGGCGAGGTTCGCCACGAGGCCGGCGGCGATGGAGAGGATGAGCGGGTTCCGCGCCAGGTCGCGCAGGGTGGCGCGCACGAGATTGCCGCCGTCCCGGCTGAGCATCACGGTCAGAAGCGTCACGATCGTCACGTTCACCACCGGCACCAGGAGCGCCGCCGCGAGCACCGCGAGCTGGAGCCCGGGCTTGCCGTGCAACGCCTCGGCGATGGCGAGCGCGACGAAAGTGTTGAACCGCGCCGCGCCCTGCACCACAGAGCTCGCCACCTCGGCGCCGTAGCCCGCCCCTCGCGCCGCCCCCCAGCCGAAGGCGGTGGCGACGAAGAACCCGGCGCAGAGCGCGGTGGCGTAGGGTCCGAGTGGCTCGGCGCCGAGATCGGCGGTGGAGATCTGCCGGTAGAACAGCGCCGGCATCAGCACCCAGTAGACCAGCCGGTCGTTGAGGTTCCAGAACTCGATCGAGGGAATGCCGCCGCGGCGCAGCGCATAGCCCGCGAGGATCATCAGGAAGACCGGCGCGATGGCGACCGCGATGCCTAGCATGGGGCCTACTCCAGCGCCAGCAGGATGAGCAGGAGGCTCGCCACCACGAGGCCGATGCCGGCGAGCTCGCGCAGGCTCAGCCGCTCGCGGAACACCAGCCAGGAGGCGAGGATGGTGAAGGCCACCTCGACCTGGCCCACGGCGCGAACATAGGCCGCGTTCTGCAAGGAGAAGGCGGTGAACCAGCCGAGCGAGCCGAGCATGCCGGTGACCCCAACCGGCAGCGTCCGCCGCCAGGCGCGGGCCACGCGCGAAAGCTCGCCCGGCTCGGCGAGGCGGAGCCAGAGTGCCATCGCCAGGGTCTGGAACGCGGTGGCGCAGGCGAGCGTCAGCGCGGCGCGGAAGAAGAACGGCGCCGGCAGGAGCTCGAGCGTGGCGCCGCGGTAGCCGATCGCCGAGGCGCCGAAGAGGCCGCCCGCCATCAGCCCGAGCGCCGTGGCGCGGTTGAAGACGCGCGCCGCGCCGGCATCCCTGGCGCGGGTCAGGAGTAGGACGCCGACGAAGCCGACCGCGATGGCCAGGAGGCCCCGGGGGCTGACATGCTCGCCGAGGACCAGGGCCGAGAACGCGGCGACGAGCACGGTCTCGGTCTTGGTGAAGCCGATGCCGACGGCGAAGTTGCGCTCGTGGAACAGGGCGACGGTGCAGAAGGTGGCGACGATCTGGCTGAGCCCGCCGGCCACGGCGAAGGCCCAGAACCGGGGCGACAGCGGCGGGATCCCACCCAGAGCCAGAATGCCCGCGAGCGCGGCCGCCAGCGGCGCGGCGTAGAGGAAGCGCGAGAAGGTGGCGCCTCCGGTCGAGAGCCCGGCGCCCTTTAGCTGGCGCTGCAGCATGAAGCGCAGCGTCTGCACCAGGGCGGCGGCGAAGGTGACGGGAATCCAGAGCGCCATGGCCGCCTTCCTGCCCCCCGCCGCGGGCGGAGTCGAGGGGGCTCAGGCCGGTGCGGTCTCGGACGGCTCGGTCTCGGGCGCGAAGGCGGCGGACAGCGCCGGGCCGATGGCGGGGCTCTCGACCGGTTCGACGCTGCGATCCATTCCCTCCGGCCAGAGCGGATGCGGCACCGGATCCTTCGGATTGAACAGATAGCGGGAGAAAATCTCACCATACGAACGGAATCGGTAACCCTCGTTGCGTCGCAGGACTTCGGCGCGGGTCTCCCGGTAGAGCTCGGGCAGCCGGTACCACGCAGCGCCCGGCCGGGCGTGGTGCACCGCGTGGTAGTTGTTGTTGAGGAACAGGAGCGCAAGCGGCCCCCGGTCCTCGACGATGACGCTGCGACCGCGCGCCTTCTCGTGCGCCCGGTGCTCGAGGAAGGTTCGGATCTTGAGGATGCCGTAGCCGAGGTAGGCCGCGCCGAGATAGGCCAGGGCGCCGATCCCGGGCGCGGCCCAGAGCCAGAGCGCCACCAGGCCGAGCCCCGGCAGGTGCCAGGCCCAGGCGTCGCGCACCGCCCGGTCGCCGGCGCGGATCGCGCGGAGATCGCCGCGCAGGAGCGCCCAGGTCGAGATCGCCGGGCCGAGGAGGATGCGCCCCAGCAGCGTGTTGTTCACCCGCAGCAGCAGCCGCAGCGGCGGCGAGAGCCGTGCCCAGACGGCCGGGTCGAGGTAGTTCGATTCCGGGTCGTCGTAGGGGTCGGTCAGCCGCTCGTCGCGGTGGTGCGCCAGATGGGTGTCGCGGAACCGCCTGTAGGGCACGAAGACGGTGAGGCCGGGGAAGACCAGCGCTTCGGAGAGGGGCCGAGAGGCGAGGGGGTGGCCGTGCAGCACCTCGTGCTGGAGCGAGGAGAACTGGACGATGGTCAGCGTGGTGAGCACGAAGCCGAGGAGGGGCATGGCCGTGAACGCGGCTGTGGTGCCGATGCCCCAGAGCGCATAGGTGGCCAGGATCATGCCCAGCGTCGGCCATTCCGGCCCCTGGCGCGCGTCGCGCAAGGTCGTCCTCCAGCACTTCTCCCCCAAGTCATTGATAACGCTTGCGCGGACCATTCAGAATTCGGTATATGTGCAACGGAAATCAAACATCGTTCACTTTCTGGAACAACTGCCCGTGAAACTCGACAAACGCGCCCGCGCTGCCCTGTTCCGGGCCCGCCTCGCCGAGGCGGTGGCCGCCTCGGGGCAGAGCCAGGCGGGGCTGGCCCGCACCGTCGGCGTGAACCGCTCGACGCTGTCGCAGCTTCTTTCGGGCGAAGAGACGCGGCTGCCGAACGCCCAGCTCGCCGCGGAATGCTCGGCGGCGCTCGGGGTCTCGGCCGACTGGCTCCTGGGCCTGACCGACCGGCCGGAGCGCGCGGCGGACCTCCTGGCCGCCGCGATGCTGATGACCGAGGCGCCCCGCGCGATGGTCGACGAGCAGATCTTCGCCTGGCACCGCGAGGCGGCGGGCTACAAGATCCGCCACGTGCCGGCGACCCTGCCCGACATGCTGAAGACCCACGCCGTGCTGCGCTGGGAATACGAGCCGCACCTGGGCGTCACGGTCGACCAGGCGATCGGCGCCTCCGAGGACCGGCTGGCCTGGATGCGGGAAGCCGGCTCGGACTACGAGATCGCCATGCCGCTGCACGAGATCGAGGCCTTCGCCCGGGCCGAAGGGTACTACCGCGGCGTCGGCGCCGAGGTGCGGCGCGAGCAGCTCGACTGGCTCATCGCGGTCTACGACCAGCTCTACCCGCGGCTGCGGCTCTTCCTGTTCGACGCCCGCCGGGTGTTCTCGGCCCCGATCACCGTGTTCGGGCCGCTGCTGGCCGTGCTCTACCTCGGGCGCAACTACCTCGCCTTCCGCGACACCGACCGCATCCGCGCCTTCACCCAGCACTTCGACTGGCTGGTGCGCGAGGCCGAGATCGCCACGCGCGACGTCCCGGAGCTGCTCAAGGGGCTGAGGCGGGGCATCTGAGGCGTCGGGGACGGCCAGCGGCCGGCGCCTCTGTCAGCGCCGGACGTCGTCGCAGGGTTCCCGCCGTTTGATCCAGAGCAACGACATGCGTCCCTCGCGGGCTATTCCTCAAGGAAACGGGCGGCTTGCCCGGCGTCGGGTGCCCGGCCGGAGGAATCGGGTGCCCGTCGTTTGGTCCGAACTGTCGGGACCGGCGCAACAAGGGAACGGGAATAATGCGATCAGCCGACGGATGGAGGTGGCGATGGGTGTCCTCGTAGTTTTCGAGACGGTCGAGGGCCAGACCGAGAAGATCGCCCGGTTCTCTGCAGAAGAGGTCAAGAAGCTCGGACGCAAGGCGCGGATGATCAACGCCGGCGATCTGGAGCCCGTCTCCTTCGAAGGGGTGGAGTCCGTGATCCTCGCCGCTCCCGTGCACCAGCGAAGACATCCCAGGGCCTTCGAAGCCTTCCTGGAGGCCAACAAGCAGGACCTTGAGGAGCGCAGGACGCTGATGATGTCGGTCAGCCTCAATGCGGCGTTTCCCGAAGGGCACGAGGAGGCCAACGACTACCTCGTGGAAATGAAGATGCGGACCGGGTTCAACCCGGACGTGGAGGCGCTGGTCGCCGGGGCGGTTCGGACCGGGCAGTACGACTACTTCGCGATGCAGGTTCTGCGACACGTGGTCCTGCGGGGTCGGGACTATGATCCGAGTGCCGGAGCGCACGAGTTCACCGACTGGGACACCCTCGCCACGACGATTTCCGGCTTCATCGAAGGGAAGTGACGGAGCCGATCGGCGGCCCTTACGAGCGGTCCGGCGCTCGCGATCTCCGCCCCCGTGCTCCGGGGCTAGCGGACCGGTGCCCGCCATCTTCCCAGCGTGCGAACGGTGCCTGCGGGCCGGTGCGCGAGGCCGGGGCGGCGACGCGGGACGTGCGGGAACTGCTCATGAGCCTGCGCGCCAGCGCAAGCGGGACGCGACGGGGCGGGCGGGATCAGCGCCGGAGGCGAGCGGCACAGAGGCGGCACGCCGCGGCGCCGGCGGTCTCTGCATAGGCCCTGTCGCCGTGGATCAGGGTCAGCACCATCGCGCCCTCCAGCAGAACCCAGACCTCGCGCGCAAGCGCCTCTGCGTCCGGTGTACCGAGCGACAAGAACCGGTCGGCGAGCGCCCGCTCCATCGTCGCCTTGTGGCGCCGTGCGAGGCGGCGCGCCGGATGGCCGGGCAGGTCGGCCAACTCGACCGCGACGCGGGTAAAGCCCGACCCGGTCCAGCGCTCGGCCGCGGACCAGTCGGCGAGGTCGGCGAACAGCGCCTCGACCAGCGTCTCGACCGGGGCGTCGGCCAAGATCATCGCCAGGAACGACTTCGTCGACCGGGCAAGCTGGATTTCGAACATCGCGGCCAGGAGCGCGTCCTTGCTGTCGAAATGCCGGTAGAGGGTTCGCCGGGTCACCGCCGCCCCGGCCGCGATGTCGGACATCGCGACCCGGGCGAAGCCGCGCTGCCGGAACAGACGGTAGGCGGCCTCGAGGATGTCGGCCCGTGTCGCGTTGCCTCGCCGGCGCATGGATGCTGCCTCGCGGAAGTAGACTTGGGTGTGAATTTACAGCACCGGGCCCCGCGCCCATAGTGGGCGCATCCAATTCAGGAACGGAGACTTCCGATGACGGCGGCGACCAGGATGCCGCCGGTGGCCGCGGGCTTCGCGGCTGCCGAGGCGGAGCTGCGAACGCTCTTCGGTGAAAGGCTGACCCGCTCGGGTCCGGTCTGCGCCCAGCATACCAATACCACCACCTGGATGACGGGCGGACCGCCCGACGCGGTGGCTTTCCCCAGGGGCGCGGCGGAGGTACGCGACGCGGTGCGCCTCTGCGCCCGACACGCGGTGCCGGTGATCCCCTTCGGCGCCGGCACCTCGTTCGAGGGCCATGTCAACGCCCCGTTCGGCGGCCTCTGTCTCGATATGAGCGAGATGAACCGGGTTCTCGCCGTGCGGGCCGAGGATTTTACCTGCACCGTGGAGCCGGGCGTTACCCGACTTCAGCTCGACGCCGCGCTGCGCGGCGAAGGGCTGTTCTTCCCGGTCGATCCCGGCGCCGACGCCTCGCTCGGCGGCATGGTATCGACCGGCGCCTCGGGCACGACCGCGGTGCGCTACGGCACGATGCGGGAGAATGTCCTTGCGCTGAAGGTCGTGCTGCCCTCGGGAGAGGAGATCGCCACCGCCCGACGTGCGCGGAAGTCCTCGGCGGGCTACGACATCACCCGGCTCTTCGTCGGGGCCGAGGGTACGCTCGGCGTGATCACCGAGGCCACGCTCAGGCTTCACGGCCTGCCCGAGGTCGTCTCGGCCGGCATCTGCCGCTTTCCCTCCATCGAAGCAGCCTGCGACGCGGCGATCCTGGCGATCCAGGCCGGAATCCCGGTTGCGCGGGTCGAGCTCCTCGACGAAGTTCAGATCCGGGTCTGCAACGCGCACTCGCGGCTCGACCTGCCCGAGGCGCCGCACCTCTTCCTCGAATTCCACGGCACCGAGGCCGGCGTCGCCGAACAGGCCGAGCGCTTCGGCGAGATCGTCCGGGATGAAGGCGGCAGCGACTTCGACTGGGCGGTCCGCGCCGAGGACCGCTCGCGCTTATGGCGCGCGCGTCACGACGTGTTCTGGGCTTCGAAATCCTACCGGCCAGGGTCGGAGGTGATCGTCACCGACGTCTGCGTGCCGATCTCTCGGTTGGCCGAGTGCATCGAGGCGACCAAGCGCGACCTCGAAGCAAGCGGCCTGGTCGCGCCGATCGTGGGCCACGCGGGTGACGGCAATTTCCACGCCCAGATCCTCCTGCGCATGGAGGATGCCGACGAGGTCACTCGCAGCAAGGCATTCCTCGAACGGCTCGCCGAACGCGCCATCGCCTTCGACGGCACCTGTACCGGCGAGCACGGCATCGGCGAGGGCAAGAAGCGCTTCCTCGAGCGCGAGCACGGCGAGGGCGCCGTTGCGCTGATGGCCACGCTGAAACGCGCCATCGACCCCGGGGGCATCATGAATCCGGGCAAGATCGTCTGAAGCGCCGCGCAGGAACCTGTCCGCGCCCGGGGCCGACCGTCCCGGCCCCGGCCTCGCGGAACGCAGCCTGCGTCATTCCGCCGGCGTGGTGGCGAGCTGGAGCGTCTCCCTCATCTTCGGCTTGCGCACCTTCCAGATCACCGAATCGACGACGTAGTGGTGGAAGTTGACGATCTGGTAGAGGACGATCGTCGCCGAGATCCCCGCGAAGAAAAGCCAGTCGATCGTCCGCAGAACGCCCCAGTAGAAGACGCCCGTGATCGCCACGCAGGTCAGCATGTAGAGCCAAAGGCGGTTCGGCTGGCTGATGTAGGAGAGGAACTTCGCCTCGGGGTCGATTCCGTTCCTGAACCGCTTCGTGTTGAACATCCAGACGAACAGGATGTACTGCGCGTTGTGCCAGATGTTCACCATGAGCCAGCCCAGGGTGATGTCGGAGACAAGCACGTAGGTGACCCCAAAGATCATGAAATGGGTCATCATGTAGGCGGTATGGACGACCGCGAGGCGGCCGTTCAAGGCCGCGAGGATCCGCAGTCCGACCCAGAGCGCGAACAGCGCGAACGCCGCGTAGAGCGACAGCTCCGCGACGACAGGCGGCACCGGCACCATCCAGAGATCGAGTCCGATGAACTTCGTATGCTGTTCGGCCGAACGCGAGAGCACGCCGGCGACCGGAATGGCGTAGAAGATCAGCTGGTCGAACCAGCCGTTCTCGTACTGGGCACCGGAATCCTTGCCGCGGTAGACGCGCGAGATGCCCCAGCTCTGCCGGGCATAGTGCCACCATTGCCAGTAGAAATAGATCGAGACGATGGCCCAAATCCCGACGGTCCAGGCGACGAGCCCCGTGATGGCGGCGATGATCGGGGTCAGGCCGAAGATTAGGAACTTGCTCTCGCTGAAGCTCTTCTTGTCGAACGCCAGCCGCGTGAAGGTCGAGATGACGTGGTGATAGCCCAGGATCCAAAGGTCGATCACCAGGATCGGGTAGAACAGCGACGGTTCGGCGAGAATCACCGCCAGGGACGCCAGCGACAAGAGCGGGATCCCGAGGATGAACCCGGTATCGAAGCGCGCATTCCTGACCCAGGGCAACCCGGCTTGGCTGGCTACTGACATTGGACGTCCTTCACTGTCACGGTTCCGCCGGCGCCCGGTGCGCCGTCGACTTCGCGATCTTGGTAGCGAGATTATGCGGCAAAATCATGGTCGCCGGCCAAGAATTGGACACGGACCGTCAACAGGCCGGGTCAGATCCGGGCATTACCGCCCCTGCCCCACCGAACGTCCGGCGCCGTCAGGGCGCGGAAGCCCTTCGTGCGCTGCCCAGACTTCGGCCATCCGCTGCGCCACCCTCTCCCCGGGCGGGCTGGCCCGGCGGGTCTCGAGGCTGACATGGATCAGGAGGTGCTCGCCGGTGGCCCTGACCTCGCCCGCCACGCGCATTTGGTGGAAGAGGTGCATCTTCTTGCCCTCGCCGCCGAGGAGCTGGGTCCTCACCTCGATCCGGTCGCCGGCGTTCACCTCGCCCAGGTGCTGGATATGGGTCTCGGCGGTGAAGTAGCTGCCGCCGGTGGCGATGTAGTTGGCGTCGCAGCCGACGATCTCCATGAAGCGGTCGGTGGCGTCGCCGAAGGCCTGCAGGTAGCGCGCCTCGTTCATGTGGCCGTTGTAGTCGGTCCAGTCTAGGGGCACGGCGCGGGCCACGGTGAGGACCGGCCCGGAGAGGTCGGGCTCGGGCTTGCCGATCCGGGCGTCGTGTTCGCGCAGGAGGAGCCCCGCCCCCCAGCCCGCACGGGCGTCGGCGGCATAGCCGCGCAGCACCCGCATGATCCCGACGAGGTTGCCGTCACGGATCCGCTCGAGTTCACGGATCGAGTGGCGGCCGGACTGCGCGTCGGATTGTGCGGCGATGGTGTCGATCAGCGCGTCGGTCAGTTCCGGCACGTCGGTCAGGTGCGTCCAGGGCCAGGCGAGGCAGGGGCCGAACTGGGCGATGAAGTGGCGCATGCCCTGCTCGCCGCCGGCGATCCTGTAGGTCTCGAAGAGCCCCATCTGCGCCCAGCGCAGCCCGAAGCCGTAGCGGATCGCGTCGTCGATCTCCTCCGTCGTGGCGATGCCGTCCTTGATCAGCCAAAGCGCCTCGCGCCAGACGGCCTCGAGAAAGCGGTCGGCGATGTGGGCGTCGATCTCCTTGCGCACGTGGAGCGGGTACATGCCGATGCAGGCCAGCACCTCCTTGGCGCCTTCGACCGCCTCGGCCGGGTTCGCCGAGGAGGGCACCAGCTCGACCAGCGGCAGGAGGTAGACCGGGTTGAAGGGATGCGCAACGAGGATGCGGGAGGGGTCGGCCGCGCCCTCCTGCAGCTCCGAGGGCTTGAAGCCGCTGGTCGAGGAGCCGATCAGCGCCCCGTGCGCATGGCGCTGGATCCCGGCGATGATCCGGTGCTTGAGTGCGAGGGTCTCGGGGACCGATTCCTGCACCCATTCGGCCCCCGCGACGGCCTCGGCGAGGTCGGCGGTGACGGTGAGCCTGCCCTCCTCGGGCAGCGCCACGTCGTGCAGCCCGGGCAGCGAGCGGCGGGCATTGGCCAGCACCTCGCCCACCTTGCGCGGCGCCTCCGGGTCGGGGTCGGCCACCGCCACGTCCCAGCCCATCAGCAGGAACCGCGCGGCCCAGCCCGCGCCGATCACGCCGCCGCCAACCACCGCCGCCTTGCGCTTGCTCATTGCCGCATCATCCTCAGTTGCGATAGATCGTAGCCGTTCCAGGCCAGCACCTCCCGCGCGGCGCGGAGCCGGTCGGGCGGGATCTCGGGCGCCCGGTCGAGGATCCAGCCTGCGCGGCCGGAGGGCATGCCCACCACGGCCGTTCGGTAGCCTTCGTCGACCCAGAGCACCCAGAAGGGGCCGGAATAGCCGCCCTCGACGGCAAGGTCGAACCGACCCGGGCCCGCGACCCGCGCCTGCCCCCGCACCAGCCTGTCGGAGCCCATCGGCCCGCCGATGCGGCAGTCGCCGGAAACCGCGAAGCCGCCCTGCCCGTCGGGCGCAAGGGTCAGGCTTGCCGGGCCACAGCCCGGCACCAGCGCCTCGCCCACGCGGGCCACCTCGCTCCAGCCCCCCGCGTAGCGGCCGACGTCGAGCGCGGCGATCGAGGTCATCGGGATCTTCGTGTCGCGGTGGGGCGTCACCGCGGCGCAGCCGGCCAGCATCAGCGCGAGGCTCAGGGCGCGCATACTGTCCCCCGCCGCCCGTCCGCGCCGATGGCAGTGACACAGCCGGCGACCCTTGTGGTGGCCGAGCACTGGCCGGACCGCTCCTCGGCTCCGGTCGGCAGGCAGAGGCCCTCGCAGTCGTCCGCCGCGCTGCAGGCGGCGCCGGCGTCGCTGGTCGGCCGGGCGCAGAGCCAGAGGCCGCGACCCACCCGGTAGGCTTGCGACCCCTCGGCCGCACAGCGCGCTTGCCAGTCCGCCTCTTCGCGGTTGAGTGCCGCCTCGGCCTCGGCCCCGCAGGCCCATTCGTCCGGCCCGATCTGAACCAAGGGACCGCCGCGGGCGCGACAGGCCTCCCGTGCTTCCCGTGCCCTCGCCTCGGCCCGCGCCCGCGCCGCTTCGGCGCGGCCGTCGTAGGCCGCTGTGTTGGCATCGCCGCCGCCTCGGGCCGGTGCGGCTGCCTCGCAGCCGGCCACCAGCGCCAGGGCCAGCGTCAGGATCGCCCAGGCCCGCTTCACGCCGCCACCGGCGCCCGCTTGGCAAGCCCGAGCCTGGTGCGCACCTCGGCCGGCGTCATCACCCGCGCGCCCATCCGCTCGACGATGCCGACCGCGCGCTCGACGAGCTGGGCGTTTGTCGCCAGCACCCCCTTGTCGAGCCAGAGATTGTCCTCGAGCCCAACCCGGACATGGCCGCCGGCGAGCACCGCGGCCGCGACATAGGCCATCTGCTGGCGGCCGAGCGAGAAGGCCGAGAAGGTCCAGCCCGCGGGCACGTTGTTGACCATCGCCAGGAAGGTGTTGAGGTCGTCCGGCGCGCCCCAGGGCACGCCCATGCAGAGCTGCACCAGCGCCGGCTCCTTCAGGACGCCGAGCCGGACGAGTTCACGCGCGTACCAGAGATGCCCGGTGTCGAAGGCCTCGATCTCGGGCTTGACGCCCAAGGCCTCCATCTCGGCCCCCATCGCCTGCAGCATGCCGGGCGTGTTGACCATCACGTAGTCGGCCTCGGCGAAGTTCATCGTGCCGCAGTCGAGCGTGCAGATCTCGGGCAGGCAGGCGCGCACATGCGCCAGCCGCTCCGATCCGGGCGCCATGTCGGTGCCAGCGGCGGGCGGCAGTGGCTTCTCGGCGCCGCCGAGCACGAGGTCGCCGCCCATCCCGGCGGTGAGGTTCAGGACCACGTCGACCTCGGCGGCGCGGATCCGGTCGGTGACCTCTCGGTAAAGCTCGACCCGGCGCGAGGGTTTGCCGGTCTCGGGCTCGCGCACGTGGCAATGCACGATCGCGGCGCCCGCCTTCGCCGCGGCGATGGCGCTCTCGGCGATCTCCTCGGGGCTGCGGGGCACGTGCGGGCTGCGGTCCTGGGTGCCGCCCGACCCGGTTACGGCACAGGTGATGAAGACCTCGCGGGTCATTGCAAGCGGCATCTCTGATCCTCCCTTGGCCGGCAGGAGAGGCGATTTGGCCGGCCCTTGGCAAGCCCGGAATCGACCCGCCGCCGTCCCGCCGCGACCGGACGCGTTCGCAGCAAGCCCGGAAGCGCTCCCGCCCGTCGTCGCCGATCGGAGATCGGCTCCTCCCGTTGGGCCGGGCGCCGCGCTGGCGCGCGGCGCGGGCTTCGTCCCGACCTGCGCACCGGAGCCGGATGCGGCGCGCCCGGCCGATCGGTGCGCGCCGCAATAGATCCTGCCTCCGGCGGGGATACTTGAAGCCGGAACAATTAACGACCCGTCAACCCCGGCGCGTCATATCGGGATCGCGGTACAGGCGGGGACGCCGATGACCGCACCGGAAGAAGGCACCCCCTCCGGTCGCCGGGGCGGGGTGTCGTCACTCCGCTTCCTCCGGTTTCAAGTATCCCCGCCGGAGGCACGAAGTTCTTGCCTAGCGCCGCGCGCCAGCGCGGCGCCCGGCCCAACCCGAGGAGGCGGCCTTTGGCCGCCGTCGAGGGGCGGGAGCGCTACGGATCCTCCTGGCACGCGGTTCAGAACGGCAAGGGATGCGCCTTGTGGGCGGTGGCGATCTCGGCCTTCACCTCGTCGGAGAGGGAAAGCTCCGCCGCCCCGAGCGCGGTCGCGAGCTGCTCGGTCGAGGTGGCGCCGATGATCGGGATCACCGGGAACGGCCGGGCGAGGCACCAGGCGATCGCCATTTGCGCCGCATCGAGCCCGTGCTGCGCGGCGATGCCGAGATAGGCCGACACCGCCTCCCAGACCCGCGGCGTGATCCGCCCGCCGAGGTCGGGCGAGCGCTCGCGCCGCGAGCCCTCGGGCGTCACGTCGCCGGCGTACTTGCCGGTGAGCAGCCCCGCCGCCAGCGGCGTGAACGCCAAGAGCGTGACCTCCTCGTTGACCCCGAGTTCGGCGAGGTCGGTGTCGTAGCCGCGGCAGAGCAGCGAATACTCGTTCTGGATCGAGGCGGCGCGCGGCCAGCCGCGCACCTCGGCGATCCGGAGCCACTGCGCCATGCCCCAGGCGGTCTCGTTCGAAAGTCCGAAGTGGCGCACCTTGCCGGCGGAGACGAGCCGCTCCATCGCCTCGAGCACCGCGTCCATATGCGCCAGCGTGTCCGCGCGGTCCTGGCCGGACGGATCGTAGGCCCACATCTGGCGGAAGTGATACGAGCCCCGGTTCGGCCAGTGCAGCTGGTAGAGGTC
>JBFKAV010000101.1:0-13451 GCA_041621405.1 Paracoccaceae bacterium
AGATCGGCGTCGGCGAAGACGAGCTGCGGCGACTTGCCGCCGAGCTCGAGCGTGACCGGCACCACGTTCTTCGCGGCGGCGGCCTGCACCAGCGCCCCGACGGCGACCGAGCCGGTGAACGAGATGTGGTGGACGCCCGCATGCTCCGAAAGCGCGGCACCGGCTTCCTCCCCGAGCCCCGGCACGACGTTGAGCGCCCCCTCGGGAAGGCCGGCCTCCTGCGCCAGCGCCGCGAACGCGAGCGCGGTGAGGCAGGCTTCCTCGGCCGGTTTCAGCACGCAGGCGTTGCCCATCGCCAGCGCCGCGCCGACCGAGCGGCCGATG
This sequence comes from Paracoccaceae bacterium, assembly GCA_041621405.1. Classification (GTDB taxonomy): domain Bacteria; phylum Pseudomonadota; class Alphaproteobacteria; order Rhodobacterales; family Rhodobacteraceae; genus JBFKAV01. Next base: position 325 of record JBFKAV010000101.1, read on the forward strand.
ATCTGCATCGGGTAGTTCCAGGGCACGATGTGGCCGGTCACCCCGTGCGGTTCGCGGAGCGTGTAGACGGTGTAGCCGCCGAGATACGGGATCGTCTCGCCCATCACCTTGTCGGCGGCGCCGCCGTAGAACTCCATGTAGCGGGCCAGCGCCAGGGCGTCGGCGCGGGCCTGGGCCAGCGGCTTGCCGACGTCGGTGGCCTCGATATGGGCGAGGTCCTCGGCCCGCGCTTTCACAAGCTCGCCAATGCGGGTGAGCAGACGGCCGCGCTCGGTCGCCGTGAGCGCGCCCCATTCGCCGCCGAGGGCAGCCCCTGCCGCGGCCACGGCCTCGTCGATTTCTGCCGTCCGGCCCCTGGCGATGCGGGCAATCCCCTCGCCGGTGGACGGGTTCTCGACGGGCAGGTGCTCGGCCACCGGGCGCCAGCGTCCGGCGATGAAGACCTGGTCGGTCGGATACCAGATGCGTTCAGGCATGGGCCCTCCACTCTGCTGGGATCGTCGGCGCGGCGGCGATCAGCTCTTTGGTATAGGGGTGCTGCGGTTCGTTCAGCACCTGCTCGGTCTCTCCCTCCTCGACGATCTCGCCCTCCTTCATCACCAGTACCCGGTCGGTGATCGCGCGGACCACGTGGAGGTCGTGGGTGATGAAGAAGTAGCTCAAGCCGTAGCGAGTTTGCAGATCGGCGAGAAGGTCGAGGATCCTGGCGCGCACCGAGACGTCGAGCGCCGAGACCGGCTCATCGAGCACGATGAGCTCGGGTCGGGTGATCAGCGCCCGGGCGATCGCGATGCGCTGGCGCTGGCCGCCGGAGAATTCGTGGATGTATCGCTCCGCGTCTTCCGGCTTCAGTCCCACCCTCGACAGCGCCTCGTCGATGCGGGCCGTGGCGTCCGGCGGCCGGCCGGCGCTGTGGAACGGCTCGGCGACGAGGCGGGCCACGCGGTGTCGCGGGTTGAAGCTGCCATAGGGATCCTGGAACACGACCTGCAGCCGTGGATCGCCAGGGCGGACGGGCTCGCCGTCGAGCCGGATCTCGCCGCCCTGCAGCGAATCGAGGCCGAGGAGCGCGCGCGCAAGGGTGGACTTGCCCGAGCCCGACTCGCCGACGAGGCCGAGGCTTTCGCCGCGCCTCAACGTGAAGCTCACCGACTTGACGGCGCGGAAGTTCTGGGGCGCGCCGAGGAGGCTGCGGCGCGGCAGGCGGTAATCGCGGATTGCCGCCCTCGATTCGAGGTGCGGCGTCTCGGAGGCGAGCGGAGTGCGGGCAGGGCGGTGATCGGAGGCCTCGAAGAGCTGGCGGGTGTAGGGATGACTTAGCGCGCGGAAGACCTCCTCCGTGCGCCCCTGCTCGACGATCCGGCCCTCCTGCATCACCGCGAGCCGGTCGGCCATGCCGGCGACGACGGCGAGGTCGTGGGTGATGAGGAGCAGGCTCATGCCCTCGTCGCGGACGAGCCCCTTGAGCAGCGCCAGGATCTGCGCCTGGGTGGTGACGTCGAGCGCCGTGGTGGGCTCGTCGGCGATGAGGAGCTTCGGCCGGAGCGCGATGGCCAGCGCGATCGAGACCCGCTGCCGCTGGCCGCCCGAGAGCTCGTGCGGGTAGCGGGCGAGCGGAAAGCGCTCCTCGGGCAGGCCGACCCGGGCGAGGCGCTCGGCGGCCACGCGAAAGGCCTCGCGGCGCGAGGCGCGGCCGTGAACGAGGAGCGTCTCGGCCACTTGTTCGCCGATGGTCCGAACCGGGTTCAGCGCCGTCATCGGTTCCTGGAAGATCATGCCGATTTCGGCGCCGCGGAGCGCGCACATCTGCCGCTCGGACAGCGTCGTGAGCTCGCGACCTTCCAGCCTCACCCGGCCGGAGGTGCGGGCGGCGTGCGGCAGGAGCCGGAGGATCGAGAGCGCGGTCAGCGACTTGCCCGAGCCGGATTCGCCGACCAGCCCGAAGACCTCGCCAGCGGTGATCTGGAAGGAGACCTCGCGCAGGATCGGATGCGCGCCGATGTCGAGCGAGAGGTCCTCCACGCCGATCACAGCCGCACCCTCCGGAGGCGCGGGTCCAGCAGGTCGCGCAGACCGTCGCCGATCAGGTTGAGGCCCAGCACGGTGAGCACGATGGCGAGGCCGGGAAGGATGGCGAGTGCGGGGTTGGTATAGATCAGCGTCTGCGCCTCGGCGAGCATCCGGCCCCAGGAGGGTGTCGGCGGCTGGGCGCCGAGGCCCACGTAGGAAAGCCCGGCCTCGGCGAGGATGCCCAGAGAGAACTGGATCGTGCCCTGCACGATGAGGAGGTTGAGGATGTTGGGCAGGATGTGCTCGACCGAGATCCGGAACGCGCGCTTGCCGGCGACGCGGGCGGCAAGGATGTAGTCCAGCGTCCAGAGCGAAAGCGCCCCGCCGCGGGTGACGCGGGCGAAGACCGGGATGTTGAAGATGCCGATCGCCAGGATCGCGTTGACCGCCGAGGGGCCGAAGACGGCGGTGATCAGGATCGCGATGACGAGCGAGGGGAAGGCGAAGACGAGGTCGTTGCCGCGCATCACCACCTCGTCGATCAGGCTGCCGCGGTTGGCCGCGGCGAGCAGGCCGAGCGGCACGCCCGCGACGATGCCGATGCCGACGGCGATCAGCGCCACGGCGAGCGAGGTGCGCGCGCCGATCATCAGCATCGACAGGATGTCGCGGCCGAAATGGTCGGTGCCGAGCAGGTGCTCGAGGGATGGCGGGCGGAGCTTCTGGGCGATGGCGAGCGCGGTAACGTCATGCGGCGTCCAGAGAAGCGACAGAATCGCCAACGTGAGGAACACGCCCGCCAGCACAGCCCCGGCGAAGAGCTGGACCGGAAGCCTCATCGCCGCCGCCTCAGGCGCGGATCGGCCCAGGCATAGGCAAGATCCACGAGGAAGGTGACCAGGATCACCGCCGCGACGAGCAGCATGGTGACCGACTCGACCACGATCAGGTCGCGCTGCGTGATGCCCTGGAAGATCAGCCGTCCGAGGCCCGGAAGGAAGAACACGTTCTCGATGATGATCGCGCCGGCGAGCAGGAACGAGAATTGCAGCCCGAGGATCGTGAGCACCGGGATCAGCGCATTCCGGAGCGCGTGTCGGGTGAGCGCCGCGGCCTCGGTGAGGCCCTTGGCGCGGGCGGTGCGGATGTAGTCCTGCCCCAGCGTCTCGATCAGCGCCGAACGCAGCACGCGGGCGAGGATCGAGGCTTGCGGCAGCGCCAGGGCGATGGCCGGCAGGGTGAGGGCCTTGAGCACCGGGAGAAGCCCCGCCTCCCAGCCTGGGAAGCCGCCGGCGTTGAACCAGCCGAGGCCGACGGCGAAGACCAGGACGAGCAGCATGGCGAACCAGAAGTTCGGCACGGCGATGCCGAGCTGGGTGGCGGCCATGATGCCGTAGTCGGGCGGGCGGCCGCGGAAGGCTGCAGCGGCCAGCCCGACCGGCAGGGCGAGCGCGGTAGAGAGCGCGAGCGCGTAGAGGGCGAGCGGGAGCGAGACCTCGAGCCGGTCCAGCACCAGCGTGGAGACCGGCACGCGGTAGGTGTAGGAGGTGCCGAATTCGCCGGAGAGCATGCCCGCGGCCCAGGCGAGGTAGCGCTCGGGCAGGGTACCTTCGAGGCCAAGCTCGGCCCTGAGCGCCGCGACCGTGTCGGGGCTGGCGTTGAGCCCCAGCATGAAGGCCGCAGGGTCGCCCGGGATCACCTCGATCACGGCGAAGATCACCAGGCTCGCCGCGACGAGACTGAGCACGAGCGACGCGAGGCGGCCGAGAGCGTAGCGCAGCATGTGCGGAGCCTATGCGGGCGCGCAGACGCTGGCCAGAGCCATCGCCCCCCGGACGCGTCCGTCCCTCGGGCGGGCGACGGGCGACGCAGGGCTGGCCGAAGGTCCAAGAAACACCTTGTCTTCGAAGTTGGCACAATGGAAGCGTGAACGACGCCGCGCGGCGCCTTGGAAATGCCCAGAAGTGGCAGGGCGCAATCTAGACGCGAGCGATCCGGAGCACGTGTATTGCGAGTATTTGTAGAAGTTACGGGAGAAAGCCTCTGCACTATGTGATTTTCGCACAAGCCATTGGCCTTGCGTCGGGCGGACGACACGCCAGGGCTGGCGAGCGGCATCGAAATCTGGCATTAATGGGACATTAACGAGTTCAGATTCCGGCCGCCGGCTTGTGGGGAAGTTATGATGGATATGTCGCATGTTACGGTGTCACCTGACACCAAGATCGGTTCAGGGGTCCGACCGGCCACCTGGGCGGAAGCCGCTCTCAAGGTGAAGCAGTGGGAGTTCCCTGGCTTCGGCCCGATGACCCGGGTGGACACGATGTCCGGGCCGTTCCCGGCCCAGGCGCTCCGGGTGGGCGACCGGGTGCGGACCCGCAAGGGCGCTTTTGCCGAGATCCGCTGGGTCGACCGCGTGGTGCTCGACGAGGAGTTTCTGCACCATCACCCTGAGGCGCAGCCGGTGCTGATCCCGGCCAAGTCGCTGGGTCGCGGTCTGCCCGCCAACGACGTGGTGCTGTCGCCGGGGCAGAAGCTGGGCCTCGAAGGGTTGCTGATGCCGCGCTCGTCCTGCATTGCGAGCGATCTCGTGCGGGCGAACGGTGCCCGCCGCAAGATCGAGACGATCTTCACCTATACGATGTTCCTCTGCGCAAAGCCGGAAGAGGTGAAGGTCGAAGGCCTCTGGGTCAAGCTCGAGCCGCCGCACTGGTAAGAGAAATGCGCGCCGCCGCGGCGATCGACCGCGGATTCCACTTGCGCGGAAGAGCCGGACTCTGCAAATACCCGATCTGAGCCGGGCGATGGCGTCGCCTGTGGGGGCCCGCCCGCCGAAGGCTCGGGGAGAGACATCCCGCCACCGTCCTGTACGCCGGGACCCTTTCAGGGGTCCTTCGAGTTTCGGACCCCGCATGACGGAGGTCTGAGATGGAACGACCGGAAAGCTACCGCTTCCACAACGGAGAAAAGGTGCCGCTGCCGTTCGCGGCGGAGGAATACGAGGCGCGGCTTGCCGGCCTCAGGCGAATCATGGACGAAGCGGGCGTGGACGCCGCCGTCTTCACCTCGATGCACAACATCGCCTACTATTCGGGCTTCCTCTACTGCTCGTTCGGACGCCCCTATGGCATGGTGGTGACCCCCGGCGAGGCGGTCACAATCAGCGCCGGGATTGACGCCGGCCAGCCCTGGCGGCGTTCCCATGGCGACAACATCACCTACACCGACTGGACCCGCGACAACTACTGGCGCGCGGTGCGCCAGGTGGCGGGCGAGGGCAAGCGGATTGGCTACGAGGCCGATCACCTGACGCTTCTGCAGTCGGAGAAGCTCGACGGCTTCCTGAAGCCGAAGGCGCGGATCGACATTGCGCCCGCCACGATGCGGCAGCGGATGAAGAAGAGCGCGGCCGAGCTCGAGCTGATCCGCGGGGGCGCGGCGGTGGCCGACGTCGGCGGCTACGCGATCCGCGAGGCAGTGAAGGTCGGCGCCCGCGAGATCGACGTGGCGATGGCCGGCCGCGACGCGATGGAGCTGGAGATCGCCAAGCGTTACCCCGATGCGGAGTATCGGGATACCTGGGTCTGGTTCCAGTCGGGGATCAACACGGACGGGGCGCACAACCCGGTCACTGCCCGGAAGCTCGAAGTTGGCGACATCCTCTCGCTCAATACGTTCCCGATGATCTCGGGCTACTACACCGCGCTGGAGCGCACGATGTTCGTGCGCGACGTGGACCCGGCGAGCCTGAAGATCTGGCAGGCGAACGTCGCCGCGCACGAATACGGCATGAGCCTACTGAAGCCGGGCGCGAGCTGCGCCGAGGTGACCCGGAAGATCAACGCCTTCCTCGCCGAGCGCGACCTGCTACAATACCGGACCTTCGGCTACGGCCACTCCTTCGGGGTGCTCAGCCATTACTACGGGCGCGAGGCGGGGCTGGAGCTGAGGGAGGATATCGACACCGTGCTCGAGCCCGGCATGGTGATCTCGATGGAGCCGATGCTGACCATCGCCGCTGGCCAGCCCGGCGCCGGCGGCTACCGCGAGCACGACATCCTCTTCATCACCGAGGACGGCAACGAGGACATCACCGGCTATCCCTATGGGCCGGAGTTCAACGTGGTCGGCTGAGGCCGCCGCGAAACCGAGCCGACCAATTGCATCGGCGGGGCTCGATCGCGCGATCGAGCCCCAAATCCGAAGCGGGGCTGCGCCCGAGTGGCGCGCGCGACCCGCATTTCACGAAAAACCAGGCAAGATCGGCTTGCGGCCGCGCCGCCCGTGCCGGGGTTCCCCCGGCTGGCGCTGGATGCAATGCCCGATCGGAAAGGAGCACCTATGAGCGATCTTGTCTTCCGCGCCGAGGCCCTGGCACGCGTCCGACATGAGGGTCAGACCCGCAAGGGCGCGGGGCGCGAGCCCTATATCGTGCATGTGGAGGAAGTGGCGCGGCTGACCGCCGCCTGGGGCGGCGGCGTGGCCGAGATCGCTGCGGCCTGGCTGCACGACACCGTGGAGGACTGCCCGCCCACCTCGGTCGGCGAGATCGAGGCCCTGTTCGGCGCCGGGGTCGCCGGCATCGTGGCCGAATTGACCGACGACAAGAACCTGCCCAAGGCGGAGCGGAAGCGGCTGCAGGTCGCCCATGCGCCCTGGAAGTCGCCCGCGGCCTGCCTGGTGAAGCTGGCCGACAAGACAAGCAACGTGACCGCGATCGGCCTGTCGCCGCCGGAGGATTGGAGCGCGGCGCGCCGGCTTGCCTATCTTGACTGGGCCGAGGCGGTGGTTGCCGCGCTTCCGCACGGGCCGGGCGAGGCGCGTGCCGCCTTCGCCGAGGCGGTTGCCGCGGCGCGCCGCAGGCTCGCCGGCTGAGCCGAGGGCGACACTGATTTTGCAGCCCGCAAGATGCGTGCTAATCGGGCATCCTAGGAACAAGCCCGGTTGCCGCCATGCGATTTCTTCTGCTGCCCGCCCGTCGAGCCCTGATTCTGGCGTGCGTTCTCGCGCTTACGGGCTGCTCGCCCCCCGACATCGCCAGCCGCCGCGCGCCCGCACAGGTCGATGGCTACGGTTCGGTCCAGGACGGCAGCATCACCCTGCCTGCCGTCGACCCGAAGTACCTCGAGGGCGTCAACCGCCGGACGATAATGACCTACTATGGCCGCGAGCCGCCCGGGACGATCGTCATCGACCCCTTCGCCAAGTTCCTGTTCCTGGTGCTCTCCGACGGCCGTGCGATCCGCTACCCGATCGCCGTGGGTCGCGAGGGCCGCGGCTTCCGCGGCAGCGCCTATGTGGGCCGCAAGGAGGCCTGGCCCGGCTGGACGCCAACGGCCAACATGATCCGCACCGAGCCCGAGGTCTATGCCGGCTTCGCCCGCGGCATCCCCGGCGGCATTGCCAGCCCGCTCGGGGCACGGGCGCTCTACCTCTACCGCGACTCGCGCGACACCCATTATCGGATCCACGGCACCAACGACATGTCTTCGATCGGCAACAACACCTCGGCCGGCTGTATCCGGCTTTTCAACCAGGACATCATCGACCTCTACCAGCGGGTGCCGCGCGGCGCCCGGGTGGTGGTGAGGACCTACCCGGAATCGGTTGCGCTGGAGGGCTACGCGCTGGCGAATCGTGGCACGCAATTGCCGGCGGTGATCATCGCGCCCGAAGTGCTCTACGGCGCGGTGGCCGAGCAGCAGGCGGCAGAAGCGGCGGCGGGCGGGAGCTGAGCTCAGAGCCGGATCACGTAGTCCTTCCGCGTGGTCTCGAGCACCTCCCAGGTTCCGGTGAAGCCCGGGCGGATCACGAAGCTGTCGCCTTCCCGGACAGTCACCGCCTTGCCGCCCTCCTCGGCGATCACCGAGACGCCGGCGAGGATGTGGCAGTACTCCCACTCGTCGTAGGCGATGCGCCACTTGCCGGGCGTCGATTCCCAGATGCCGCAATAGAGCCCGTCGCGCTCCTCGAGGTTCCAGGTGGCGTGGACCGGATCGCCCTCGAGCACCTTGGCGGGGTCGGGGCGGGCGGTTTCTGGTGCGCCGGCGGGAGTGACGGGCAGGAAATTTGCCAAGGGCTGACCTCGAGATTTCTGGTGCGGAGACCTTGTCGCCGGCTTACCATCCGCGCCGACCGAGGCAAAGCGGTGCCACGATGGCCGAAGTTTCCCCCGGAAACGCTAGGGAAGCCAGGTTCTGGAACGCGGCGCGAGGCCGTGCCTGGGTCGACCACGAGGCCGAGCTCGACGCGGTCCACGCCCCGGCGCTCGACCTCCTGCTCGAAAGGGCCGGCTTGCGGTCGGGCGATCGGGTGCTCGACATCGGCTGCGGCACCGGCGCGAGCAGCCTGGCCGCGGCCCGCGCAGTCGCCCCGGGAGGCGCCGTCGTCGGGCTCGACGTCGCCGCCCAGCTGCTCGCGAGGGCCCGCGCCCGCGCGGCGGAGAAGGGGCTCGGCAACGCGGCCTTCATCGAGGGCGACGCCCAGGTCCAGGTCTTTCCAGAGCCCCGGTTCGACGCCGCGATCTCGCGCTTCGGGGTGATGTTCTTCTCCGACCCGGTCGCCGCTTTCGCCAGCATCGCCCGGGCGCTGAGGCCGGGCGCGCGGCTGACCTTCGTGGCGTGGGCCGCGCTCGGCGAGAACCCCTATTTCGCGGTCCCGGGAGCAGCCGCGGTCCGACGTCTGGGCGAAGGCGCGCCGGCGGTGCCCGGCACGCCGGGCCCGCTGGCGTTCCAGGACCGCGACCGGGTGGCGGGTCTGATGGGCCGCGCCGGTCTGCGCGAGATATCCGCCGAACGGGTGGTGGCCGATCTGACCCCGCGAGGCGACGTCGCCGAAGTCGTCCGCCTGATGACCAGCATCGGTCCGGCGTCGCGGCTCCTGACCGAGCTTGGCGGCAGCGCCGAGGACGCCGCCGCGATCGCCGCGGACGTGGCCGGGGGGATCACCCGCTACGCCACGCCACAAGGCGTGCGCATTCCGGCCACCTTCAACCTCTTCTGCGCCGCGGCCCCTTGAGCGCGCCGCGGCGAGGGGCACGTCACTCGACCCAGCGCACCTGAGTCAGGTCGTTGGCCTGGGTCGGCGAGTTCTCCCAGAGCCCCTCGATCTTGGCGTTCGCGACGCCGGTCTTGGCGAGCTGGAACAGGTAGCCGTTGACGAAATCCTCGGCGACCTTCGCCTGCGCGTCCCTGAGGAGCGCCGAGCGCTCGGACGGGTCGGCGGTGACGTCGAGCTCGGCCATGAGCTCCTGGAAGTCCGGGTCGGCGTACTGGAAGTAGTAGTCCTCGCGGCCGTAGATGCCGATATCGGCGGGCTCGGTATGGCTGACGATCGTGAGGTCGAAGTCCTTGCCCTTGAACACCTGCTCTAGCCACTGCGCCCATTCGAGGTTGGAGATCTCCGTCTCGATCCCGACCGCCCTCAGCTGGGCGGCGATGATCTCGCCACCGCGGCGGGCGTAGGTCGGCGGCGGCAGGGCGAGGCGGAGCGTGAGGCCGGAGACCCCGGCCTCGGTCAAGAGCGCCTTCGACTTCTCCGGGTCGAATCCCGAGAGTTCGGTGAGGTCGACGTAATCGGGATTGTGCGGCGCGAAGTGGCTGCCGATCGGCGTGCCATAGCCGAACATCGCGCCGTCGATGATCTCTTGCCGGTTGATGGCATGGGCGATGGCCTCGCGCACGGTCTTGTTATCCAGAGGCGGCTGCTTGTTATTCATCGCCAGGATCGTCTCGCCCTCGGTCGAGCCGACGATCACCCTGAACCGGGGATCGGCCTCGAACTGGCCCAGTGTCTCCGGCGCCGGGAAGTTCGGGAAGGCGTCGACGTCGCCCGCCATCATCGCCGCGAAGGCGGCGTTGGGGTCTGAGATGAAGCGGAAGGTGGCCGAGGCCAGCGCCGGGGCCTCGCCCCAGTAATTCGCGTTCCGCGCAATCTCGACCCGGTCGCCCTGGACCCAGCGGGTGAAGACGAAGGGGCCGGTGCCGACCGGGTTGGTGGCGTTGGTCTCGGCCGATTCGGGCGCCACGATCACCGCGTCGCCCCAGGCGAGGTTGAAGGGCAGGTTGCCGTTCGGGGCGGAAAGCGTGATCTCGACCGTCTGCGGATCGACCACCGTGACCTCGCTGATCCCGGCGAAAAGCGCCTTCTGCGCATTGGCGCTGTCGTCGGCGCGGGCCCGGTCGAGCGAGAATTTCACGTCTTCGGCGTCGAAGCTGGTGCCGTCGTGGAAGGTGACGCCGTCGTGGAGGGTGAAGGTCCAGGTCAGTCCGTCGTCGCTGACCTCCCAAGCTTCGGCGAGCGCGGGCACGATCGAGCCGTCGGGTGCGAAGCGGGTCAGGCCCTCGAAGACGTTGGCGTAGACCACCTCGTCGATCGCGGCGGCGGCGCCGGCGGTGGGGTCGAGGTTCGGCGGTTCGAGCACCATGCCGATGGCGATGGTGTCCTGCTGGGCGAACGCGGGGCCGGCGGCGAGCGCGAAGGCGGCGAGCACGAGGCGGCTTTTCATCTGGGGTCCCTCCCATTGGACTTTGGGGCGAGCTTAACGGCGGCCCGGACCCGAATCCAGCGCGAGCATCGGGCCTTGCCTGCATCCCCGATCGCGGGAAGGATCGCAGCAAGGGAGGCGCGCATGAGGCTTCAGGGCAAGAGGGCGGTGATTACCGGGGCGGGCTCGGGATTTGGCGCGGGGATCGCGCGGAAATTCGCGACGGAAGGCGCCCGGGTGATGGTGGCCGACATCGACGCCGCGGCCGCGCGCGCGATCGCCGAGGAGATCGGCGGGATGGCGCAGGAGGTCGACGTGGCGCGTGGCGATGCCGTCGAGGCGATGGCCGAGGCGGCGCGGTCGGCCTTCGGGCGGGTCGATATCCTGGTCAACAACGCCGGGATCACGCATTGGCCTAAGCCGCTCGAGGAGGTGACCGAGGAGGAGTTCGACCGGGTCTTCGCGGTGAACGCGAAGTCGGTCTACCTCACCGCGCGGGCCTTCGTGCCGGGGATGAAGGCGGCGGGCGCGGGCGCGATCCTCAACGTCGCCTCGACGGCCGGTCTCTCGCCCAGGCCGCGGCTCAACTGGTACAACGCGTCGAAGGGCTGGATGATCACCGCGACGAAGACGATGGCGGTCGAGCTTGCGCCCTTCGGGGTCCGGGTCAACGCGATCGCCCCGGTGGCGGGCGAGACGCCGCTTCTGAAGAGTTTTCTGGGCGAGGACACGCCCGAGATCCGGGCGAAGTTCCTGGCTACCATCCCCCTGGGTCGGTTCTCGACGCCGGAGGACATGGGCAACGCGGCCTGCTTTCTCTGCTCGGACGAGGCGTCGATGGTCACAGGGGTGGCACTGGAAGTGGACGGCGGGCGTTGTATCTGAGGGCGGAGCGGGGGGATTCACACCCCCCGCGCCCCCCCGTGCGGTATTTGGGACAAGAAGAAGAGGGGAAGGCGTGAGGCCGGGCGCGCGAAATCTGATCACCGACGTGGCGGGACTCTGGGTGGGCAACGCCGAGGATCCGGGCCTGAAGTCCGGCGTCACGGTGCTGGTCGCGGACCGGCCGTTCGTCGCCGCGGTGAACGTGATGGGGGGCGCGCCGGGGACGCGGGAGACCGACATGCTCGCGCCCGACCGGGTGGTGCAGGAGGTCGACGCGCTGGTGCTGTCGGGAGGCTCGGCCTTCGGGCTCGACGCGGCCTCGGGCGTCGCCGACGGGCTCCGGGCGGAGGGGCGCGGCTTTGCGGTGGGCGAGGCGCGGGTGCCGATCGTGCCGGGGGCGATTCTCTTTGACCTCCTCAACGGCGGCGCGAAGGACTGGATTGAGAACCCCTACCCCGGTCTTGGGCGCGCGGCGCTGGCGGCGGCGGGCGAGGCCTTCGCGCTTGGCACCGCCGGGGCGGGCGCCGGGGCGACGACGCGGGGGCTGAAGGGCGGGCTCGGCTCGGCCTCGGCGGTGCTCGACGGCGGGCTGACGGTCGGGGCGCTGGTCGCGGTCAACGCGCTGGGGTCGGCGACGGTGGGCTCCGCGGCGCAGTTCTGGGCGGCGCCCTGGGAGATGGGCGACGAGTTCGGCGGCCTCGGGCCGGCGCCGGCGGGGTCCTGGGATCCGGGCACCGAGCCTCTGCCCGACAAGCATTCCGGCGCGGCCACGACCATCGCCATCGTGGCGACCGACGCGCGTCTGACCCAGGCCGAGGCGACGCGGCTTGCAACCGCGGCGCACGACGGGATGGCGCGGGCGCTCGTCCCCTCGCACACGCCCTTTGACGGCGATCTCGTCTTCGCGGCGGCAACCGGCGAGAAGCCGCTCTCCGACCCGCTGGCCGACCCCTACCGGCTCGGCCATGCCGCCGCCTGCTGCCTCGCCCGCGCCATCGCCCGGGCGGTTTACCTGGCGCAGCCAGCGCCGGGCGACCTGCTGCCCTCGTGGTCGGAGCGGTTCGGCGGCCTCTAGCGACCTGCGGGCCGCCGCCGGGCCTCAGATCAGCCCGTGGCGGTGGAAGAGTGCCTTGACGTCGCTTTCCGGCCGGGCGCCGAAATGGCCGATCACCTCTGCGGCCGCGACGCAGCCCATCCGGCCCGCCGTCCTGAGGCTCTGGCCGGTGGCGAGCCCGTAGAGGAACCCCGCGGCGAACTGGTCGCCCGCGCCGGTGGCGTCGACCGGCACCACCCGGTGCACCGGCACCTCGACCCGCTCGCCCTCGCGGATCAGCGTGACGTCGCCGCCCGAGCGGGTGCAGACCACGATCGGGCAGTCGGCGGCGGCGCGGGTCAGCGCCTCCTCGAGGTCCTCGGTCTCGTAGAGCGATTCCCATTCGTGCTGGTTGCCGATCACGTAGTCGAGCGCGCGCACCAGGTGGTGGAAGTCGCTGCGGTGGCGGTCGACGCAGAACGGGTCGGAAAGCGTGACGCCGGCCACGCCGCCGCCCATGCGGCAGGCCTCGGCGGCGGCCTGGAAGGCGCGCTTGCCCTGCGGTTTGTCGAAGAGATAGCCCTCCAGAAACAGAACCTCTGCGCCGCCCGCCACCGCGTCGTCGACGTCCTCGGGGCCGAGCTCGGCGGAAATCCCGAGGTAGGTGTTCATCGAGCGCTCGCCGTCCGGCGTGACGAAGATCATGGAGCGCGA
>JBFKAV010000102.1:0-13107 GCA_041621405.1 Paracoccaceae bacterium
GCCCTTTCTTTTGACCCGCCCACGCGCGCGCCCTATATAGCGGACCTACGCCGGCAGGACGCGCCCATGCTTCGCTTCGTTGTCTCCTTCTTCGGGGCCATCTTCACCCTGGTCACGCTCGGCGCCTTCGCCGTGGCGCTGACCGTCGGCGCGATCTTCTTCTATTACGGCCGCGACCTGCCGAACCACGAGCAGCTTGCGCAATACACGCCGCCCACGATCAGCCGGATCTATTCCGGCGAGGGCCGGATGATCGACGAGTTCGCGCACGAGCGGCGCATCTTCGTCCCGTCGAACGAGATCCCCGATCTGGTGAAGCAGGCCTTCATCTCGGCCGAGGACAAGAACTTCTACGCCCACAAGGGCTACGACCCGCTCGGCATGATCAAGGCCGGCCTCGATGCGGCGCGCGGCGGGCGGCTCCGCGGCGCCTCGACCATCACCCAGCAGGTGATGAAGAACTTCCTGCTGTCGTCCGACCGCTCGGCCGAGCGCAAGATCAAGGAGCTGATCCTGGCCGCCCGGGTCGAGGCGGCGCTGTCGAAGGACAAGATCCTCGAACTCTATCTGAACGAGATCTTCCTTGGGCAGAACTCCTTCGGCGTGGCAGCCGCGGCGCAGACCTATTTCAACAAGACCCTGACCGAGCTCGACGCCGGCGAAGCCGCCTACCTCGCCGCGCTGCCGAAATCGCCGTCGAACCGGCATCCGGTGCGCAACTACGACGACGCGGTGTTCTGGCGCAACAACACGCTGCGGGAGATGTTCGAGAACGGCTACATCGACCGCGAAAGCTATGAAACCGCCGCGGCCGCGCCGCTACGCACCGTGCAGAACGGCGATTTCGAGCCGTTCAAGTCCAGCCTGCCGCCGCGCGACTACTTCACCGACGAGATCCGCCGCCAGCTGTCCACGACCTTCGGCGAGGAGGAGTTCTTCGGCGGCGGGCTGTCGATCCGGGCGACGATCGACCCCGAGCTGCAGCAGGTGGCCGCGCTGGCCCTGCGCGACGGGCTCGAGCGCTACGACCGCAACCTCGGCATCTGGCGCGGCACGCGGAAGACGATCCCTCCCGAACGGCTCGACAGCGAGGAGAATTGGCGCGCGGCGCTGGCCGAGGTCGATGTCGCGCGCGACGTCGAGGGCTGGCACCCTGCCGTTGTGCTCTCGGTGGGCGACACTCATGCGCGGATCGGCATCGAGGGAGTCGCGGAGGACGAGGACGGACATTTCATTGCCCCCGACGATGTCGGCTGGGCCCGCAAGCGCCAGGCCGACGGCCGGCTCGGCCGCCGCGCACAGGTGGCGGGCGACCTGCTCACCCAGGGCGACGTGGTGCACGTGCGCGCGATCACCGGAAACGACGGGTCGTTCCAGCGCTGGTCGCTGAGGCAGATCCCGGAGGTGCAGGGCGCCTTCATGGCGATGGACGTGAACTCGGGCCGCGTGCTCGCAATGCAGGGTGGCTTCTCCTACCAGCACTCCGAACTCAACCGCGCCACCCAGGCGCAGCGGCAGCCGGGCTCGTCGTTCAAGCCCTTCGTCTACGCCGCGGCGCTCGACTCCGGCTTCACACCCGCCTCGATCGTCATCGATGCGCCGATCGAGGTGGAGACCGCCGAGGGCATCTGGCGCCCGAAGAACGCGTCGAACCGCTACTACGGACCGACGCCGATCCGCACCGGAATCGAGCAGTCGCGCAACCTGATGACGGTGCGTCTGGCCGAAGAGGTCACCATGTACCGCGTGGCGAGCTATGCGGAACGCTTCGGCGTCTACGACCGGATGCTGCCCTACCTGGCGAACGCGCTCGGCAGCCAGGAGACCACGCTCTACCGCATGGTGGCGGCCTATTCGATGTTCGCCAACGGCGGCGAGCGTGTGGAGCCGACCTTGGTGGACCGGGTGCAGGATCGCTGGGGCCGCACCGTCTACCGGCACGACCAGCGTGTCTGCGAGACCTGCGGCGAGGCCGCCTTGCCGACGGGCGTCGCACCGCGGATCACCTCGCGGCGCGAGCGCGTGATCGACGCGATCACCGCCTATCAGCTCACGTCGATGCTGGAAGGCGTTGTCCAGCGCGGCACGGCACGCGGGATCAATCTGCCGGTGCCGATCGCCGGCAAGACCGGCACCACGAACGACAGCAAGGACGTCTGGTTCATCGGCTTCTCGTCCTCGATCGCCGCGGGCTGCTACATCGGCTATGACCAGCCGCGCTCGCTCGGCTCCTCGGCCTCCGGCGGCGGCATGTGCGGACCGCTGTTCCAGAGCTTCATGCAGGAAGCCATCAAGAAGTACGGAGGCACGCGTTTCCGGGTGCCGCCGGGCGGGTTCTTCATCAATATCGACCGTTACAGCGGCATGCCATTGCCGCCAAACGTCAGCGGCGAAAGCGTGGTGGCGGAGTATTTCCGCGAGGGCGAGCAGCCGCTCTTCGGCGTCTTCTACGACGGCGGTTTCGCGATGGGGTCCAACCTGCCGCTCTTCGCCATCGGCGAGAGCGAGCTCGAGGACGGCACGCCGGTGACCACCGCGACCGGCGAGCGCACCGTGATCCCGCCCAGGGCGAATTTCGGTACCATCTCGTCGGGCGGTCTCTACTGAGCTTGCCCGCCTCGGCAGGCTCGGCTATCACCCGGCACCGATCCGTCTTTGTAACCGTCCCGAGGCCCGATGCGCGCCGAGACCGAAGCCCATGTCGCAGCGATCCGGAAATCGCTCGACCTCCTCGCCAAGCGGATGGACCGCACAACGGCCCAGCACCGGCTCGAGGAGTTCAACGCGCGCACCGAGGATCCCGAGCTCTGGAACGACCCCGAGCGTGCGCAGAAGCTGATGCGCGAGCGGCAGGCGCTGGTCGACAAGATCGAGACATTCGACCTGATCGAGCGCGAGCTCAGCGACAACGTCGAGCTGATCGCGCTCGGCGAGGCCGAGGGCGACGACGAGGTGGTGCGCGAGGCTGAAGCCGCGATCAAGGCGCTCCGCGCCAGGGCGGACGCCAAGGAGGTCGAGGCGCTGCTCGACGGCGAGGCCGACGGCAACGACACCTTCCTCGAGATCAACGCCGGGGCAGGGGGCACCGAAAGCTGCGACTGGGCGTCGATGTTGGCGCGGATGTATGTCCGCTGGGCCGAGGCGCATGGCTACAAGGTGGAACTGCTCGACGAAAGCGCCGGCGAGGAGGCCGGAATCAAGTCCGCCACCTACCGGGTCTCGGGCCCCAACGCCTACGGCTGGCTGAAGTCGGAATCGGGTGTCCACCGGCTGGTCCGGATCTCGCCCTACGACAGCGCCGCGCGGCGGCACACCTCGTTCTGCGCGGTCTGGGTCTATCCGGTCGTCGACGACACGATCGAGGTGGACGTTCAGGACAAGGACATCCGCATCGACACCATGCGCTCCTCGGGCGCCGGCGGCCAGCACGTCAACAAGACCGACTCCGCCGTGCGGATCACCCACCTTCCGACCGGGATCGTGGTCACCTCGTCCTTGAAGTCGCAGCACCAGAACCGCGACATCGCGATGAACGCGCTCAAGGCGCGGCTCTACCAGCTCGAGCTCGACAAGCGCAACGCCGCGATCCAGGAGGCGCACGAGGCCAAGGGGGACGCCGGCTGGGGCAACCAAATCCGCAGCTACGTCCTGCAGCCCTACCAGATGGTGAAGGACCTGCGCACCGGCTTCGAGACCTCCGACACCCAGGGCGTGCTCGATGGCGATCTCGATGCCTTCATGGCGGCGACCCTCGCCATGAACGTTGCCGGTAAATCGCGCGCGGAGGCTGGCGCGTCGGCCGAGGACTGACGGGGAGACGCGGGAACCGTCTTTTCACGCGACCCGGAGGCGATTACCCTTGGCGCGAACGCGCGCCGACCCAGGGAGCCACCGATGGCCAAAACCGCAACCGTTTCGCCGTCCTCGACGCCGCCGGCCGGCGTGATCCCCAAGTTCCGCCCAATTTCGAGCGGCGACTTGGCGGCCGCGCTGAAAGCCGGCTGGCAGGATTTCCGCCGCGCGCCGCAATACGGCATCTTCTACGCCGCCGTCTTCGTCGCCGCCGGGCTCGCGATTGGCTGGATGCTGGCCCTGACCGGCCAGTTCTGGTGGATCATACCCGCCGCCTTCGGCTTTCCGCTGCTCGCGCCTTTCGTCGCGCTCGGCCTTTACGAGACGAGCCGGAGGCTCGAGGCCAACGAGCCGCTCGACTGGGTCGCGGTGCTGCGCGCACCGTTCCGTCACGGCAACGGCCAGATCCCGGCTCTCGCCGTGATTCTGCTGGTGTTCTTCATGGTCTGGCTGGTGGTCGCGCGCGTCGTGTTCGCGATCTCCCAGGGCACCGCGCCGATCCCGAACATCTCCCAATCGCTCGGAGCGCTGCTCTCGGCGGAGGGGCTGCCGCTGATCGCGGTCGGGGGCGCGATCGGCGGGGTCATCGCGCTCGGCGTGTTTGCCACCCAGGTGATCAGCCTGCCGCTGCTTCTGGACCGCGACGTCGATTTCGTCAGCGCGATGATCGCCTCGGTCGAGGTGGTGCGCGAGAATCCGTCGGTCATGCTGCGCTGGGCGGCGATCATCGCGGTTTTGACGCTCGCGGCAATGGTGCCTGCCTTCCTGGGGCTGTTCGTCGTGCTGCCGCTCCTCGGCCACGCGAGCTGGCACCTCTACCGACGGGCACTGGCCACAGGCAAAGGCTGACCGCATCCTCGGCCGATTGAAACGCCGAGCGCCGCTCCGTAGAGCGGCGCTCGTTTACCTCTCCGCATCAGCTAGATCGCGACCCGCTTGGGCCCGCGGCTCAGCTCTTCGCGGTCTCCGTGGCCTTGGCATTGTTCGTGGCGCTGCCGGCCGACGACGACGACGGCGGGGCAAGCGCGGCCTTCGTGCCGCCGGAAATGGGGTCTTCCTGGCGCTGAACGGACCCCTCGAAATGGGCGCCGGATTCGATCGCGATCGTCTTGTGAATGATATCGCCTTCGACCCGTGCCGCAGACGTCAGCCGCACTTTCAGCCCCCGAACACGGCCCACCACACGGCCATTGACCACGATGTCGTCGGCTACGATCTCGCCTTTGATGGTCGCGCCTTCGCCAACGGTCAGAAGATGCGCGCGAATGTCGCCTTCCACCGTGCCTTCGACCTGAATGTCGCCCGAAGTCTTGAGGTTGCCCGTCACCGTGAGGTCTGACGACAGGATCGACGGCGCCGGCTTCGGCTTCGTCGTCGCGGGCATGAACTCGCCCACGCCCTTCGGGGCAGTGGCAGTATCTGGCATCTTGGGTTTCTCCGCCTCGGTGGCCGACTTCGGGCCGGGCTCGTTGATTCTTGATTTAGAAAACATCTCTCGCCGCCCTGATGTAGGTCATTGGATTTGTGGATTGGCCGCCAACGCGCACCTCGTAGTGGAGATGGGTGCCTGTCGAGCGACCGGAATTCCCCATATCACCGATGTGGTCGCCGCGCGAGACCCTATCGCCGACATTGACCCGGATCTTCGAGAGATGCGCATAGCGGGTTTCGGTGCCGAAGGCGTGGCGAATCGTGATCAGGCGCCCGTATCCGCCCTGCCAGCCGGCCTGGACTACCTCGCCGTCGGCAGTGGCGAAGACCGACGTGCCGTAGGCGCCCGCGAAGTCGGCGCCCTCATGCAGCCGCCTGCCGCCGGCCAAAGGATCGCGTCGGTTGCCGTAGCCGGAGGTGAATCGAACCGAGGAATTGACCGGCATCGCGAAGGGGAGCTTCTCCGCGGCGATGCGGTAGAGGTTCATCTCGTCGAGCCGGCGCAGGATCTCGTTGGCGCGCAGTTCGTCGGGCTCTGGCGGGCCGCCCTTGGTGGAAAGGGTGATCGGCGTCAGCGGTCCACCCTGGCCGGAATAGCCGCGGCGGATCTCCTCGATGATCTGGTCCGGCGGCAAGCCGGCCGAGCGGAACATCGCGTCGAGCGGCTCCAGCGAAACGGTCACCGCCTCTTCGAGCTGTCCGAAGATGCGGTCGTTGCGCTCTTCCAAGAGCTTGAGTTCCAGCGTGAGATCGTCGGCCTCGAGCCGCGCGTCAGCGGCCGTCTGCGCGATCTGCTCGCGCTCCTCTGCCGTCTCGGAGAGGGCGTTGGTCAGGAAGGTCACCGTGGCTGCCAATTCTTCGGCATCGGCGCCAAGCGCCAGCCCAGGCGCTTCTCCGGCCGCCGCGGCCGCCATGCGCTCGAACTCGGAGCGGGCCGAGTCGCGTTCCCGGATCGTGCGGCGAAGGGTAGCCTGGATCACCTCGATGCCGGTCTCCAGTTCGCGGCGGCGGTCCTCGGAGGCCAGAAGGCGCTCCTGCATCGCCGAGACTTCGGAAAGCGCTAGGCTGAAGCGCTCCTGCGCGGCATGGGCCTCGGCGGCACGGGAATCGCGATCGGCGGCCAGTGCGTTCAGGCGTGCCTCATAGGTCGCCTGCTGGCGCGCGGCCTGGTCGCGGAAGCTGCCCGAGCCGATCGAGTCCATCAAGAGAACGGCGGTGGCGATGATGGTCCAGCCCACGACCAGCGTGGTGCCGGCAATGCCGATCGCCTGGGTTGTCGGTTTTAGCCGGATGAACCGCGTCTCGGTATCGGATTTCAGGAACAGGCGGCGCTCTGGCAGGTACCGCTCGAGCACGAAGTTCAGCTTGTGTCCCAGACGTCCCTGCACAGCTCTCGCCCCATTCATCCCCAGACAGCGGAGCCGTGGACCTGCGCGACCCGCATCCTCCGCAGGCGGTGCTAGCGCAGGTGCGCGCGTTATGGCAACGGTTTTAACCTATCTCGGGAGCCGGATCGCCAACGTGGCGGGAATCCGCCGATGCGAGGGCTCGGTCTTCAGGAGCGGCCGTCGCGGTCGGACATCGGGTCAAAGCGCCGTCACCGCGGCAAGAACCTCGTCGACATGGCCGGCGACCTTCACCTTGCGCCAGACCTGCCGCACCATCCCCGCGCCGTCGATCAGGAACGTCGCCCGCTCGATGCCCATGTATTTCTTCCCGTACATGCTCTTTTCGACCCAGACGCCGTATCTCTCGCACACGTCCCCATCCTCGTCCGAGGCGAGCACGACGCCCAACCCGTGCTTCTTCACGAACTTGTCGTGGCTTGCGACGCTGTCCTTCGAGATGCCGACGATCACCGCACCGGCGGCAGCGAAGGCGTCCGCCTTCGCCGTGAACTCGGTTGCCTCCCGGGTGCATCCCGAAGTGTCGTCCCTGGGGTAGAAGTAGAGAACCACGGCCATCGGGCGGAGCGCCGATAACGTGACCTGCCCGCCGCCATCGCGCGGCAGGGTGAAATCGGGAGCAGTCTTTCCGTGGTCGGTCATCGAGACGTGTCCTGCGTGGTTGAACTTCCCGCTTCAATTCTAGGACGGGGCACGCGAAGATAAAGGGCGGGGCAGAGCCAGAAGGACAACGGGCACCGGGACGCGGCGCCAGTGGGGCATGGCTGTGGAAACAGAGCAGGATCTTGCGCAGCGCCGGGGCCGGTTCGGTCCCTGGTTGCTCCTGACGCTCGGCCTCGTCCTCGTCGCCGCGTGGGCCGCGGTCACGCTCCTTTCTGGCCGGGCCATCGTGGCGCCGTCGTGGATCACCGAGCGGATCGAGGCGCGGGCCGAGGCTGCCCTGGGCGGTGCCGGCCGCATCGAACTCGGCAGCCTGGTGGCGGTTCTGGGGGAGGGCCGGATTCCGCGCATCGTGCTGCGGGACCTCGCCCTTCGCAACGCCGTGGGCGCCGAGATGGCGCGCGTGCCGGAACTCCGCGCGCGCTTTTCGCCGGAGGCGCTGCTGGGCGGCAGGCTCGCGCTGACACGTCTCACCATCGTCGGTGCCGAAATCACGCTCCGGCGCGACCGGCACGGCCGCTTCGATCTCGCGCTCGGGGCCGAGGGAAACGCCCTGCGCGGAACGGGCACCCTGCCCGAGATCCTCGCAACCGTCGACGCCGCATTCGGCCGGCCGGGACTGACCAGGCTTGAAACGGTGTCGGGCGAGGCCCTTCGCCTCACCTTTCAGGATGCGCTGACCGGCCGGCTCTGGCGCGCCGAGAACGGAACCCTCACGATCCGGCAGGAACCGGACCAGCGCAGCCTCTCGCTGGGGTTCGTGCTGGCGGGTGGCGCGGGAGAGGCGCCCGCAACAGTGCGGCTTTCGCTTATCGTTCCGCGAGGCGAGAGCGCGCTTGAACTTGCAGCCGACCTTTCCAACGTGACTGCCGCGGATCTTGCGGCACAGCTGCCTGCGCTGGCCTGGCTCACGCCGGTGGACGCCCCGCTCGCGGCGAATGTCCGCGGACGGATCGGCCCCGGCGGACAGCTCGAGACCTTCGATGCCGTGCTCGAGGCGGGTGCCGGCGCGATCCGCCCGGACGGCGCCGCGCGTCCGATTCCGATAGAGGGCGGCAAGACCTACCTCTCGTTCGATCCGGCCAGGGGCCGCATCGAGTTCACCGAGATCTCGGCGCGGACTCCCGAAGCGCGGTTCCGCGCCTCGGGTCAGGCCCTGCTCGGCCAGGTCGATCCGGCCTCGGGCTTGCCGGCGCGCATGGTGATCCAGCTCGCGCTGTCTGAGATCGAGCTCAACCCCGTGGGCGAGTTGTCGGAGCCGGCGCGATTCGAGACCGGGGCCGCCGACCTCCGCCTGACCGTCGATCCGCTGAAGCTGGAGCTTGGCCAGCTCACCCTGGTATCGGGCGACCGCCGGTTCCAGACCTCGGGCGAGGTGCGTGCACTCGCGGAGGGCTGGGCCGTTTCGCTCGATCTCGCCCTCAACGCCATCCCGCACGACAGGCTGTTCGCGCTTTGGCCGCTCCGAGTGGTGCCGAAGACCCGGGAATGGCTCACGCTGAACGTGACCGAGGGGCTGCTTCACGACGTCAAGGCGGCGCTCAGGCTGGCTCCGGACGCCGAACCGCGGCTGGCGCTCGGCTACGAGTTCCTCGACGGCACGGTGCGCTTCATGCCGACGCTGCCGCCGATCGTCGGCGGGGCCGGGCACGCGACGATCGACGACACCCGCTACACCATGGTCCTGACGGCGGGCGAGGTGCGCTCCCCGAACGGCGAGGCCATCGATGCCACCGGCTCGGTGTTCACCGTGCCCGACATCACAATCAAGCCAGCTCCCGCCGAGATCCGGCTCGAAACCCAAAGCTCGATCCCGGCTGCGCTGGCGCTGCTCGACGAGCCGCCGTTCGAGTTCTTCAGCAAGGCCGGGCGCGGAACCGATCTGGCCGAGGGTCGGGCGCGGGTCACCTCGGTGATCCGGCTGCCGCTCGCGGACCGGGTGCTGCTCCCCGATATCGAATTCTCGATCAACGGGAAGCTCGCCGGGGTACGTTCGGAGACGCTGGTCCCCGGACGGGTCGTGACGGCGGAAGATCTGGTCTTGGCCGCAGACAAGGCAGGAATGACGATCGCCGGCGTCGGTCGGATCGGCGGCGCGGAGTTCGATGCGGCCTGGTGGCAGCCGTTCGGTCCGGAACAGGAAGGCGCAAGCCGCGTCGAGGGTACGGTGACCTTGAACCAGGCTTTCCTGGACGAGTTCGGGATCGCGCTTCCCGAAGGCAGCGTTCGGGGCGAGGGGGCCGGCCAGATTACGATCGAGCTGCCGCGCGAGGCGCCCGCTGAATTCACTCTGGTCTCCGACCTCAACCGCCTCGCGCTCTCGATTTCGGCGCTTGGCTGGTCGAAGGGCCGCGCGACGACGGGTCGGCTCGAAGTCGCAGGAAAGCTCGGCCAACCGGCCGAGATCGAGCGCCTGAGCCTCTCCGCGCCCGGGCTCTCCGCCGAGGGCCGGATCGAGCTCGCGGACGACGGCAGCTTCGCCCGCGCGGCGTTCGACCGGGTGCGCGTCGGGGCCTGGCTCGACGCGCCTGTCGATCTGACGCCTCGCGGGGCAGGAGCCGCCCCGGCCGTTTCGGTGAGGGGCGGCACCATCGACCTGCGGCAGACCGGGATCGCGGGCAGCGGGGCGGGCGGCGGCGGACCGGTCACCCTCGTGCTCGACCGGCTGATCGTGAGCGAGGGAATCGAGTTCCGCGACTTCCGCGCTACGCTGACCACCCAGGGCGGTCTCAACGGCCGCTTCACGGCCAGCCTCGCTGGCGCCGCGCCGGTTGAGGGGGCGCTCGCCCCGACCCGCCAGGGCACCGCGATCCGGCTGCAGGCCACCGATGCCGGCGCGGTCCTGCGCGCGGCGGGCCTGCTGCAGAGCGCGCGCCAGGGCGAGCTCGACCTCACCCTGGTGCCGCTGCCGGGCGAGGGCCGCTACGACGGCCGGCTCAGGATCACCAGTCTCCGGCTGCGCGGGGCGCCGGTGCTGGCCGACCTGCTCTCGGCCGTCAGCGTCGTGGGTCTCCTCGATCAGCTCAACGGCCAGGGCATCGTCTTCGGCGAGGTGACCGGCGAGTTCACCCTCGACCCGCGCGGCATCACGCTTCACCGCGGCAGCGCGGTCGGGCCGTCGCTCGGGGTCTCGATGGCGGGAATCTACGACCTCAGGACCGACCAGCTCGACATGCGCGGCACCATTTCGCCGATCTACCTGGTCAACGCCGTCGGGCAGATCTTTACGCGGCGCGGCGAGGGGCTCTTCGGCTTCAACTACCGGATGACGGGGCCGGCCGATGCGCCTCGGACCAACGTCAACCCGCTGTCGATCCTCACGCCGGGCATGTTCCGCGAGATTTTCCGCAGCGCGCCGCCGCAGCTGGCCGAATAGCCGTTGCCCGCGGAAGGGCCCTCGCCTACATCGCCGAGGGGTTCGAAGGGGCCGCGATGAAGCTTTCCGATTTCGACTACGAACTGCCGGAAGACTGCATCGCCACGCGGCCCGCGCGGCCGCGCTCGTCGGCGAGGCTGCTCGTCGCCCAGGGCGACGCGATCCGTGACCTCTCCGTGCGCGATCTGCCCGGCGTGCTGCGCCCGGGCGACCGGCTGGTGCTCAACGACACCAAGGTGATCCCGGCGCGGCTCTCCGGCACGCGCAGCCGTGCCACGACCTCGGGCTCCGGCGTGGCACGGATCGAAGCGACGCTGCTCGAAGCGCAGCCCGACGGCACCTGGGCGGCACTGGTGAAACCGCTGCGCAAGCTCCGGGCGGGCGAGACTGTCGAATTCTCGCCGCGCCTCTCGGCCGAGGTCGCCGCGATTTCCGAGGACCAGGCACGGTTCAGGTTCAACCTCGCGGGCCCCGCCTTCGACGAGGCGCTGGCCGAGGCCGGCGCGATGCCGCTGCCGCCCTATATCGAACGACTCCGCGCTCCCGACGAGGCCGACCGGGAAGACTACCAGACGGTCTGGGCCCGCCGCCCTGGCGCGGTGGCCGCGCCCACGGCATCGCTGCATTTCGACACGGATCTTCTGCAGGCGCTGGACGAGGCCGGGATCGCGTTCACCCATGTCACGCTTCATGTCGGCGCGGGGACCTTTCTGCCGGTTAAGACCGAGGACGTGGCGAGCCACCGAATGCACGCCGAGTGGGGCGAGGTGACCGAGGAGGCTGCGGCCGAGATCAACGCGACGCGCGCCGCCGGCGGCCGCATCGTCGCGGTGGGCACGACCGCCCTGCGGTTGATCGAAAGCGCCGCGGAAATGGGCGGCAGGGTGCGTCCCTGGCGCGGCGAGACCGACATCTTCATCTACCCCGGTTACCGGTTCCGGGTGACCGACGCGCTGATGACAAACTTCCACCTGCCGAAGTCGACGCTGCTGATGCTGGTCTCGGCGCTGATGGGGGTGGAGCGCATCCGGCGCATCTACGCCCATGCCATCGCCTCAGGCTACCGTTTTTTCAGCTACGGCGACGCCTCGCTGCTAATCCCCGGCTGAGCCGCGTCCCGCCGCGCGCAGGTCATGCGCGGGCTATACGGCGGCATTGCGAACGGTTAGGGAGGGCCGCGAATCTCCAAGGAGTTGGACGGCATGTTCGGCGTTTTGCGCACCACCTGGCCCCTGTTCCTGGGGCTTCTGTTCCTGATGCTGGGCAACGGCCTGCAGGGCACGCTGCTGGGGATCCGCGGCGCGCTGGAAGGGTTCTCGACCACGGAGATGTCGCTGATTATGGCGGCCTATTTCGTGGGCTTCCTCTTCGCCAGCCGGATGGCGCCCGAGATGATCCGCAAGGTCGGCCATGTGCGCGTGTTCGCGGCGCTCGGCTCGTTCATCTCGGCGGTGCTGATCCTGTTTCCCACGGTCACCGAACCCTGGGCCTGGATCCTGCTCCGGGCCGTGATAGGGTTCTCGTTCTGCGGCGTCTACATCACCGTAGAAAGCTGGCTCAACGACGCCTCCTCGAACGAGACCCGCGGTCGGGCGATGTCGCTCTATCTGATCGTTCAGATGGCAGGGATCATCGTTGCGCAGTTCATCCTGAACCTCGGCGACCCGGCGGGCTATCTGCTCTTCGTGATCCCTTCGGTCCTGGTCTCGATCGCCTTCGCGCCGATCCTGCTCACCGCGAGTCCGGCACCCGCCTTTTCCACGACGAAGCGGATGAGCCTCAGCGGCCTCTACACCACCTCGCCGCTCGGCTGCATCGCCGTGTTTCTCCTCGGCGGCATCTTCTCGGCGCTCTTCGGCATGGCGGCCGTGTTCGGCACCGAGGTTGGCCTCAGCGTGCGCCAGATTTCGATCTTCGTCGCGGTGATCTACACCGGCGGGCTGCTCTGGCAGTACCCGATCGGCTACGCGTCGGACCGGATGGACCGCCGCAAGCTGATCCTCGGACTCGCCGCCGTCGGCGCCGTCACCGGCGCCATCGCCACTTTCCTCTCGGACCTCTTCCCGGCCCTCCTGGTGGCCGGCTTCGTCATCGGCGGTGTCGCCAACCCGCTCTATTCTCTCGCCATCGCCCATACCAACGACTACCTCGAGCCCGACGACATGGCCTCTGCCTCCGCAGGGCTCCTGTTCCTGAACGGCGTCGGCGCCATCGGCGGCCCGCTCGCCGTCGGCTGGATGATGGGGCTGATCGGTCCCGGCGGGTTCTTCCTGTTCATGGCGCTCCTCCTGGCGGCAATGGCCGGCTATGCGGCCTGGCGGATGACGCAGCGCGCGGCGCCGTCCCTCGCGGAGCAGGGCGCCTTTGTGGCGATCGCGCCGA
>JBFKAV010000103.1:0-12993 GCA_041621405.1 Paracoccaceae bacterium
ACCGGAAGGTCCGCTTCGACGGCGCCTGGCACGCGACGCCGGTCTACCGGCGCGACCACATGCCGGAGAGCTTCGCTCTGACCGGTCCGGCGGTAATCGAGCAGATGGACACCACGATCCTGATCGAGCCAGGCGACGCGGCCGAAGGCGTGTTGGACGGCAACATCCTCGTCACCCTCGGGAGCCCCCCGTGACCCCGCCGATGCCCGCCCCCGTCGCCGCCGCCTTCGCGGCCTTTCCCGCTGCCGCCCGCGGCCCGCTGGTACGGGCCCGCGCCGCGATCTTCGCGCTAGCCGAGGAGACCGGCACCGGCCCCCTGACCGAGGCCTTGAAATGGGGCGAGCCTGCCTATCTGACGGAGGCGACCGGGGCGGGCAGCACCGTCCGCCTCGGCCTCGTCGGCGGGCGTCCGGCCGTCCTCTTCCACTGCCAGACGACGCTGGTGGAGGGATTCCGCACCGACCTGCCGCGAGCCTTCGAGTATTCCGGCAACCGTGCCATGATTCTCGCGCCCGACAGCGACCCGGCCGCACTGGCCATCTGCCTCGGCCGCGCGCTGACCTATCATCGCAGCAAGCGGAAGGCCCGCGCATGAGCCTCGACCCGATCACCCTCACCGTGATCCAGGCCGGGCTGCAGCAGGTCTGCGACGAGATGGACCTCGCCTTTTCCCGCGCCGCCTTCTCGCCGGTGATCGCCGAGGCGAACGACCGCTCGGACGGGATCTACTCCGCGGCGGACGGCTCGCTGATCGCGCAGGGCGCCGGCGGCCTGCCGGTCTTCGTCGGCACGATGCAGCATTCGACGGCAACGCTGATCGAGATGATCCGCGAGGGCCGCGCTGCGGCGCCACGCCCTGGCGATCTCTACATCGTCAACGACCCCTACCTCGGCGGCACCCACCTGATGGACGTGCGCTTCGCCCGGCCGTTCTACCGCGCGGGCGAGATCTACTGCTGGCTGTCGAACACCGGCCACTGGCCGGATACCGGCGGCGCGGTACCGGGCGGCTTCTCGGCCTCGGCCACGGCGGTCGAGCAGGAGGGGCTGAGGCTGCCGCCGGTGCGGCTCTTCAAGGAAGGCGTCCTCGACGAGGAGATCTACGCCATCATCTGCTCTAACATCCGCGTCGCCGAGCAGCGGATCGGCGACGTCAAGGCGCAGGGGGCGGCGCTGGAGGTGGGCGCCGAGCGGCTGTCCGAGCTCCTCGACCGCTACGGCGACGCCACCGTCACCGAGGCCATCGCCGAGCTCCGCACCCGGGCGCGGGCGCAGATGCAGAGCTTCATCGCCACGATCCCCGAAGGCGAGCACCAGGGCACCGCCTGGGTCGACAGCGACGGCGTGGTGAACGAGCCCCTGGCGATCCGGCTTTCGGTGACGCGGAGAGGCGAGGACCTCCTGTTCGACTTCGCGGGCTCCTCGCCGCCCTGCCTCGGCCCCATGAACTCGGTCCGCGCCACCACGCTCTCCTCGGTCTACCTCGCGATGCGCCACATCTTCCCCGAGGTGCCGATCTCGGCCGGCGCCTTCGAGCCGCTCCACGTCACCGGGATCGAGAACACCTTCCTCGACGCGCGCTACCCGCGCCCCGTCTCCGGCTGCGCGGCGGAAGTCAGCCAGCGCATCGCCGAGGCCGTCTTCGCCGCGCTTGTCGCCGCCCTGCCCGACCGGGTGACCGCCGCGCCCGCCGGCACCTCGGGCAACTTCGCGCTCGGCGGCCACGACCCGGCGCGCGGGCGCGGCTACGTGATGTACCAGCTCTCGGGCGGCGGCTACGGCGGCAACGCCGATCACGACGGGCTCACCAACGGCTGCTCCACCATCGGCATCTCCAAGGCGCCGCCGGTCGAGATCATGGAGCAGGCCTTCCCGGTGCTCTACCACCGCTACGCGCTCCGCGAGGGCTCGGGCGGCGCCGGGCGGCTTCGCGGCGGCTTCGGGCTCGACTACGAGATCGAGCTCCGGCGCGGCGAGGCGCGGGCGAGCTTCGTTATGGACCACGGCCGGTTCGGGCCCCAGGGTGCGCTCGGCGGCGAGGACGGCGCGCCGAACGAGGTCACGGTCTGGCGCGAGGGCGTGGCCTACACGCCAGCGCATCTCTCGAAGGAGCAGGACATCCCGCTCAAGTCAGGCGACCGGGTCCGCGTCCGCACCCCCGGCGGCGGCGGCTACGGCGACCCGCTGGCGCGCGCGCCCGAGGCGGTGGCCGAGGACGTCCGGCTCGGCCGCTACACGGCGGACGAGGCGCAGGCTCGATTCGGCGTCGTGCTGACTGGCATGCCGCCGGTGGTTGACCGGGCCGCCACCGAAGCCCTCCGTGCCAGGCCGCGGAAGGATGTGAGCTGACGACGCGGGCCGCTGGACAAGACCCGCCGACCGGCCCAGAGCGACGAGGATCGCGTCCGGCCCGAGGGTGGGCGTGCATCGCGCCCGCGTCGTGCCGGAGGCACGCCTTGGGCGCGAGGGAGGCGGGTCGGGCGCTATCCGGGGCTGACGCCCCGGGGGCAAGAACGACTTTGCCGCTTCAGCCGCGGGAATTCCGTGCTACCGAAGGCGCCATGGACTACGACGAGGACCTCGACGCGCTGGGCCTGCTCTGCCCTCTTCCTGTGCTGAAGGCGCGGAAGCGGCTGAAGGCCATGGCCGGGGGCGCGGTGCTCAGGCTCCGCACGACCGACCCCGTCGCGGCGATCGACGTGCCGCATTTCTGCGACGAGGCCGGGCACCGGCTTCTGGCCACCGAGGAAGCCGGGGACGCCACGGCCTATTTCATCGAGAAGAGCGGCGCCGCTCAGAGCCCGAAGCCGGAATAGGGCAGGAACCTGACCGGCGTGCCGGGCGTGATCTCCTGCGCCTCGTCGGACAGCTCCACCAGCCCCGTCGCCCAAGAGAGCCCGCTGATCCGCCCCGAGCCCTCCGAGGCGAAGATCTCGGCGCGACCCTCCGCGTCGAGCCGCGCCCGCAGGTATTCCCGCCGCCCCGGCTTCTTCGACTTCGCAAACGCCGCCGGCACGGTGAAGCCCATGGGCTCGGGCCAGGGCGCCCCGGCCATCGCCGCGAGTGCCGGGCGCGCGAAGATCAGCGCGCAGACGAAGGCGGCGACCGGGTTGCCGGGCAGCCCGAAGACCGGCACCCCCTGCCAGAGCGCCAGCGCCAGTGGCCGCCCCGGCTTCAGCGCGATCCGCCAGCTCGAGAGCACCCCTCGCTCGCCGAGGACCCGCGAGACGTGGTCCTCATCGCCCGCCGAGGCGCCGCCGGATGTCAGGATCACGTCGGCCCGCCCCGCCCCGTCGGAAAGCCGCGCCGCGACCTCGCCCTCGTCGTCGCGCGCGTGGCCGAGGTCCACCGCCTCGCAGCCCCAGCGCGCGGCCATCGCCAGAAGCATCGGCCGGTTCGCGTCGTAGATCTGGTGCGGGCCGGTCGCCGCACCGGGCGCGGTCACGATCTCGTCGCCGGTGGAGAGGACCCCGACCCTCAGCCGCCGGAAAACCGGCACCTCGGCCACCCCGAGCGCCGTCAGGAGCGCGATGTCCGGCGCCCGCAGCCCCCGCCCTCGCCTCAGCGCCACCTCGCCCGCCGCCACGTCCTCGCCCGCGCGGCGGGTGTTGGCGCCGCGTCGGATGGGTCCGTCGAAGACCACGACCGCGCCGTCGGTCGCGGTGTCCTCCTCCAGCACCACGGTATCGACACCCTCGGGCAGGATCGCCCCGGTCAGCACGCGGAGCGCCTTGCCCTCCGGCACCGTCCCCGAGAAGGGCTGCCCGGCAGCGGCGCGGCCCTCCACCAGCGGCAGGCGCTGCAGCCCCGAGCCGGTGGCGGCAAGGGCGAAGCCGTAGCCGTCCACCGCCGAGTTCGCCGCCGGCGGATTGGACCGCGCCGCGAGGCAATCCTCGGCCAGCACCCGCCCCGCGGCCTCCGCCACCGGCAGGCGCTCGACCGCCGTGACCGGCTGCAGCACCTCCCGAAGCCGCGCCAGCGCCTCGTCGACCGGCACCCAGTCCACGCCCTGGGGCATGGCGAAGCAGTCGTTCTTCAGGCGCGGCGGGGTCAGTTCGGGCATGCGGCACTCGCCAGCTCGTCCTCGTGGCCGAGCCCAAGGATCCAGCCTTCCTCGGGCTCGCTGACGCGCATCATCCGCGCAAGCCTGTCCTCCGGCAACCGCGACAGCGCCCGCGCCAGGAGCCGGACCTGCGCCCGGTCCCGGATCGGATCTCCCTGCGCGCGCACTTCGTCCGCGATCAGCGAAGGCCAGACCTCGACGAAATGCACCGGTGCGTGGCCGCCCCCGAAGGGCCAGACCGCGATCTGCCCCGGATGCCGCCGGCGCAGCCGTTCAAGCGCCGCCATGCCGGTCATCACCTGCCCGCCCACGGCCCCCGCGCCGCCCATCTGCCAGCAGCTGAATGTGCCCCTGGCGCGCTCTTCGGCCCCGCGGCGCTCTTTCTGGCCGTGGTCGGGAGTGCGTTCGCGGCCCTTGCGCGGCAGATGCGGGACGTCCGTCGCCGTCCCGTTGAACCAGAACGGCCCCACGCCGGGAAGACGCGCGTTCAGGGCGCCTGCCAGCGCGAAGCGGTTGTTGCGCCGGGGCGTGTCCTCGAGGTGGTCGGCGTAGTAGGCCCAGAGCTTCAGCGGATCGGCGCTGCCGGTGATGGCCGCAGCGAACCCGGCCGGGTAGCCGAAGGGGAAGTCGAAGCCGACCATCACCCGCCGCCCCGCGGCCAGCTCGACGCCGATCACCGCGTCGAGCCAGTCCACCGCCACCTCCCGGTTGCGCAGGTAGGCGGGCTCGCGCTCGACCCCGCCCAGCACCGCGCCGGCCCAGATCGCATCCTTGCGCGGCCTCGGCCCGGTGTCGTTCGCCGCCGACCAGTCGACCATGACGAAGCTCTCGAAGCGGCTCACAGCCCCAGCTCCGCAGCGATGAAATCCGCGATGGCAGCCGTGTCGTCGAGCTCGAAGACCGGCACAGTGAGGCCACTAAGCGCCACGTCCGATGCCACCGCCCGGATCGTCTCGTTCTCCGGCGCCAAGAGCCCGTGCGCGGCCTCGGCCCGGTGAGTCTCGATCTTCGAATGGGGCGCGCGCTTGTAGCCCTCGATCAGCACAAGGTCGACCGGGGAGAGCCGCGCCAAGAGCTCACCAAGCGGCGGCTCCGGTGCGCCGCGAAGCTCGTGCATCAGCGCCCAGCGGACCGGCGAGGCCACCAGCACCTCGCGCGCCCCGGCCTGCCGGTGGCGATAACTGTCGCGGCCCGGCTGGTCGATCTCGGTCGCGTGATGAGCGTGCTTCACGGTCGAGACGCTGAAGCCCCGCCCGGTGAACTCGGTGACCAGCCGCTCCATCAGCCCGGTCTTGCCGGTGTCCTTCCAGCCGGTCACCCCGTAGAGCCTCATCGTGCGGCCTCGGCCATCAGGCGCTCGGCCTCGGCGACGTCCTCGGGCGTGTTGATGTTGAAGAAGGGATCGAAGGGCTCGGTGCCGAATTCGGCGGTCCCCGTGCCGTGCCGGTCGGTCCAGAGCACGATCTTCCGTAAGCCCTCCGCCAGCGCCGCACGAAGATCGTCGCGCAAGGCCACCGGCCAGAGGCCGAAGGTCGGGTGCCGCATCGGCCGGCCGCCGCCCTCCCGCGTGGCGGCGAGCGCGAGCCCTTCCGGGCCCCGCGCCTGCCAGAGCCGGGCCACCAGGTCGGCGGGGAAGAACGGCGTGTCGGCGGCCACCGATACGACATGCGCGGCCCCAAGCGAGGCCGCCCAGTCCATTCCCGCGAGCACGCCGGCAAGCGGCCCGGGATGGCCGGCGACCGAATCCGGCAGGACCGGCAGCCCGAGATTGGCGAACCGCGCCGGATCGCCGTTGGCGTTGAGCGCGAGAGGGGCGCATTGCGGCGCAAGCCGCTCGATCACGTGGTCGATGATCCGGCGCCCGCGGAGCGCCTTCAGGCACTTGTCGCCGCCCCCCATCCGGGTGGCGAGCCCCCCGGCGAGGATGATCCCGGGCAGCGGCTCAGTCACCGATCGCCGCCTTCCGCCGGTGCTTCGCGGCCTCCTCTGGCACGGTCTCGGCGTCGGCATCCCGCACCAGCCGCTCCTCGCCCGAAAGGCAGACGAAGCGCTTGCCGCGGAGCCGGCCGATCAGCGTCAGCCCCACCTCGCGCGCGATCTCCACGCCCCAGGCGGTGAAGCCCGAGCGCGAGGCGAGGATCGGGATCCCCATCTGCGCGCACTTGATCACCATCTCCGAGGTCAGCCGCCCGGTGGTGTAGAGGATCTTGTCTTCGGCCCGCACGCCCTCGCTGAACATCCAGCCCGCGATCTTGTCGACCGCGTTGTGGCGCCCGACGTCCTCCATGTAGACCAGCACCCGGTCCCGCTCGCAGAGCACCGTGCCGTGGATCGCCCCGGCCGAGAGGTAGAGCGAGGGCATCGTGTTGATCTCGCGGGCGAGCGCGTAGAGCCAGCTGGTGCGCAGCTCGGCCGGCGGCAGCGTCAGGCCCTCGATCCCCTCCATCATGTCGCCGAAGACGGTGCCGACCGCGCAGCCCGAGGTCCGGGTCTTCTTCTTCACCTTCTCCTCGTAGCCGGTCGCGCGCTCGGTGCGGACCACCACGGTCTCCAGCTCCTCGTCGAAGTCAACGGCCGTCACCACGTCGTCGGGCCTGAGCATCCCCTGGTTCAGGAGGAACCCCAGCGCCAGGTAGCGCGGGTAGTCGCCGATCGTCATCGCCGTGACGATCTCCTGGGAATTGAGGAAGATCGTCAGCGGCCGCTCCACGATCACCGCGGTCTCGATCGCCGCGCCGCTGTGATCGGTGCCCACGACGCGCCGCGTCAGCGCCGGGTCGTCCGGGTTCGGGAGGATCGCCTTTTCCTCTGTCATCGCTTGGGTTTCCCGTCTCGCCGGCATAATGTAGGGCTGCCGTTCGGGGCGCAAGGGCGGCCAGGGGTGAGCAGCGGGAACGGGCGATGCTGGCATTCTTCACCAGCGAGGGGCGCGGCGCGACCGACCGGCTTCTTGCCGACTTGGCCCTGCGGCTCGAGGCCGAGGGCGCGCGCCTTGCCGGCACGGTCCAGATCAACCTCGAACGCGCCGACGACGGGCGCTGCGACATGGAGCTGCGCATCCTCGGCAGCGACGAGACGGTGCGCATCAGCCAGAACCTCGGTCGCGGCGCCAGGGGCTGCCGGCTCGACACCGACGGGCTCGAGCGCGCGGTGGCGCTGGCCGAACGGGGGCTGCGGAGGCCGGCCGACCTGGTCATCGTCAACAAGTTCGGCAAGCACGAGGCCGAGGGCCGGGGGTTCCGTCCGCTGATCGCGATGGCGCTGGCCGAGGAGATCCCCGTGCTCACCGCCGTCAACCGCTCGAACCTTGATGCCTTCCTCGCCTTCACCGGCGGCATCGCCGAGGTGCTGCCGGCCGAACTCGCGCCGCTCTCCGCCTGGTGCCACCGGGCGATCGCCGCGCCCGGACTGCGCTCGGCTGGCTCCTAGCCCCCGAGCCGCACGCTCTCCGGCGACGATTGGCGTTCCTGCGACGAGAACCCGATCCGGTCGAGCGCGTAGTCGGCGGCGAAAGCGGATAGGATCGTCACGGCGAAGGCAAGGAACATCACGCGCATCTTTTCTCACTCCGTTTCTTCGCGATCGGTCTCGCGCTTGAGGAAAGCGATCAGGTCGGCCCGGTCCTCCGGCGAGGCGATCTGCTGCATCGGCATCTTGCTGCCCGGGGTCACGTGGTCGGGGCCGAGCTCGAACAGCTGGTCGATGGTCTCCTCCGACCACACGATCCGGCTGCCGCTCAGGGCCGGCGAGTAGGCATAACCTGCCAGCGTGCCGGCGCGGCGGCCGAACACGCCGTAAAGCGAGGGCCCGGCCCGGCGCTCGCCGTCGGCGCCGAGCGAGTGGCAGATCGAGCATTTCCGCAGGAACTGACGCTCGCCGTTCGACACCTCGGCCGGGTCGGTGTGGAACCGACGCCGCAACTCCGCCAGCCGCGGCTGGCTGTCGGTGGCGTCGAGCGGCCAGAGATAGGCCTCGTCGGCGATGCCGCCGGCGACGATGCCACCGCCGTCGCCATCGAAGGCCAGCGCCCAGATCGGGCCGTTCACGGCGGCGCGGAAATCGTGCTCGATGCGCCAGTCGCCGGTCTCGACCACCATGATGTAGCCCTCGCCGTCGCTGATCGCGAGCCGGCCGCCGTCGGGCGACCGCGCCAGCGCCAGGATCGGCCGGCGGTCGCCGCTCAGATCGGCAAGCTCCGCGCCGGTCGCGATGTCGAGCACCCTGACGCCGCCGTCGAGCGCGCCGTAGGCGAGCCAGCCGGCCGCCTCGTCGAGCGCCAGGACGTTCACCCCGAAGCCGTGGCTCGCCATGCGGCGGAGCGGCCGGCGGTCGGCCGCGTCCCACTCGATCACCGTGCCGTCGTAGCCGGCGGTGTAGAGCACGGCGCCGCCCTTGGCCCAGACCACGTCGTTCACGCTGCCCTGGTGCTCCTCGAGCACCGCCAGCACCTCGCCGGTCTCGGTCCGCCAGAGCCGCACCGTGCCGTCCCAGCTGGCCGAGGCGATGATGCTGCCGTCGGGGCTCGGTGCGACCGCCATGACCTTGCCCTGGTGCCCCTCCATGCGCCGAATCGCCTTTCCGGTGGCGAGGTCCCACAGGATCATCGCGAAATCGTCGCCGCCCGACACCGCCCGGTCGCCGGGCAGGAAGGCGGCTGCGTTCACCGCCGCGTTGTGGCCCTCGAGCCAGACCGGCGCCGCGTCGCCCCGCCAGAACCCGACCGCGTAGTCGAAGCTCGCGGTCAGGAGCTGCGAGCCATCGGCCGAGACCGCCACATCCATCACCGGGCCGCCGTGGCCGTCGAAGGCGCGGAAGCCCTCGGCCTCGGCCGCCGCCGCCGTCGCCAGCAATGCCGGCAGGATCAGCGCCGCGCCCCGCATCGGCCTATTCGGCTGGCGTCGCCGCCGCGCGCTTGTCGGCGGCCTGCTTCGCCTCGACCTCCTCGACCCAGAGGCTGTGGTGCTCCCTGGCCCAGTTCAGGTCCACTTCGCCGTCACCCATGGCGTCGAAGGCGCCCTGCATGCCGAGCGTGCCGATGTAGATGTGCGCGATGATGATCCCCATCAGCACGAAGGCGACGATCGCGTGCCAGAGCTGCGCGTATTGCATCTCCTCGTGCGGCGCGAGCTGGGTCGGGAACGGCTCCATCCCGAGAAGCCCCGGCACCCCGAAGTCGTTGAGCTTGGCGAAGGTCGCGGCGAACATCGGCAACTCGAAGGGGAACAGGAGCGACAGCCCGGTCGCCGCGATCGATCCGCCGAGCAGGATCACCGACCAGAAGATGAGCTTCTGGCCGGCATTGAACTTCTTCGCCGGCGGGTGGGCCTTGCCGATGATGCCGCCGCCCTTGGCGAACCAGACCAGATCGGTGCGGTTCGGCAGGTTGTGCAGGACCCAGAACAGGAACACGAGGACCAGCCCCGCGATGAAGGCCCAACTGAAGTTGTTGTGCACCCACTTGGAATAGCCGGCGAGCATGGCGTAGGCCTCCCTGCCCATCAAGGGGATCAGCCCCATGCGGCCGAAGAGCGTGATCAGGCCGGTGATCCCGAGGAGGATGAACGAACCCGCCAGCAGCCAGTGCGCGAAACGCTCGATCGCGTTGAAGCGCAGAATCTTCCTGCCGGCGAAGCCGTGCTCGATCCGGATCCGGCCGCGAAGCAGGTAGAACACCGCGAGGAACCCGATCACCGCCAGCAGCCCGTAGCCGCCGTAGGTGGCCAGCGGCCCCTCGCGTACCTCGCGCCACCACATGCCGCCGTCCTGCATCAGCACCCGCGCCGGCGGTCCGCCGGCCGAGACGCGGACGTCGGCGGTGCCGAAGCGCAGCGCCTCCCAGACCTCGGCGTCTGAAACGCCGCCGAGGGTGCCGAGCTGGCCGCTGATGTCGGCCGCCCGGTCGGCCGCGGTGCCGAAGTCGCGCGGCTCGCGCGCCGGGCCCTCGCCCGCCTGCCGGGCCAGGATGTCCTCCAGGGTCTGCCGCGGCACCACCGCGCCGGCCTCCGGCGCCTCTCCGGTCTGCGCCATGGCCGCGAGCGATCCGGCGAAGATCAGCGCAAGCGCCAGCGATATCCGTGTCAGGAAGGTCATCTGCTTCTCCACCCAGATGATTGGGGGCGAGCCATGGCCCGCCCCTTCAGCCTTGCCGCTAGGCGGCACAGGATCGGGGCGGCGCCGCGGCCGCCCCGTCCGGTTCTCGAGACCTCATCCGCCCTTCTGGTCGTAGGCCGTGCCCCAGCCCCAGGCGCCCGAGCCGAAGCCGCGGGCGACGACGCGCTCGCGGTAGATCGCCGAGACGTCGTCGCCGTCGCCGGCGAGCAGCGCCTTGGTCGAGCACATCTCGGCGCAGATCGGCAGCTTGCCTTCGGCGATCCGGTTCCGGCCGTACTTCTGGAACTCGGCGTCGGACATGTCCTCCTCCGGGCCGCCGGCGCAGAAGGTGCACTTGTCCATCTTGCCGCGGGACCCGAAGTTGCCGGCCTGCGGATACTGCGGCGCCCCGAACGGGCAGGCATAGAAGCAGTAGCCGCAGCCGATGCAGAGGTCCTTGGAGTGCAGCACGATGCCGTCGGCCGTCTGGTAGAAGCAGTCCACCGGGCAGACCGCCATGCAGGGCGCGTCCGAGCAGTGCATGCAGGCCACCGAGATCGAGCGCTCACCGGGCTTGCCGTCCTGGATCGTCACCACCCGGCGCCGGTTGATGCCCCAGGGCACCTCGTGCTCGTTCTTGCAGGCCGTGACGCAGGCGTTGCACTCGATGCAGCGCTCGGCGTCGCAGAGGAACTTCGCTCTAGCCATCTTTCATTCCTCCCTTACGCAGCCGTGATCTTGCAGAGCGTGGCCTTGGTCTCCTGCATCTGGGTGACCGAGTCGTAGCCATAGGTCTGCGCGGTGTTGGATGCCTCCCCGAGGACGTATGGATCCGCCCCCGGTGGATACTTGTGCCTCTGATCCTCGCCCTGGAACCAGCCGCCGAAGTGGAACGGCATGAAGGCGACGCCGGGGGCCACCCGCTCGGTGATGAGCGCCTTGACCAGCACCCTGCCCTTCTCCGGGCCTTCGACCCAGACCTGGGCGCCGTCGCGGACCCCGAGGTTGTTGGCGTCCCTCGGGTTGACCTCGACGAACATGTTCTGCTGGAGCTCGGCCAGCCACGGGTTCGACCGCGACTCGTCGCCACCACCCTCGTACTCGACCAGTCGGCCCGAGGTGAGGATCATCGGATACTCCTGGCTGAAGTCGTTCTGTTGGATCGACGCGTACATCGTCGGCACCCGCCAGAACTTCTTGTCCTCGTAGGTCGGATAGTCGGCCACGAGGTCGCGCCGGTTGGAGTAGAGCGGCTCGCGGTGCAGCGGCACCGGGTCCGGGAAGGTCCAGACCACCGCGCGCGCCTTGGCGTTGCCGTAGGGCGCGCAGCCGTGCTTGATCGCCACCCGCTGGATGCCGCCCGAAAGGTCGGTCTTCCAGTTGGCGGTCGGACCGCCCACCGCCTCGATGGCGGTGCGCTCCGCGTCGGTCAGGTCGGCGTCCCAGCCGAGGTCCATCAGCATCTGCATGGTGAACTCGGGATAGCCGTCCTGGATTTCCGAGCCGACCGGGTAGACGCCCTCGGCGAGGAGATTGTCGCCGTCGCGCTCCACGCCGAAGCGGGCACGGAAGCCCATGCCGCCCTCGGCCACCGGGACCGAGATGTCGTAGAGGTTGGGCGAGCCCGGATGGTTCATCTCGGGCGTGCCCCAACTCGGCCAGGGCAGGCCGTAGTAGTCGCCGTCCGCCGGACCGCCCACGGCACGCAGCGTGGTTTTGTCGAACGTGTGCTGGTTCTCCATGTGGAGCCGCATCCGCTCGGGCGACTGGCCGGTATAGCCGATCGTCCACATGCCGCGGTTGAACTCCCGCGTCAGGTCCTCGATCAGCGGCTCCGGCCCGCGGTCGGTCTGGTTTACCTCGATGTTGCGGAACATCCGGTCGGCGAAGCCGAACTTCTCGGCGAACATCGCCATGATGTTCTGGTCCGGCCGGCTCTCGAAGACCGGCTCCACCACCCTCTCGCGCCATTGCAGCGAGCGGTTCGAGGCGGTGACCGAGCCGTAGGTCTCGAACTGGGTCGCCGCCGGCAGCAGATAGACGCCGTCGGTGCGGTCGTTCATCACCGCCGTCATCGTCGGGTAGGGGTCGATCACGACCAGCAGGTCGAGCTTCTCCATCGCCGTCTTCATCTCCGGCAGGCGGGTCTGCGAGTTCGGCGCATGGCCCCAGAACACCATCGCCCGGGTGTTGTCGGGCTGATCGAGGTTCTCCTTGGCCTCCAGCACGCCGTCGATCCAGCGCGAGACCGGGATCCCGGTCTCGTTGATCATCATCCGGTCCTTGCCGTCGGCGCCGGCGCCCGGCATCACCGCGAAGCGGCCGCGCAGCCAGTCGAGGTCCTCTTCCCAGACCCGCGCCCAGTGCGCCCAGGAGCCGTCTGCCAGTCCGTAGTAGCCCGGCAGCGTGTCGGCCAGGACGCCGAGGTCGGTGGCGCCCTGCACGTTGTCATGGCCGCGGAAGATGTTGGTGCCGCCGCCGGCCCGGCCCATGTTGCCGAGCGCAAGCTGCAGCACGCAGTAGGCCCGGGTGTTGTTGTTGCCGTTGGTGTGCTGGGTGCCGCCCATGCACCAGATCACGGTGGCCGGGCGGTTGTTGGCGAGCGTGCGCGCCACCCGCTCGAGCTGGCTACCGGGCACGCCGGTCACCCGCTCGGTCTCCGCGGGGGTCCACTTCTTCACCTCGTCGCGGATCTGGTCCATGCCCCAGACCCGGGTGCGGATGAACTCCTTGTCCTCCCAGCCGTTCTCGAAGATGTGCCAGAGGATGCCCCAGATCAGCGCCACGTCGGAACCGGGCCGCAGCCGCACGTATTCGTCGGCATGGGCCGCGGTGCGCGT
>JBFKAV010000104.1:0-12914 GCA_041621405.1 Paracoccaceae bacterium
GATTTCGTGGCGGCCTGGATCAGGCTCCGGGCGCTGCGCGAAGGCTACTATGCCGCCACGGGGGCCTTCGACGCGGTGATCCTGCCCACCACGGCGACCCTGCCTCCGAACGAGAGGCGGCTTCTGGCCGATGGCGACTACTACCAGACCGAGAATCGCCTGGCGCTTCGCAACACCACGACCGGCAATCTCATGGGCGTCTCGGCGCTGACCCTGCCGACCGGGCGGCCGTCGTGCGGCATCATGTTCTTTGCGCCGCCGCTGGCCGAGGAACGCCTCCTGCGCCTCGGCGCCGCTGCCGAGGCCGCGCTCGGCTGAGCATCGCTCCGCGGGCGGCAGAGTCGAAAAAGCCACAGAAACCGCGTCCAACCCCAATCCGTGCCTGCCTTTTTCTGGACCGGCCGGGTTTCGGCCGCTATTCTGGCGGCAATTCGGGGCAGAAAGACCCCGGCCTTGAGGCAGTAATGGACCAACCGGAGCGGTTTTCGAACCTACCCGAGTACGCGTTTCCGCGCCTGCGGACGTTGCTCGACGCCCGCGATCCGGGCGGCGAGCCCATCGCCATGAGTATCGGCGAGCCGCGGCATGCCTTCCCGGCCTGGGTGCCCGAGGTCATTGCCCACAACGCCGAGGGCTTCGGCAGCTACCCGCCGAACGAGGGCTCGCTCGAGCTGCTCGCCGCGATCTTGGCCTGGCTCCACCTGCGCTACGGCGTCACGATCGGGCCGGAGCGGCTGATGGCGCTCAATGGTACACGCGAGGGGCTGTTCAACGCCGTTCTCGCGCTTTGCCCGGAAGCCAAGCGCGGCAAGCGACCGGTGGTGCTGACTCCGAACCCATTCTACCAGGTCTACGCCGTGGCCGCGCTCGCTGTCGGCGCCAAGCCGGTCTACGTTCCCGCCTCGGCGGCCAACGGCTTCCTGCCCGACTACGCGAGCCTGCCGAAGGACATGCTCGACCGCACGGCGGTCGCGTTCCTCTGCTCGCCCTCGAACCCGCAGGGCGCGATCGCGTCGCGCGACTACTGGGCGGAGCTTCTGGCGCTCGCCGAACGCCACGATTTCCTCGTCTTCGCGGACGAATGCTATTCCGAGCTCTACCGCGACGCCGCGCCCCCCGGCGTTCTCGAGATGGCCGAGGCCACCGGCACCGACCCCGAGCGGGTCTTCGCCTTCCACTCCCTTTCGAAGCGCTCGAACCTCCCCGGCCTGCGCTCTGGCTTCGTCGCCGGCGGCGCCAGGGGCATCGCCCGCATTCGCCAGCTCCGCGCCTACGCCGGCGCGCCCTTGCCGCTGCCGTTGCAGCGCGTGGCCGAACGCGCCTGGAGCGACGAGGCGCATGTCGAGGAGAGCCGCGCACTTTACCGCGCGAAATACCGGATCGCCGACGAAATCTTCGCCGGCATCCCAGGTTACCCCCCGCCCCGGGGCGGCTTCTTTCTCTGGCTGCCTGTCGAGGACGGCGAGGCGGCGGCGCTGAGGCTCTGGCGCGAGACCGGCGTTCGGGTGCTGCCCGGCGCCTACCTCGGGCGCGAGGTCAAGGGAGAGAATCCGGGGCGGGGCTACTTGCGCGTGGCCCTCGTGGCGCCCCGGCACGAAACTGAGCGCGGGCTGACGCTCCTGCGCGACTGTCTGTACAAGTAGGGACGAGAACGGCATGGCATCCTATCCGGCGAAACGGCGCGACCCGCTTTTGGACCAGAAGACCCAGGCCGTGATCGAGCGGCGCGGCAAGGAGCTCGTCGGCGCGGGCCTGATCGCGGCCGGAGTCGCGGTGGCCCTGATGCTCGGCTCATACGTGCCCGAGGACCCTTCCTGGCTCTCCGCTACTGACGCCGAGGCCGAGAACATGCTCGGCCGCTTCGGTGCCTCGATCGCCTCGCCGCTCACCGTGATCGTGGGCTTCGGCGCCTGGGGGATCGCCGCCGTGGCACTTGTCTGGGGCCTGCGCTTCCTGCTGCACCGTGGCTCGGACCGGGCGTTGACGCGGCTGGTCTTCGCGCCGATCGCCATCGCGCTCGCCGCGATCTACGCCTCGACCCACGTGCCGCCCGCGGGCTGGACTCATTCCTTCGGCCTCGGCGGGCTCTTCGGCGACACCGTGCTCGGCGCGCTCCTGGGGCTGCTG
Organism: Paracoccaceae bacterium; assembly: GCA_041621405.1. Lineage (GTDB taxonomy): Bacteria > Pseudomonadota > Alphaproteobacteria > Rhodobacterales > Rhodobacteraceae > JBFKAV01. Next base: position 2,128 of record JBFKAV010000104.1, read on the forward strand.
CCGCTCGGGCCCGGCTTGGCGCTGAAGCTGCTCTCGCTTCTCGCCGCGGCGGGCCTGGTCGCGCTCGGGCTCTTCGTGCTCGGCTTCGACCGGCGCGAGCTGAAGCTCGTCCTTCGCATCCTCCTTGTCGGCTCGATCCTCGGCTACGCCCAGCTTGCCGCGTTGATTGGCCGCGGCGCACGGGGCGCGGCGAGCGGCGCGCGCGCGCTGAAGGGGCGCTTCGACGACCGCCGTGCGGCCAGCGCCGAGGCGGCCGAGCGCTTCGACTCCCCGGCACCTCTTCGCTCCGAGCCGGCGCTGACCACTGCGCGTCGCGCCGCCACGCCTGAACGCGCCGCCGCCGCTCCGGCGAAGCCCGAGCGCCAGGGCCTGCTTTCCCGGCTGCCCGGCGTCGTGCGCCGCACGCCGGAGCCCGAGCTGGTCGAGCCCGAGCTTCCCGCGTCCGCGCTTGACGCGCCCAGCGAGGACCGCATCCGCGCCCGGATCTCCTCGGCGATCCAGAACCGAATGAGCCTCGGCAAGCCTGTGCGCCCGGTCGAGATCGACGGCGCCCCCCGCCGCGTCGAGCCGCCGCTGACCGCCGCCCACCGCGCCCCCGAGCCGCTGCGCCAGGCGCCGGAGGACGACGAGGACCGGCTCTTCGCCGCCTACGAGACGCTGGCCGACAGCGGAGTCCAGCTGACCCTGCGCACGCCCAGCCCCGACATCTATGCGCCGAAGGCGGTGGTGCAGACGCCGGCCAGGCCGGCGCCGCCCTCGCGCAAGGCCGAGGCCGAGCGCCAGCCGGTGCTGCCCTTCGAGGCTGCGCCCGTGGCCTACGAGCCGCCGCCCTTGTCGCTTCTTGCCAGCCCCACCGAGATCAAGCGCCACCACCTTTCGAACGAGGCGCTGGAGGAAAACGCGCGGATGCTGGAGACCGTGCTCGACGACTACGGCGTCAAGGGCGAGATCGTCTCGGTCCGTCCCGGCCCGGTGGTCACGATGTACGAGCTTGAGCCCGCCCCCGGCGTCAAGGCCAGCCGCGTGATTGGCCTCGCCGACGATATCGCCCGCTCGATGTCAGCACTCTCGGCCCGCGTCTCCACCGTCCCCGGCCGCTCGGTGATCGGCATCGAGCTGCCGAACGCCCACCGCGAGAAAGTGGTGCTGCGCGAAATCCTTTCGGGGCGCGACTTCGGCGACGGCAACCAGAAGCTGCCCTTGGCACTCGGCAAGGACATCGGCGGCGACGCGGTGGTGGCGAACCTCGCCAAGATGCCGCACCTGCTGATCGCCGGCACCACCGGCTCGGGCAAGTCGGTGGCGATCAACACCATGATCCTATCGCTGGTCTACAAGCTTTCCCCCGACGAGTGCCGGCTGATCATGATCGACCCCAAGATGCTGGAACTCTCGGTCTACGACGGCATTCCGCACCTGCTCTCCCCCGTCGTCACCGACCCCAAGAAGGCCGTCGTCGCCCTGAAGTGGGTCGTAGGCGAGATGGAGGAGCGCTACCGCAAGATGTCGAAGATGGGGGTCAGGAACATCGAGGGCTACAACGGCCGCGTGAAGGACGCGCAGGGCAAGGGCGAGATGTTCTCGCGCACGGTGCAGACCGGCTTCGACGAGGAGACCGGCAACCCGATCTTCGAAACCGACGAATTCACCCCTGAGACGCTGCCCTACATCGTGGTGATCGTCGACGAGATGGCCGACCTGATGATGGTGGCCGGCAAGGAGATCGAGGCCTGCATCCAGCGCCTGGCGCAGATGGCCCGCGCCTCGGGCATCCACCTCATCATGGCCACCCAGCGGCCCTCGGTCGACGTGATCACCGGCACGATCAAGGCGAACTTTCCGACCCGGATCAGCTTCCAGGTGACCTCCAAGATCGACAGCCGCACGATTCTGGGCGAGATGGGCGCCGAGCAGCTCCTTGGCCAGGGTGACATGCTCTACATGGCCGGCGGCGGCCGGATCAGCCGCGTGCACGGGCCGTTCGTCTCCGACGAGGAAGTCGAGGAGATCGTCACCCACCTCAAGTCCTACGGCCCCCCGGAATACGTGGGCTCGGTGGTCGAGGGGCCGGATGACGACAAGGCCGACGACATCGATCTGGTGCTCGGTCTCGGAGGCGACGGTGGTGACGATCAGCTCTACGACCAGGCGGTGGCGGTGGTGCTGAAGGACCGCAAGGTCTCGACCTCCTACATCCAGCGCAAGCTCGGGATCGGCTATAACAAGGCCGCCCGGCTGGTGGAGCAGATGGAGGACGAGGGCCTCGTCGGCGCCGCCAACCACGTCGGCAAGCGAGAGATCCTGGTACCGGAACAGTAGGCCTCAGCCGGGCTTCGCGGCCGTCACGACGAGCGCCGGCATCGCGAAGCGCACCTGCCCCTTGGCGTCGCGGAAGCGGGCAAGTTCGGTCGCGGCTTCCTTGCGCAGGCAGTCAAACTGCCGGTCGTCCAAGAGGCCGCCCAACGTCCAGACGCAGGCGCGCTCGGCCGAGACCAGGTCGTCGATCGACCCGAAGCGGACTTCGCCGTCGACCTCGCGGACTTCGGCGCCGGGCAGCTCGGCGGCGCGGGCGATGCGGACAAGTTCGGCCGCGTCGCCGAGGCAGAAGGGCGCGCGGAAGGCCTCGCCCACGTCGGGACCGAACAGCCGGTCGAGCAGGCGCGCCAGCGTGTCGTAGCCCTCCGAATGGGCGATCGGGCCGCAGACCGCGACCGCCATGCGCCCGCCGGGGCGCAGCACGCGGAGCATCTCGCGCAGCGCCGCAGGACGGTCGTCGAAGAACATCATGCCGAACTGGCTCGCCACTGCGTCAAAGCTGGCGTCGGGGAAGGGAAGCCGTTCCGCCCGGCCCTGGTGCCACGCGATGCCGTCCGATTTGCGGAGGGCGACGGCGAGCATCTCCGGATTGGCGTCGAGGCCGGTGACGTGGCCGCCCGCGCCGGCCAGTTCGGCCGCCGCCCGGGCCAGGGCACCGGTGCCGCAGGCGACGTCGAGCACCCGGTCACCGGGCGCGACGCCGGCCATTCCGGCGATCACCCGGCCCCAGGGGCCGAACAGTGCCGGCACGAAATCCCGGTCGTAGACTTCGGCTGGAGACAGGGTATCGGAGGCGGCTTCCATGGCATTTCCTTCCGGCCCGGCCGAACCGGACCTATATTGTGTTCCGTCGGAAGGAGGCTAATGACCCGTCCGCAATCCCTCCATGACCCGGGGTCCGGAACCCTTGCCCCGGAGTCCGGAACAGTGCCGCGAAGCGCAGGGGGCGACCGCGACGCGCTGTCGCACGTGCTGCGCGCCATGCGGCTCGAAGGAGCGCTGTTTTTCCTGGTCGACGTGTCCTCGCCCTGGTGCATCGAGGTACCGCCGGCCGGCGACTTCGCCGACCTGATCCTGCCCCGGGCGCGGCACGTGGTCTCCTACCACATCGCGGTGGAGGGGCGCGGCCGGGCCGCGCTGGCCGGCGGCGGCGAGGTCCGGTTCGACACCGGCGACGTGCTGGTATTCCCGCATGCCGACGGCTACCGGATCTCCGACGAGGCGGGCTCGCGCCCGCTTTTCGACCGCGACGGTGTGCTGGACTTCTTCCGCGACCTCGCCGCCGGAAAGCTTCCCTTCGTGATTCCCGAGGGCGGTGGCGGCATGCCGCGGGCGCGGTTCCTCTGCGGCTATCTCGGCTGTGACTTCCTGCCCTCGAACCCCCTGTTCCGGTCGCTGCCGCGCATGATCCACATCCGGCACGGGCCGGCGGGCGACCTTCTCGACAACCTGATCCCGCTGGCGCTGGCCGAACTGCAATCCGACGGCGCCGGAGGCGCGTCGATGCGGCTCGGGCTCAGCGAGCTGATGTTCGCCGAGGTCCTGCGCCGGCACGCCGCCGGCCTCGGCGCCGGTGCGACGGGCTGGCTCGCGGGCCTGCGGGACCCGGTGACCGCGCGCGCGCTCGACGCGCTGCACGGCGACCCGGGGCGGGACTGGACGCTCGCCGAACTCGCTCGGACGGTCGGCGCCTCGCGAAGCGTCCTGGCCGAGCGCTTCTCGCGCCAGGTCGGGCAATCGCCGATGCGCTACCTCGGCGACTGGCGCATCCACCTTGCCGCACGACGGCTGAGCGACGGGGCCGAGCCGGTCGCGGATGTGGCAGCGCAGGTCGGCTATGCCTCCGAAGCGGCGTTCAGCCGGGCGTTCAAGCGGGTCACGGGGCTGCCCCCCGGCGCGTGGCGGCGGCAATCGGCGGCGGTACGGGTGTGACAGGCAATAACCGCAGGTCGATGACGGGCGTGTTATTGCCTAGCACTTCATTCGGGACTGGTGTGACCCCATCTGAACGGGCAACAAGCCCCAACGAGCAGACCTAGGACCCGCCATGGACCCGTTTCGCCGCAGCCTCCTCCTCTCGCCCGCCGTGCTTGCGCTGGCCTCTGTGCCCGCCTTCGCCGCCAAGCTGTCGCTGGCCGAGATCTCGCGCTATCTCAACGGGTTGCGCACCGCCGAGGCCGCGTTCACCCAGTTCAACGCCGACGGCAGCCGCTCGACGGGCCGCGTCTTCATCCACCGGCCGAACCGGATGCGGTTCGAGTATGATCCGCCCGACGAAGCGCTGGTGCTGGCCTCCGCCGGCCAGGTCGCGATCTTCGATTCGAAGTCGAACCAGCCGCCCGAGCAATACCCGCTTCGCCGCACACCGCTGAACCTGATCCTGGCAAACAACATCGACCTTTCGCGCGCCCGCATGGTGGTGGCGCACGAGGAGACGGGCGAGGGCACCTCGGTGGTGGCGCAGGACCCCGAGCACCCGGAATTCGGCAGGATCCGGCTGATCTTCACCGCCAACCCGGTGCAACTGAGGCAATGGGTGGTGACCGACGAGGTCGGCTACGAGACAACGGTCGTTCTCGACGGGCTGGAGACCGGGCAGACCTACCCGCCCTCGATGTTCTCGATCAACTTCGAGCAGCGCCGCCGGAACTGACGCCTGCCTCGGCCGCGAGCACGGCGGCAAGGCCGGTGCGGTAATCCGGGTAGAACAGCCGGACGCCCAGCTCCCGCTTGATCCGGTCGTTCCGCACGCGCTTCGACTCGGCGTAAAAGCTGCGCGCCATCTCGGACAGCTCGGCCGCCTCGTAGGCCACCTCGGGCGGCGGCGGCAGGCCGAGGAGCTCGGCGGCATGGGTCAGCACGTCCTCGGGCGGCGCCGGTTCGTCGTCGCAGACGTTATAGACGGCGCCGGGATCGGGACGCGCCATCGAGGCCTCGAGCACCTGCGCGATGTCGTCCACGTGGATGCGGCTGAACACCTGCCCGGGCTTGACGATCCTTCGTGCCGCGCCGGCCCGCACTTTCTCGAACGGCCCGCGGCCGGGGCCGTAGATGCCGGCGAGCCTGAAGATGTGCAAGGGCAGCCCCACGCGCCGGGCCAGCGCCTGCCATTCCTGCTCGGCCTCGACCCGCGCCGCGCCGCGCCGGGTTGCAGGAGCGAGCGGGCTCGCCTCGTCCACCCAGCCGCCCTGGCGGTCGCCGTAGACGCCGGTGGTGGAAAGATAGCCCACCCAGGCGAGATGCGGCGCCGCGGCGGCGATCTCCTCACCAAGTGCGGCAATCACCGGGTCTCCATTCCGTGGCGAGACCGACGAGAGCAGGTGCGTGGCATCGGCGATCGCCGGGCGTAGGTTCGCGCCTGGCCAGATCACCGCCTCAACGCCCCTTGAGCGGAGCTGTTCAGCCCGCTCCGGGCTGCGCGTGGTACCAATCACCCGCCAGCCCTGCGGCATGAGACGCCGGGCCAGCGCCTCGGCCGAATAGCCATGCCCGATCGACAGAAGGGTTTCCGCCATGCGCCGGACTATCGGCGCCGCCCGGCGCAATGGCAAGCGACCCACCCTCGACAAGCGAGGCCCACATCTCTATGCGGAGCCGACCAGACTTGGAGGGTCCCGTGAAGGACAAGGATTACGAGCTCGATTTCGAGGCGCTGCTGTCCGAGGTCGTCTACGGCCACGGCTTCCTGCACTACGGCTACTTCCCCGACGGCCCGCCCGAGACGCCTTCGGCCGAGGCCTTCGGCCGCGCCCAGCAGGCCTATTTTGACCTGCTCGCCGCCACCATCCCCGAGGGCACCAAGACGATCCTCGACGTCGGCTCGGGCACAGGCTCGAACGCCGCGGCGCTGACCCGGCTCGGCTACGATCTCGAGTGCCTCTGCCCCTCCGAGCAGCTGAACGAGATGGCCCGCCGGAAGCTTCCCAAGACCTCCACCGTCCACACCACGAAGTTCGAGGAATTCGAGACCGACAAGCGCTTCGACCTCTGCATCTTCGCCGAGAGCTTCCACTACATCGACCTCGCTTCTGCGCTCGCCCAGATCGCCCGTTACTCCACGAACGGCGCGGTGATCTTCGACTACTTCCGCCGCCCCGGAACGGTCTCCGCGACCGACGGCACGCGCGGCACCCATGCCGATTTCCTCGCCGAGGTGGAACGCCAGGGCAAGCTCAAGGTCGTGCACGACGAGGACCTGACAGAGGCGATCCAGCCCACCTTCTACGTCTTCGACCACATCAAGAACGTGCACCTCGCGCCCTTCGCCGCGCGGTTCCGCGAAGAGTTCCGCCGAACCAATCCGGTGAAGTCGTTCCTGCTGGAGCGGCTGCTGAAGAAGACGCTGAAACGCATCGAGCGCCCCTCGAATCGCGAGGAGGTCTTCGCCGGCCGCAACGAGTATCACCTGATCCGGCTGGCACCGGCCTGAGCCACGGACCGGCCGGGTTTCAGCCGCCCTTGCGCCCGGGGCGCGGCATTTCGGGCAAGTATTCCACGCCCTTCTGCTGGCGCACCGGCTGCGGATAGAGGGTCATCAACTCCAGGACGTCGTCGGGCATGTCGAGCGAGACCGGAAGCCCCAGGCCGCGGGCCTCGGCCGCGTCGATCGGGTAGTCGTGTGTCCAGGTCCCGCTCGACAGCGTCTCGGCAAGCGCCTCGGCCTTCTCGCGCGGCATGTGGCGGACCAGAAGCTCGGCCGCGGCCTTGCGCACCTGGTCGAGCGCCTTGCGGCTGATGTCCGCGAGGATCAGCGTCTCGTCCTCCACCTCCTTCAGCGCCTTCTGCCCGACCGCGCGCAGGATCGAGGCTGCCGGGTACTGGCCGATCTGCGGGTCGATCGGCCCGAGCACGGAATGCTCGCACATCACGATCTCGTCGGCGGCCAGCGCCACCAGCGTGCCCCCCGACATTGCGTGATGTGGTACGAAGACGGTGACCTTGCCCTTGTGCGCCTCGACGGCGCGGGCGATCTGCAGCGCGGCGAGCACCAGACCCCCCGGCGTATGCAGGACGAGGTCAACCGGCTGCTCGGGCTCGGCCATGCGGATCGCTCGCAGCACTTGCTCGCTGTCGTGGATGTCGATGAAGCGCATCAGGGGAAAGCCGAGGATACGCATCGTCTCCTGCCGGTGCACGAGCAGGATCACCTTGCTGCCGCGCTCGCGCTGGAGCTTCGCCATCTTCATCGCGCGCTGGTATTCGAGGATCTTCTGGCGCAGCACAGGCTGCAGCGCCGAGAGGATCAGGAAGACCCATAGAAGGTCTATCGGTGACATTTGCGCTCGCCTCCCCGATGGCCGCGGCGGGAGAACTATCCTGGCCACCGGTGCCGAAGGCAAGCCGGTGCGATTGACCGCGCCCGGGAGGGGTGGGCAGGATCGGCGCCATGGCCGAAAAGCCCGACAAGCTCGACGACGCCTACGCGCTGAAGACGCCGGAGGACAGCCGGCGCCTCTATGCCGACTGGGCCGCGAGCTACGACGCCGAGTTTGCCGAGGCACCGGCTACCGGTTGCCCGAGGCGGTGGCCGCCGCCTTCGCCGCCCTTGGCGGTGGCGGCCCGGTGCTCGACGTCGGTGCCGGCACCGGGCTCGTCGCCGAACGGCTGTCGCTTCGTGGCCTGGGCCCGATCGACGGCACCGACATCTCGCACGAGATGCTGAATGTGGCGTCGGCCAAGGGCTGCTACCGGCGCCTCATCGAGGGCGACGTGACGGCGGGCTTGCCCGTGCCCGACGGCGCCTATGCCGCCGTCGTCAGTGCCGGCACCTTCACGCTCGGCCATCTCGGCCCCGGGGTGCTGCCCGAGCTTCTCCGCCTTGCCCGCCCGGATGCGCTGTTCGCGCTTTGGATCAATGCGCGACATTACGAGAAAGCCGGTTTTGCCCCGGCGCTCGCGGCGCTGCCGGTCGCTGGGCTGGCGCTGGTCGAGGTGCCGATCTACGACGGAAGGGGCGAGGGCGCTCACGGCGTCGACCGCGCATTCGTGGCGACATTCCGCAAGGGGTGAGGGAAAGGGCGGGCTTTCCGCCCCCGTCGCCTTTGAGGAAACTCCCCCCGGAGGGTACTTGGCAAACGGGGAAGGGGCGGGGATGGCCGGCCTCAGCGGCCCTTCCAGACCGGGTCGCGCTTTTCCGCGAAGGCGCGGGCACCCTCTTTCTGATCCTCCGAGCTGTAGAGGATGTCGACGCTGCGGAGCTGACGCCTCGTGATCCGGTTCATCGTGTCCTGGAACTTCGAATCCTCGGCGTCGCGCACCACCTCCTTGATCGCCGCGTATACGAGCGGCGGGCCCGAGGCGAGCAGGCGCGCGAGTTCCCAGGCGCGGTCCATCAGCTTGTCGGCGGGCAGGATCTCGTTGACGAGGCCCCAGCGGTGGGCTTCGTGAACGTCCATCCAGCGCCCGGTGAGCAGGAGCTCCATCGCGATGTGGTAGGGGATGCGCTTCGGGAGCTTCACCGATGCGGCGTCGGCGACCGTGCCGGAGCGGATCTCGGGCAGCGCGAAGGTGGCGTGCTCGGCGGCGAGGATCAGGTCGGCCGAGAGCGCCAGCTCGAGCCCGCCGCCGCAGGCAATGCCGTTGATGGCGGCGATCACCGGCTTGTTCAGGTCACGCAGCTCCTGCAGCCCGCCGAAGCCGCCTATGCCGTAGTCGCCGTCGACCGCGTCGCCGGCGGCGGCGGCCTTGAGGTCCCAGCCGGGGCAGAAGAATTTTTCCCCCGCGCCGGTCAGGATCGCCACGCGCAGCTCGGGGTCGTCGCGGAAGCCGGAGAAAATTTCGCCCATGATCCGGCTTGTGGCGAGGTCGATGGCGTTTGCCTTCGGCCGGTCGAGCGTGACCTCGAGGATGCCACCCTCGCTGCAGGTTCGGATCGGGCTCATGTCGCCTCCCGGATCAGCGCGTCTGCCGCCACCGCACGCCTGGGCGTGCAGAGGAGCGGGTTCACTTCAACCTCTTCCACCCGGTCCGCGTTTGCAATCACGTAGGACTCGATGGCCGTGACCGCGGCGCGGATCGCCGCGCGATCGGCCCCGGGCTTGCCGCGATAGCCATCGATGAGCCGGCCGACGCGGAGACTGTCGAGGGCCGCCTCGATCTCGGACTCCGCAGCGGGGAGCAGGAGTGAGGCGGTGTCCTGCCAGAGCTCGGTCAGAACCCCGCCGGCACCGAGCGTCAGCACGAAACCGTGGGCGGGATCCTTGACCACGCCGACCAAGAGCTCGGCGACGGCGCCCTCGACCATCTCCTCCACCAGGAAATCGGTGGCCTGCATCGCCTGAGCCGACCGCTCGACGGCGGCCGCGTCGGCAAGCCCCAGCGCCACGGCGCCGGCTTCGGTTTTGTGCGTGAAGCCCTCGCCCTTGAGCGCGACCGGGAAGCCGATTTCCGCCGCCGCCTCGGCCGCCTCTCCCGGTGTCGCCGCGCGCCGGGCCTTCGGCACGGCGAGGCCGTGGGCGGCGAGCCGCGCCTTCGCCTCGGTCTCGGAGAGTGTAACGGCGGCTGCGTGCGGCGAGGGCAGCAGCAGCGGTGTCAGGTTACGGGCCGAGCCTCGCTCGACGCGAAGCGACGCCGCGGCCTCGGCTGCGGCGATCGCCTCGGAGAGCCCGTGCATCGGCACGACGCCGCCCTCCATCAGCCGTGCCGCCACCGCTTCGGGAAGAAGCTCCGGCAGCGTCGCCACCAGGGCCACGTTCGCCCCGGTCCGCGCCTTCGCCGCGAGCGCCGCCTCGGTCGCGTGCTCCCAGTCCGCAGCGTCGCAACGGTCGGTCCGGGGGTAGTCGACGACGATCAGCGTCAAGGCCAGCGAGGGGTCCATCATCGCCGCCCAGGCCGCCGTCATCTTCGCGGTGTCGCGCCAGATATAGGTGTTGTAGTCCAATGGGTTGGCCAGCGCCACCATCGGCCCCAGCGCGGCCCGCAGGCCCTCACGCTGGGCAGCGTTCAGGGCTGGGAACACGACCCCGCGTCCCTGCGCGGTGTCGGCGGCCAGGCTCGCCTCGCCGCCGGAGCAGGAGATCGATGCGATGCGGTTCGAGGGCAGGAGCCCGCAGGCATGCAGGAGTTTCAGCGTCTCCAGAAGCTCGGGCAGCGAGGTCACGCGGACGAAGCCGAGGCGCCGGAGCAGTGCTGCCGCGCCGGCATCGCCGCCGGCGAGCGAGGCGGTGTGCGAGACGGTAGCGGCCCGCGCCGCCTCCGAGCGTCCCACCTTCAGCACCACCACCGGCATGCGAAGCTCGTGCGCCCTGACCGCGAAAGCCTCCCAGGCGCGCAGGTCGCGGAAGCCCTCGACATGGAGGCCGATCGCGGTCACGCGGGGGTCCTCGAGGAGGCCCATGGCGATCTCGGCCTGGCTCACCTGGGCCTGGTTCCCGGCGGTGACGACGTAGCCGATCGGCAGGCCGCGGGCCTGCATCGTCAGGTTGATGGCGATGTTCGACGATTGCGTCAGGATCGCCACGCCACGCTCCACC
>JBFKAV010000105.1:0-12814 GCA_041621405.1 Paracoccaceae bacterium
ATCGCCCGCCGCTCGCTCCTGTCCGCCACCGCAATGGCAGCGGCGCTGAGCCTCGCGCCTATGGCCAACGCGCAGGACAAGATCCAGCTCCGCATGTCGACCGTCGCGACCGAGACCGACCAGCGCTCGGTGGCGCTGGAGCAGGTCTTCGCTCCCGCCGTGGCCGAGTTCGCCTCCTACGAGCCGCACTACAACGGCGCGCTCTTCGCCCAGGGCACCGAGCTCGAGGCGATCGCCTCGGGCGACCTCGAGATGTCGATCACCTCGGCGCAAGAGCTCGCCACCTTCTTCCCCGAATTCTCGATCTTCACCGCCGGCTACGTCCACCAGGACGCCGCCCACCAGGTCGCGGTGTTCAACGACCCGCTGATGGATCCCTTCAAGCAGAAGGTCGAGGACGAGCTCGGGGTGAAACTGCTCACGGTCATGTATCTCGGCCGCCGCCAGGTCAACCTGCGCCAGCCCGAGGGCGAGCTGCACGTCACCACGCCGGCCGACCTCGCCGGGGTGAACCTGCGGATGCCCGGCACCGACGCCTGGCAGTTCCTCGGCAAGGCGCTCGGCGCCAACCCGACGCCGATGGCCTTCACCGAGGTCTACACCGCGCTCCAGACCGGCGCGATCGACGGCCAGGACAACCCGATCCCGACCGTGGTCGACTCCAAGTTCTACGAGGTCACCAAGCAGATCGTGCTGACCTCGCACCTCGTCGACCTCAACTACCTGGCGATGTCCAAGTCGGTGTTCGACGCGATGACCCCCGAGCAGCAGGCCGCCGTCCAGGCCGCCGCCGACGCCGCGGCGGAAGCCGGCCGCCAGGCCCAGCTCCAGAAGGAGGAAGAGCTCGTCGCGTTCCTCGAGGAGCAGGGGCTCACCGTCTACGAGCCCGACGTCGCCGCGTTCCGCGAGCATGTCCAGGCCGAGTATCTGGCCAGCGAGTTCGCCGAGGACTGGCCCGAGGGCGTGCTCGACCAGATCAACGCGCTCGGCAACTGAACCACCACTCCGGAGAACTCCGCCGGCCGGGACCGTCCCGGCCGGCGCCCCCGGTCCCGGCACCCGGCCGGAGCCGCAGCCGGCTTGACCTCCAAGGGGCGGAGCCCGTGCGATGACCCGTGTCCTCAACGCCTTCAACCGCGTCACCGAAAGCGTGGCCGCGCTGATGATGGCGGCGATGTTCGCCACCTTCATCCTGCAGATCGCGGTCCGTTACATCGTCGGCTCGGCGTGGTTCGCGGCCAACTTCGGCCACATCGTCGAGGCCACCACCTTCGGCTGGACGCTCGAGTTTACCCTCGCGATGTGGCTCTGGATCGTGTTCTGGGGCAACGCCTTCATCGTCCGCGAGCAGGACCACGTCACCTTCGACATCCTCTACCTCTGGGTCCGCCCCTCGGTCCGCCGCTGGCTCGCCATCCTCGGCGCGCTGATTGTCGCGATCGGCCTCCTCGCCTCGATCCTGCCGACCTGGGACAAGATGTACATCCTCCGGCTCAAGTCCTCGGCGACGCTGCCGACGAAGATGCTGCCGATCTTTTCGATCTACTTCCTGTTTCTCGCCGTCGTCGGGCTGCGCTACCTCTGGCGCGCCCTCGAGGCCTGGCGCCACGGCGTCGGCGACGAGGGCCACCATCTCGTCGAGGTGCCAAAGGAATGAGCACCGAACTCATCATCTGCGTCGGCTCGCTCTTCTTTCTCGCCGGAATCGGCGTGCCGGTCGCCTATTCGATCCTGATCGCCTCGATGGCCTACCTCTGGGCCAACGGCCAGTCGATCGGCCTGGTCGGCAAGAACCTCGCCGACGGCATCTACCAGAGCTTCCTGCTGCTCGCCGTGCCGCTCTTCATCGTCGCCGCCAACATCATGAACGCCGGCACGATCTCCGACCGGCTGCTGAACTTCTGCGTCGCCGCCGTCGGCCGGTTCAAGGGTGGGATGGGGCACGTCAACGTCATGGCCTCGCTGATCTTCTCGGGCATGTCGGGCTCGGCGGTCGCCGACGCCGCCGGAATCGGCAAGATCATCATCGACATGATGCGCAAGGACGGCCGCTTCACCCCCGGCTACGCCGCCGCGATCACCGCCGCCTCGGCCACCATCGGCCCGATCATCCCGCCCTCGATCCCGATGGTGCTCTACGCGCTCGTCTCGAACGCCTCGATCGGCTACCTCTTCCTCGGCGGCATCCTGCCCGGCCTGGTCATGGGCGCCGTGCTGATGGCGATGAACGCCTGGATGGCCCACCGCCGCGGCTTCGGCATCGATGAGCCGGTGCCGCTCCGCGAGCTCCCGGCCAAGACCGCCCGGGCGTTCCCGGCGCTCCTGATGCCGGCGATCCTGCTCTACGGGATCTACGGCGGGCTCACCACGCCGACCGAGGCCGCCGCCGTCGCCGCCTTCTACGCGCTGCTCCTGGCCTCGCTCTTCTACCGGGCGCTCTCGCTCCGCGCGCTCTACCACATCTTCGTCGACAGCGCCCGCTCCTCGGCCGCGGTCGGCCTCGTCATCGGCGGCGCGCTGATCCTCAACTTCATCGTCGCCTCCGAGAACATCCCGGCGATGCTCGCGGGCACCATCGCCGCCCTCGACGTCTCGCCGATCGTGTTCCTGCTCGGCGTCAACGTGGTCCTGCTGGTCCTCGGCTGCTTTCTCGACGCCACCACGATCATCCTCGTCATCATCCCGCTCTTCCTGCCGTCCTGCCGGGCACTCGGGATCGACCTCGTGCACTTCGGCGTCGTCGCCGTCGTCAACTGCATGATCGGGCTCATCACCCCGCCCTACGGGATCCTGCTCTTCGTCATCAACGCCGTGACCGGCATCCCGCTCCGCGAGATCATCGCCGAGGTCTGGGCCTTCCTCCTAGTGCTCGTCGCGGCACTTCTCCTCTTGATCCTGGTGCCCGACCTCGTGCTCTTCCTGCCGCGGCTTCTAGGCTACCAGGGGTGACCGGGAAGGCCTGCCGATGACCCTGATCCGCCTTGGCCTCATTGGAGACAACATCCGCGCCTCGCGCTCGCCCGCACTGCACCGCTTCGCAGGCGAGATCCTGGGGCTCGAAGTGCGCTACGACCTCTTCCTCCCGCCGGCAATGGGCAAGAGCTTCGACGAGGTCTTCGACGAGGTCGTGGCCCTGGGGCTCGCCGGCGTGAACGTCACCCTGCCCTATAAGGAGCGGGTCGTGGCGAAGCTGCGCGTGGCCGAGCCCAGCATCTCCCGGATCGGCGCCGTCAACACCGTGCGCTTCGCGCCCACGGGCGCCGAAGGCCACAACACCGACTATTCCGGATTTCAGGCCGCATACCGCGCCGCCTTCGGCGATGCCGAACCGGGCCGCGTGGTGATAATCGGCGCCGGCGGCGTGGGCAAGGCCGTCGCCTTCGGCCTTGTCGCGCTCGGTGCCGCCGAGATCGTCCTCGTCGAGAAAGACATGGCCAAGGCGGTCGGGCTCGCGAAGGCGGTGACCGCCGCCGGCGCGGGCCGCAGCAAAGGACGCGTCGACGCTCTGGCCGCGCTGGCCGGGGCCGACGGGGTGATCAACTGCACGCCGCTCGGCATGGAGGGCTACCCGGGCTCGCCGGTGCCCGAGGGCGTCTTCCCGAAGAGTGCCTGGGCCTTCGATGCGGTCTACACGCCGGTGGACACCGCCTTCCGGGCACAGGCTCTTGCCGCCGGCGCGCGATTCCTCTCGGGCTGGGAGCTGTTCTTCCACCAGGGCGTGGACGCCTTCGAGATCTTCACCGGCCAGCGGCCCGAAGCCGAGGCGCTCGCCGAGCTCCGCGCGCGGCTCCTGGCGCTGGAGACCGAGCGGTCGTAGGCGCGAGCTCCGGTCGATCGCGGCACGGACGGCCTGGCTATTGCCGATCCCGCCCGCATCGCGGAACGCAGCGACCGCGAGGCTGGAGGCGGCGCCGGGCGCCGGGCTAATCTTGCCAGAAGGGGCAGGATTGCGGGGAGGGATCATGACCAGGCTCGCGCTCACCATCGCCACGACCGACTACGACCATTTCCGCGATTTCCGCTTCGGCGAGGTCAAGGCGGAAGGCATCGACGTGAACTGGCTGAACCTCGGCCATCACGAATGCTTCGCCCGGTTCACCGCGAACCGGGAGTTCGACCTCTCCGAGCTTTCCTTCGCCAAGTTCGCGGCCCAGGTGACGAGGAAGGATCCCGACATCATCGGCCTGCCGGTGATCTGCTCGCGGCTCTTTCGCTTCTCGTCGTTCTATGTCAACCGCCGCTCGGGGATCGAGCGGGTGGAGGACCTGCGCGGCAAGACCGTGGGATCACCGGAATGGGCGCATTCGGCGGCCGTCTACATGCGCGGCTGGATGATGAACGAGAAGGGCATCGCGCTCGAGGAGATCCGCTGGGTGCAGGCCGGCGCCAACGCGCCGGGCCGGGAGGAGAAGGTGGAGCTGAACCTGCCGGCGAGGGTGGAGATCACGCGGGTGAAGGAGAAGTCGCTCTCCGAGATGCTCGCTGCCGGAGAGCTCGACTGCGCGATCATCGCCCGTCCCCCCACCTGCTTCCTCGATGGCCATCCGGACGTGGTGCGGCTCTTCCCGGACTTCCTGGCGATGGAGGACGAATCCTACGCCGCGACCGGTGTCTGGCCGATTATGCATATTGTTTCGATGAAGCGCGCGGTGCACGAGGCCCACCCCTGGGCGGCGCGCAATCTCATGAACGC
Organism: Paracoccaceae bacterium; assembly: GCA_041621405.1. Lineage (GTDB taxonomy): Bacteria > Pseudomonadota > Alphaproteobacteria > Rhodobacterales > Rhodobacteraceae > JBFKAV01. The sequence continues at coordinate 4,694 of JBFKAV010000105.1, forward strand.
TTTCGAGGAATCGCGCCGGCGCTCGATCGAGCGGCTCCTCGACCCCGCGGTCTCGCGCTACCCGCTGGCCTGGCTGCCGCAATACGCCCGGCGGATGCGCGAGACCTTCGGCGGCGATCCCTTTCCCTACGGCATCGAGGAGAACCGTGCGACCTGGGAGCAGATGGCGCTTTACACCTTCCAGCAGGGGATCGCGCACCGACGGTTCACGCCGGAGGAGATCTTTCCCGAAAGCGTGGCAACGAAGGTCATCATCTGAGCCGCGTGTCCGGGTGCGCGCCCTTCGGGCGCAAGACCTTCGTCTCGGCCGCGCAGGTTCCCCGCGCGGCCTCGGGTCGCCTCCGGCGGGGATATTTGGAACCGGAAGATGCCAGGAGTCCTCGCCTTTCGCCCCGGTTCAAATATCCTCGGTAGAGCGCGGGGGGGCAGACGGCCCCCTCGCTCCCGCCCCGCGGAACGGGGCCGCCCCGGCGGTTGCCTTGACTCATGCGCGCGGGCAAGCTCTGGCGCGGGAGGAGAGCCGTGGCAGAGACACCGAAGTCAGGCGGCCCGGTGGCACCGGAGCTGATTGCCGATCTCGCCGCGGCGGGACGGATCCTTGCTGCGCGCGGCGTCGTCGACGGCTTCGGCCACGTCTCGATGCGCCACCCGGCCGCGGCCGATCGCTACCTGATGTCGCGCGCGCTGGCCCCGGCGCTCTGCACGCCCGATGACATCGTCGAGTACGACCTCGACAGCACGGCGGTCGACGACGGCGGCCGCAAGAGCTTCCTCGAGCGCTTCATCCACGGCGAGATCTACCGCGCCAGGCCCGACGTGAGGGCGGTGGTGCATTCGCACTCGCCCTCGGTCATTCCGTTCGGTCTCACCCGGACGCGGATGGGTGCGATGTTCCACAACGCGGCCTTCCTTGCCAAGGGCGTGCCGGTCTTCGACATATCCGAGCGTTTCGGCGCCACCGACATGCTGGTCTCGGACAGGACTAAGGGCGTGGCCTTGGCCGAAGTGCTGTCTGCCAGCGACGTCGTGCTGATGCGCGCCCATGGGTCGGTGGCCTGCGGACCGTCCTTGCAGGTGGCGGTCTTCCGCGCCGTCTACACCGAGGTGAGCGCCCGGATTCAGCACTGGGCCGAGGCGCTGGCCCAGGGCGGAGGGGTCGCCGCGCTTTCGCCCGAGGAAGGGGCGCTCGCCGACGTGCCGAACCAGACCGCGGGCATGCGCGCCTGGGAGCTCTGGCGCGCCGAGGTCCGCGCCGAGGCGGGGTGGTGAGGATGGCGGACGACCCGAAGGCGATGCTGGCGCTCTGCCTCAGGATGCTCGAGGCGCAGGGCATCGTCGACTACAACGGCCATGCCAGCATCCGCCTCGAAGGCGGGCGGATGCTGATCAACGTGGGCGCCGCCGAGCGGAGCCGGCTGACCGCGGCCGACATCTGCATGGTGGACTTCGAGGGCAACCTGATCGAGGGCCGCGGCAAGCCGCCGCTCGAGTTCCACCTCCATGCCGGGATCTACCGCGCCCGGTCCGAGGTCGGCGCCGTGGTCCATGCGCATCCAAGGTGGTCGACCTATCTGTCGATGACCGGCACCGAGTACCTCCCGGTCTTCGCGCAGGGCTCGCTTCTGCACCCCCTGCCGGTGCTCGATAGCCCGGCCTCGATCAACAGCCCCGAGATGGCCCGCCGCCTAGCTGAGACCCTGGGCGACCGGCCCGGCGCCTTGATGAAGGCTCACGGCGCGGTCACCGTGGGCGCCGACATCGTCGAGGCCTTCACGCTGATCAACTACCTCGAGGAGAACGCCGAGCGGCAGTACCGGGCGTTGCTGATCGGCGCGGCCTACAGGTTTTCGGCCGAAAACTGCGCCGCCGCGCGAGAGAAGCTCTGGACCCCGGGTCTCTTCCGCCGCACCTGGGACCATTTCGCCGCCAAGCTGGACTGAGGCCGATGCCCGACCGCCCGCTCCTCGCCGCAGTCATTGGATACCCGGTGCTGCATTCCCGCTCGCCGCTCATGCACAACCACTGGTTCGCCGAGCTGGGCCTGCCGGGGAGCTACGTGCCCTTGCTGATCAAGCCCGGCAAGCTGGGCCCGGCGCTGCGCGCGCTCGAACCCCTGGGCTTCGCTGGCTGCAACCTGACGATCCCGCACAAGCAGGAGGCGATGGGAATCGTCGACGAGGTGGACGAGGTGGCACGCCGGATCGGCGCGACCAGCTGCGTGGTGGTGCGCGAAGACGGCTCGCTCTTCGGCACCAACAACGACTCGAGGGGGTTCCTCGGCAACCTGCACGACGCCGCGCCGGACTGGCGCGCAGATGCCGGGCCGGCGGCTGTGATCGGCGCCGGCGGCGGCGCGCGGGCGGTGGTTCACGCGCTCCTGGCCGAGGGCGCGCCGGAGCTGCGGCTGGTGAACCGGACCCGGGGCCGGGCCGAGGCGCTGGCAGATGCGTTCGGCGGGCCGATCCGCGTCGTCGACTGGGAGGCTCGGTCCGCGGCGCTGGAGGGTGTGGCGACGGTCGTGAACACCACGAGCCAGGGGATGCAGGGTATGGCGCCCCTCGACCTGCCGCTCGACCGACTGCCGCGGGCGGCGCTGGCGGCCGACATCGTCTACACGCCGCTCGAGACCGCGTTTCTCGCCGCGGCCAAGGCGCGCGGCAACGCCACGGTGGGCGGGCTCGGGATGCTGCTCTACCAGGGGCCGCCGGCCTGGAAGCTGTGGTTCGGGCTCGAGCCGAAGGTGACGACCGCGCTCAGGCGCAAGATGGAGGCGAGCATCCTTGGCCGCTGAGGCGGCGGCCGGACCGCCATTCCGCATGACGGAAAGCCCCGCACACCCGCGTTGATTCCGCGCCGCCCCGCCCCACCCTGTCGCGGAAGACGAGGAAGGGGGACGGGCGATGCAGGTCGGATTCGTGGGCGTCGGCGCGATGGGGGCGGCGATGGCGGGCCATGCGGCGGCGAAAGGGTTTTCGGTCCTGGCCCACGACACCGACTCCGAGGCGCTGGCGCGGGCCACGGCGTCCGGTGCGGTGCGGCCGGTGCGGGACATCGGCGAGATCGCCGGCCGGGCCGAGGCGGTGATCGTGGTGGTCGCCTCGGACACGCAGAGCCGCGCGGTGGTGGCGGCGCTGCTCGAGGCCGGAATGCGCGACGGAGCGGCTATGGCGGTGGCCGCCACCAACCATCCGCGGACGATGATCGAGCTGGCCGCCGAGTGCCGCGTCAGGGGCGTGGGCTTCGTCGACGCGCCAGTGGTCTACGGGCTACAGGGGGCGAAGGCGGGCACGCTGGTCTCGCTCTGCGGCGGCGCGGCGGAGGACCTGGAGAAGCTGCGGCCGGTGCTGATGAGCTATTCCCGCAGCGTCGAGCACATCGGCGCGGTGGGCTACGGCCAGCTCGCCAAGACCTGCAACAACATGATGCACTGGGTCGCCTGCGTGGCGAACTACGAGGTGTTGGCGCTGGCGCGCGCCTGCGGAGCCGACGCGCAGGCGATGCGCGAAGTGCTGCTCAAGTGCCCGGCCCGCAACACCACGCTGGAGCGCTGGGACACGACGCGCTTCACCTGGCACGAGAAGGACATGGACGTGGCCCTGGAGCTGTCGCAGGAGGCGGGGCTGGCGCTGCCGCTGATGGGGCTCGTGGACCAGCTGGTGAAGCGCCTCGGCCCCGACCGGGTGCGCGAGCTGCTGCACGGGGACGAGGCGGAGTATCTCGGCCTGCCGATTCCGGTCCACCCGCTTGCCGGGGTGGTGCGAGGCTAGCTCGTGGCGTACCGGGGCAGCTTGGAGCCCCAAACTGACCGTCTTCCGCCTTGTGGCGAATGCCAGACTGCACACCCGCTTACTGGAATTTGCGTCGCTTAAAGGCCTTCACGTCGGCGGTCGAAAGCTGGAACCATTCGCCGTTCGCACGTTGGTCGGCGAAGCGGCGATGCCAGTAGGCCTCGATACCTGGAGGGTCATCGGTTCGGATTGCGTGAACCAATTCGACCTTCTCTGGGAGCGCAATACTGATCTGCTTCACGCGCTTCTCCAGCTCATCACTGCGGCCAATCTTGAAGTGGCTACCAGACTGGAGGAGATAGACCCAGCCTTCTGGCACGTTAAATGTACCGGCACCTTCAGATGGAAGCGGGGGTGCCTTTACCTCAGGGAGGATTGAGATCAGGTCGTGCTCGCCCCTCTCAATTGCGCGATCGCGTAGAGCTGCGATCACTCCGTCCTTGCTGCCGAAATGCTTGGCGAAGGTATTATGACTGATGAAGCCGGGGGTTTCCCTTGCGTAGAAGCGCAGCTCGGCACTGGAGGGGGGCTTGCCGTAGTGACGCCAGACCTCAGCATACCTGTCCAAGACCAGATCGCTGGGCAGGCGTTCCTGCCTGTCGTTGGGCGTCAGGCCTGCATCAGCCACAGCGTCATTCCAGCGAAGCCATAGCTTCCCATACCAGTCGCTTTCAGCAATCCCAGTCTCCTGCTGAAAGATGCTCTTGCCGGGGGCTTTCCCACCATTCTCCCGTGCAAGGCGTCTGATCTCGCTAAGTATACGTTCTCTCATGGCAGGAAGTTTGACGGTGGTGAGGACGCTGTCAACGTCCCGCGGCGGGTGCGCATCGTTTGTGGCGACGGAAAACCAAAGCGGTCATCGAGTTGATTGCTGAGAACGGCAACTTCGTCCGCAACGCGGACGTCGATCACCCACTTGAACCCACGCCGGTGATGTTCCGATATATGGAACACCGTACCGTTGACGGGAAAGCGGCACGGGCAGTAGAATTGCAGCAGGGTAGGCCGGGGGAGGCACCATGGCTGAGGACAGTCCCGAGCGCGGCATCGGCGACAACAGCGAGACGGGCCGCGAGAAGGTGGTCTGGGAGCGTTGGACCAGGAAGCGCACCTTCGTCCGCGCGCTCGAGGGGACCTACGGCGAGCTGAAGCGCGAACTCTACAACCAGCCGCGCGTCTACAAGACCTCGGATCTGAAGTGGAAGGGCGGCCCGCAGAACTTCGGCAAGAAGGTGATCAACCCGCAGGCCAACAAGATCGCCCAGTCGATCGAGGCCCATATCGACGCCTTCGCGCCCAAGGGCTACGGCCAGATCCATGGCCACATGAACTCGGCGGTGTTCTTCGTCCTGAAGGGCAAGGGCCACGACGTCCACGACGGCCGGCGGATCGACTGGGAGGCGGGCGACGCGCTGATCGTCGAGAACGCCTGCGTGCACCAGCATCTGAACGACAGCGACGACGAGACCTTCGTGCTGGTGCTGAAGGCCAAGCCGCTCTTCCTCTTCATGCACATGATCTTCCAGAAGATGGTCAAGTTCCCGCCCGAGGAACCGGTGCCCGGCCACGAGGGCTACGCGCCCCCGGCGCATCTCTGAGGGAGGCGAGGAATGGACCCGCAGACCTTCGTCGACGCCACCGAGCGCGAACGGGCCCGCCAGGGCGCACACGAGGTCTCGTTCTACAGGGAGGCGCTCGAGGCGAGCCGGCGGTTCCGCCGCGACTACGCCGCCCGCATGAACGTGGTGAAATGGAACGAGATGCCGATGGAACGCTCGGCCGACGGGCTGATCAAGCACGTCATCAACGAGCGGATGGACACCAAGGAGTGTTGCATCGACATCTACATGCAGTTCCTTCCGCCGGGGAAGGCCACCGGCACCAGCCGGCACCTCTCCGAGGAGATCGCCTTCGTGATCGAGGGCACCGGCCACGACCTGCACTACGACGTCCAGTTCGAGTGCAAGGACAGCTTCGAGTGGACCTGGGACACGACGCCGAAGAAGTATGAATGGGGCCCGGGCGATTTCGTCTACATCCCGCCCTACGTCGCCCACAAGCGGTTCAACGCCTCGGATGTCGAGGCGCGGGTGATCGTGTGCAACAGCCGGGTGATGAAGGCGATCGGGCTCGACTGGTTCGACCAGCTGGAGCCTGCCGAAGGCTTCGAGGATGTCTGGGTTCCCCCGGCGGACGAGTGATCCGGAGGATGGCGGGCGCTAGGCCTGAAGAAGCCTGCTCCCGCCGCTGAACAGGGAGAGAGGAATGAAACATCTGATCGCGGCGGCCGCGCTGGCCGCCTCTCTGGCCGGGCCGGTCTGGGCGCAAGGCTACTACGACGGCAAGACCCTGACCTACATCATCGCCACCAGCCCCGGGGGCGGCTACGACACCTACGGCCGGCTCATCGGCAAGCACCTGGGCGACAAGCTCGGCGCGCGCACCGTGGTGTTCCAGAACATGCCCGGCGCGGGACATATCCTGGGGGCCAACTTCCTCTACAACTCGGCGCCCGACGGGCTGACCATCGGCACCTTCAACACCGGGCTCATCTACGCCCAGATCCTGGGCCAGGAGGGCGTGCAGTTCGACCTCAACCGGTTCTCCTGGATCGGCAAGGCGGCCTCGGATGCCCGCGTGATGGTGCTCTCCACCAACAGCGGGCTCTCGAGCTTCGAGGACCTGCAGAAGGTGGAGGCCCCGGTGCTCTTCGCCGCCTCGGGCGTGGGCTCGGCCAACTATACCGAGACCAAGCTCTTGACCTCGGCGCTCGATCTCAAGATCGACATGGTGGCCGGCTTCAACGGCAACGAGGGCGAGATGGCGATGATGCGCGGCGAGGTGGTGGGCCAGGTGGCCAGCCTCGAATCGCTCCGGCCCTTCGTCGATGCCGGCAACGGCTTCTTCGCGCTTTCAATCGGCGGCACGCTCGAGCCGCAGGCGATCGACTATGCCACCACCGACAAGGGCCGCTCGATCGTCAACCTGATCGACGCCAACTCGAACCTCGGGCGGTTGACCGCCGCGCCGCCGGGTGTCGCGCCCGAGGTGCTGGAGGAGCTGCGCGACGCCTACATGGCTGTGATGGAGGACCCGGACTTCCTCGCCGAGGCCCAGGCGCTGAACCTGCCGATCGACCCCGCCCGCGGAGACCGCGTGGCGGAGCTCGTGGCAGCCGCGCTGCGGCAGAGCCCGGAGACGGTGGCGATCATCGCCGAGGCGACCGAGGTGGAGATCCCGACGGTGACGGTGAGCTCGGCGATCCTCTCGCTCGAGGACCGCAACAAGATCGTCGGATTCAGCGCCGACGGGCAGGACATCACCGGCGAGGTCTCGGGCTCGCGGACGGCGCTCAGCATCAACGGCGAGACCGCCGAACGCGACGCGCTGGCGGTCGGCATGGAGTGCGAGTTCGAATACGACCCCAATGCCTCGCCGATCGAGTTCGCGATGGTGAGCTGCACCGGCGAGGCCACCGCGGCGGCAATGGAGCTCGTCAAGGTGAGCTCGGAGATCCTGGCGCTGGCCGACGAGGGCAAGGTCGTCACCTTCTCGGCCGACGGTGCCGAGATGACGGGCGAGATCTCGGGCTCGCGCACCGCGCTGACCATTGCCGGCGCCGAGGCAAAGCGCGACGCGCTGGCGGTGGGGATGGCCTGCGAGTTCGAATACGACCCGGCCTCGGCCGAAATCGAGTTCAAGACGGTGTCCTGCAACTGACAACACCGGGGCCAACCCGGCACCTCCGGCGGGCGTCTTCGCGGCGCCCGCCTTTCTTTTTTCGGATGCAGGGGAGCGGGTACTTTCCCTCTGCGGACGAGGTGGACGTTTCGCGCTAGGGTGCCGCTAGTTTCTGTCTCCTTCATTGCAACCGGCACCTGAAAGACGTCCCAATTGACGCCACTTTATGGCCGTGCCAGCATTTCCCAGCCTGTGCCAATCAGATAGCCCATTGCGATTCAGGGATACGTACCATGCTGATGCGTGCGGCACCCGTTTTTTTCGTGTTGTTGTGGTCGACTGGTTTCATCGGCTCCAGACTTGGATCGCCGTACGCCGAACCGTTCACATTCCTAGCGCTCCGTTTCGGTATCGTGCTTGCGCTGCTCATTCCGGTGGCTGCGCTCGTCGGCTATCACGCTCGCAATTGGAGCGAGCGGGTGAACTCGATGGTCACCGGAATGTTGATCCATGGCGTCTATCTTGGCGGAGTTTTCTGGTCGATTCGCCACGGCATGCCGCCCGGCATCTCGGCGCTGATCGTTTCGCTTCAGCCGATCCTGACCGCGCTGCTCTCCGCTCCGCTCCTCGGCGAGGATCTGTCACCGCGCCA
>JBFKAV010000106.1:0-12697 GCA_041621405.1 Paracoccaceae bacterium
ACGGGCGGTACCGGGGAGGCCGTGGATCTCGCTCATACTCCCTATCCGGAGTGCTCCGGCGCCGGGGGGGCGCCTCAGAGCCATATGGGGATGGTATCGCGGTTTATCATCTCGTCAAAGGAGGGCCTTGCGCGAATGACGGCGAATTGATGCCCATTCACCAGCACTTCCGGCACCAGGGGCCGCGTGTTGTACTCCGAGGCCATGACCGCACCGTAGGCGCCGGCCGAGCGGAAGGCGACGAGATCGCCCTCGGAAAGCCGCGGCAGCGGCCGGCCCTTGGCGAAGCTGTCGCCGCTTTCGCAGACCGGGCCGACCACGTCGTAGGGGTGGTGCTCGGCGCCCGGCGGCGGCTCGGCGACTGCGACGATGTCATGATGCGCGCCGTACATCGCGGGACGGACGAGGTCGTTCATCGCGGCGTCGAGGATCAGGAAGTCGCGGTCCTCGCCGGTCTTCACGTAGATCACCGCGGCGACCAACAGGCCGGAATTGCCGGATATGAGCCTCCCCGGCTCGATCTCGATCTCGCAGCCGAGGTCGCCGACGGTGCGCTTGATCAGCGCGCCGTACTCGGTCGGCAGGGGCAGCGCTTCGTTCGAGCGGGTGTAGGGGATGCCGAGGCCGCCGCCGAGGTCGAGCCGGCGGATGTCATGGCCGTCGGCGCGGAGCACGCGGGTCAGCTCGGCGAGCTTCAGATATGCCGCCTCGAAGGGCTCGAGCCGCGTCAGCTGCGAGCCGATGTGAACGTCGATCCCCACCACCTCGATCCCCGGCAGCCGCGCCGCCTCGGCATAGACCTCGCGGGCGCGGGCCAGAGGGATGCCGAACTTGTCCTCCTTGCGGCCGGTGGCGATCTTCTCGTGGGTTCTTGCGTCGACGTCGGGGTTGACGCGGAGCGTGATCGGCGCGGTGCGGCCCAGGGTGTGAGCGACCTCGGAGAGCGCCCGGAGCTCGGGCTCGCTCTCGACGTTGAACTGGCGCAGGCCGCCCTCGAGCGCGACCCGCATCTCCTCGCGGGTCTTGCCGACGCCGGAGAAGACGATGCGCTCGCCCGGGATCCCGGCCGCCTTCGCCTTCAGGTATTCGCCGATCGAGACGACGTCGACGCCTGCGCCGAGGTTGCCCAGCGTCTTCACCACGGCGAGGTTCGAGTTCGACTTCATCGCGAAGCAGATCAGGTGCGGCAGCGGCGCGAGCGCCTCCTCGAACAGCCGGTAGTGCCGGGCGAGCGTGGCGCTGGAGTAGACGTAGAACGGCGTGCCGACGGCGCGGGCGATCTCGGGGATCGCCACGTCCTCGGCATGGAGGATGCCGTCCTGGTAGAGAAAGTGGTCCATCGCGCGCGTTCCCGGGGCCCGGATGCGGCCCATAACACGGGCCGGAGCCGGGCGCCAACCCGCCCCTCAGTGCCGGTAGTCGGGCGCCTCGCGGTCGAGGATTTCCTTGATGTCGGCGAAGTGGCGCTCGGCCAGGCCGGGGTAGCCGTCGGCCTCCGCCGCGACCCTTGCGGCGATCTCATCGGAGAGGACGCGCAAGGGGCGGCCGGTCTGCAGCGCTCGAAGGTAGGTCTCGGCGGCGCGTTCGAAGTAGTAGAGGCGGTTGAAGGTTTCCGCCACGTCCTTGCCGATCACCAGCACGCCGTGGTTGCCCATCACCATCACCGTCGTCTTCGGGTCGGAGAAAAGCGCCGCGCAGCGGGCGCCCTCCTCCTCGAAGGCGAGGCCGCCGTAGTCCTCGTCGACCACGATCTTTCCGAAGAACATCGCGGTGTTCTGATCGATCGGGGGCAGGGTCGAGTCGGCGAGGCTCGCCAGCACGGTCGCGAAGATCGAGTGGACGTGCATCACGCAAGGAGCGTGCGGGCAGAGCCGGTGGATCGAGCCGTGCAGGCCCCAGGCGGTGGGGTCGGGGGCATCGGGGCGGGAGAGGGTCTCGGGGTCGTCGGCGTCCAAGAGGAGGAGGTCGCTCGCCCGTATCAGCGAGAAGTGGCGCTGGTTGGGGTTCATCAGGAACTTCCGGCCGTCCTCCGAGACCGACAGCGAGAAATGGTTGGCCACCGCCTCGTGCATCCCGAGCCGGGCGGTCCAGCGGAAGGCGGCGGCGAGGTCGACCCGTTCGGCCTCGTGCGCGAGATTGCGTCGGGTTTCGTCGAGCCCCATGGCGGACCTCCCTCGGTTTCGCCCGATCATGGGGCCGGTGGGAAGGCGGCGCAAGGGCGGGGGCGCGTGTTACGGAACTGATATTTCACGGTGAAATGCCTGGTTATGCCGTTGTTATTATGTCGTTTTCAGGATTTCGCTAACCCGATTGAAACCCGTTCCGGGGCGTGTATCACACCCAGCGAGGTGCGGTGTCGTGCCGGTTGCGATCGGGCTGGGACGGCCCCTGCCGGTCTCGCGGATGCGGCGCGGGAACTCGAAGATCGGGTTGACGCAGCCACCAAGGGCGGGTTGACCAAGGACGCCGGACCGCCGGCGTTCGCCGACGGCGAGGGCTGGCACCAACGCTGCTTGCCTTACCTCAGGCGCTCATCGGCGCGCCGGAAGGCGGCATTTCGGCCTGGAACCGCATGGACCGGCCTCGCCACACCTGAATCAGGGGAGCCTGCGCCCGCGGCGGAAGGCGCGCGGGCACGACGCCCGCGGCGAGCCTTACGAGACCAGACGCCTCACTCGCAGGGTCGATCGCGCGTTCTCGTTCGCCGGTGCCCGGCTGCGGACGCTTGGCGCGTCCGCCGTGCGCTCGGGCTTCTGGCGAAGACCGCAACCCGCGCCCCTGGCGACAATCGTCGGCTGGATCGCGGGCGCGATGCGACGGAAGACGGACGCGACCGGAGGCTCCGCCGGACCCGTCGTGTCGGAAAGCGACTCGATGCGGCGCGCCACGCGCTTGTTGCGCACCTGAGGAAACCGCAGCTTCGCAACCAGTGAGAAAGAGAAGGGCATCGTCAATCTCCGTTTGTCCCGAGGAGGAAAGTAAACAACCCAAAGTTGAAATAAGTTTGACCGACCCGGGAAACATCACGTCTCAAGTTTGTCGGCGGCGTGGAACGATTCCATCGCGGCAACATTCGTCCATGTGCATTGGTACTTGCGCACAAGCTGCGGGCTCCGGCTTCGGCCCAAGTCCGCCACGGGAACTCGGCAAACCGTTGGGCACCTGCCAAGAGGGGAAGGCGAGGCGGAGCTCGGGCGAGTGCCGTGGGGCCGGCGAAGAGGCGACGGCAATTTCGACCCGGCGAGCCTTGTCCTCTCCGGCATGGAAATCGAGGGCAAGCCAAAATGCTTCGAGGACATCAGCCGGGTGCAGGAGCCCGCCGGTGTGGGCGGACGCCCTCAGCGGCCGTAGCGCTCCGCGGTCAGCCCATCGAGCGAGATCTCCGGCGTCTTGCCGAGCACCAGGTCGGCCACCGCCCGGCCCGAGCCGCAGGCCATGGTCCAGCCCAGCGTGCCGTGGCCAGTGTTGAGAAAGAGGTTGCCGTAGCGCGAGGGACCGAGCACCGGGGTGCCGTCCGGCGTCATCGGGCGCAGCCCGGTCCAGCCCTCGGCCCTGGCGAGGTCGCCGCCCTTGGGGAACAGATCGCCGATGACGTGGCGCACGGTGTCGGTGGCATGCGGGCCGAGGCGGTTCGAGTAGCCGGCGATCTCGGCGGTGCCGGCGACCCGGATGCGGTCGCCCAGCCGTGTGATCGCGACCTTGTGGGTCTCGTCCATGATCGTCGATTGCGGGGCATAGGCGTCGTCGGTGACGGGCAACGTCACAGAGTAGCCCTTGACCGGGTAGACCGGCAGCCTGACCCCGATCGGGTTCAGCACCCGCGGGCCGTAGCTGCCCAGCGCGCAGACGTAGGCCTCGCCGGTGATCCGCCCGGCGATCTCGGTCTCCACGCCAGCGACCCGGCCGTTCTCGATCGCGATCTCCCGGATCGACTGGCCGTACTGGAACTCGACGCCCATCTCGGCGCATTTCTCGGCAAGCGCCATGGTGAACATGCGGCAATCGCCGGTGCGGTCGGCGGTGAGCCTGAGGCCGCCGACGAACTTCCCCCTAACCTCGGCCAGCGCCGGCTCCACGGCGATGCAGGCATCGCGGCCCAGCACCTCGTAGGGCGAATCGTACTCCGCCAGGATCTCCTGGTCCGCCTTCGAGGCCTTCATCTGCTTTGCGGTGCGGAAGAGCTGCAGCGTGCCCTGTTCGCGGCCGTCGTAGTCGATGCCGGTCTCGGCAATGAGCTCGGGCATCACGTCGCGCGAGTAGTTCGAGATCCGCACCATTCGGCCCTTGTTGATCCGGTAGCTTTCCTCGTTGCAGTTGCGCAGCATCTGCAGCCCCCAGAGCCACATCGTCGGGCTGATCATCGGCCAGATGAACAGGGGGCGGCGCTTCATGAAGAGCCATTTCAGCGCCTTCACCGGCACGCCGGGGGCGGCCCAGGGCGAGGTCATGCCGTAGCTGAGCTCGCCGGCGTTGGCATAGCTGGTCTCGAGCCCTGGCCCGGGCTGGCGGTCGAGCACGGTGACCTCGGCGCCTCCCTTGGCGAGGTAGTAGGCGGTGGTCACGCCGATCACGCCGGCCCCCATGACGACGATCTTCACTTCTGGCGCTCCTCCGGTTCCACCTTCGCGGGAAGCGTGCAACGGACCGCCCGCCGCCGCAAGACTGGCGGCGTGGCCAGGGATCGTGCGCCCAGCGCCGGCGGTCCGCCTGCGTTCATGTCCCGAAGCCGAGCATTGATCGATCCGGCACGCATATCCGCCTCGCGGGAAAAGGCGGACATTGAGAATTTGCAGTGACCGTGCAAGGAATGCCGCATATCGCAATGCGCATCAGCAGAAGGAACCGAAATGACAGCGGCTCGAGGGGATGTCTGTGCGGCAAGTTGAGGTACGAGGTCAAAGGTCAACCCGCCAGTACGACGATGTGCCATTGCAGGTTCTGTCAGAGAGCCACCGGTGGAGCCTATATGGTCGAGCCAGTTTTCGACGCTTCGAATTTCGCTGTTATTTACGGGAAACCCAGGCAGTACACACATGTCTCGGAAGGCAGCGGCAAGAATGTGCATATCCATTTCTGCGATACTTGCGGCACCAAGCTGTTCCTGACCTTTGAGCGCTTTGAGGGTGCCGTTGGCCTCTACGGCGGGACGCTGGATGACCCAAACTGGCTGGAAATCACGCCGGAAAATTCAAAGCACATATTTCTGGGCGTCGCTCGAAAGGGAACTGTCATCCCGCCACATATCAATACGTTCTTTGAGCACGCCGCTCATAACGACGGAACACCTATCGAGCCAACGATGTTCGATGAGCCATATGTTATTGGCGGGAAGTGGCCCGGGGAATAGTCCACTTTGGGCTCAAGGCGGTCCTCGGGCGCTGGCATTCCAGCATTCGACGCAGACAGCGCGATGCTGTCGCTCACCGCTTCGCCGAAACGACCAGCCTTGCCGCGCCCGCCCCACCAATTTGGAGGGGCGCTGCAATGTCGCAGGCATCAGGACGCAAGAAGGCAGGGGGCACCACAAGCAAGGAGATCAGTGGGCCCGCGGCACACTGCCAGGGCCTGGCGCAACCCTCCGCACGACCGCTCAGGGCCGCGGGCCGGCGCCGGCGCGCGTCGCCGCGTCCCCTCAGTCGCCGCCGGTGACGCCGACCTCCACCGTGCCGGAGATGGTGATGCCCGGCCCCGTGCCGGGCCGCTCCGGCGGGCCGTCGGCGCCGCAGGCGGCGAGCGCGAGAAGGGCTGCGAGCATCAGGCGCTTCATCCGAGCGTCTCCTTCCAACGGGCGAACTGTTCGCGCACCCGTGCCGGCGCCGTGCCGCCGTAGCTTTGGCGGCTCGCCACCGAGTTCCGGACTCCGAGCACGTCGAACACCGACCTGGTGATCTCCGGGTAGACCGCGCGCATCTCCTCGAGCGTGAGCTCGGGCAGGTCGCGGCCCTTCTCCTCGGCCAGCCGCACCAGCGCGCCGGTGACGTGGTGCGCGTCGCGGAACGGCAGCCCGGCCTCGCGCACCAGCCAGTCGGCGAGGTCGGTGGCGGTGGAGAAGCCGGAAGCGGCGGCGCGCTCGAGCGTCTCGCGGTTGGCTGTGAGGTCGCGGACCATGCCTTCCATCGCGGCGAGGCCGAGAAGCAGCGTGTCGGCGGCGTCGAAGACCTGCTCCTTGTCCTCTTGCATGTCTTTCGAGTAGGCGAGCGGCAGCCCCTTCATCACGGTGAAGAGCGCCACGGTCGCGCCGAGGATGCGGCCGAGCTTGGCCCGCAGCAGCTCCGCGGCGTCGGGGTTCTTCTTCTGCGGCATGATCGAGGAGCCGGTCGAGAACCGGTCCGAGATCGTGACGAAGCTGAACTGGGCGGAGGACCAGATCACCAGCTCCTCGGCGAGCCGGGAGAGGTGCATGGCCGTGATGCTCGCGGCGGCGAGAAATTCCAGCGCGAAGTCGCGGTCGGACACCGCGTCGAGCGAGTTCGCCGACGGCCGGTCGAAGCCGAGCTCACTCGCCGTCATCTCCCGGTCGATCGGGAACGACGTGCCGGCGAGCGCCGCCGCGCCGAGCGGGCACTCGTTCATCCGGGCGCGTGCGTCGGCGAGCCGCGAGAGGTCGCGGCCGAACATCTCGACATAGGCCATCATGTGGTGGCCCCAGGTGACCGGCTGCGCGGTCTGGAGATGGGTGAAGCCGGGCATCACCCAGTCGGCCCCCGCCTCGGCCTGGCCGAGGAGCGCGCGGATGAGCGCCGTCAGCCCGTCGCGCGCGGCGTCAATCTGGTCGCGCACCCAGAGCCGGAAGTCGGTAGCGACCTGATCGTTGCGGGACCGCGCGGTGTGCAGCCGCCCGGCGGGCTCGCCGATCAGCTCCTTCAGCCGCGCCTCCACGTTCATGTGGATGTCCTCGAGCTCGGTGCGGAAGGGGAACGTGTCCCCCTCGATCTCTGACAAGATCGTGAGCAGGCCTTCCCGAATTGCTTCGGCATCGTTATCGGTAAGGATGCCCGTGGCGGCGAGCATCGCTGCATGGGCCCGGCTGCCCCGGATGTCCTGGGGCGCGAGCCGACGGTCGAACCCGATCGAGGCGTTGATCGCCTCCATGATTGCGTCCGGGCCGGCGGCGAAGCGCCCGCCCCACATGGTGTTCCGGCTCTTGTCGGTCATCGGCCCCTCGGAGGGATCAAATGGGTTTCTCGCGCAAGGCCGTCCTCTACACGGCGCTACTCCTTTTCGCAAACGCTGCGGCGGCGGATACCGCGTCGCTCGAGGCGCTGCGCGAGGGCGACATGAAGAAGCTGATGTTCCACGCCGAGCCGAAGCCGGTAGCCGAAGCGGAATTCGGTCATATCGACGGAACGACGCACACGCTCGCCGAGTATCGCGGCAAGTGGGTCGTGCTGAACTTCTGGGCCACCTGGTGCGCGCCCTGCCGCAAGGAAATGCCGATGCTCGCGGCACTCGAGACCGACTACGGCGGCGACGGCTTCGCGGTGGTGACGGTCGCCACCGGGCGCAACTCGCCGATCGCGATCGAGCGCTTCTTCGACGAGATCGGCGTGACGAACCTGCCGCTTTTCGTCGATCCGGACCTCAACCTCGCCCGGCCGCTGGGCGTGGTCGGCCTGCCGATCACGGTGATTCTCGACCCCGAGGGGCAGGAGGTGGCTCGGATGATCGGCGAGGCGACCTGGGACGGGGAGAGCGCCCGCGCGATCCTGACCGCGCTCATCTCCGGCGGCTGATCCATCGGCGCGGCCTTGCGGCCGCAAGACCCTGATCTCGCCCCCGCGCCTCCGGCCCGGGGGCTCGGGTTCGCTGCCGACCTTCCTGTTTCACCCTGGGCCGAATATCCCCGCCGGAGGCACGCGCCGCCGGATGGCGGCGCCATGCAAAGCCGTCACGCCGCAGGCGTGGCTGCTGGATCAGCCGCCGAGCGGCGCCACCTCGGCGTGGCGGGGACAGGTGACGAGATGGTCGTTGACCAGCCCCGACGCCTGCAGGAAGGCGTAGACGATGGTCGGCCCGCAGAAGCGGAAACCGGCGCGCCGGAGATCCTCGGAGAGCCGGCGCGAGAGCTGCGTCTCGGCGGGCACCTCGGAAAGCCTGGTCCAGCGGTTCTGCATGGGGCGTCCGCCGACGTAGGACCACAGGAACGGCGCGAAGCCCTGGTCCGCCTCGATCTCGAGATAGGCGCGCGCATTTCCGATGGTCGCTTCGATCTTGCCGCGGTGGCGGACGATACCGGGGTCGGCCAGGAGCCGCGCCACCTCGGCCTCGCCCCAGCCAGCGATCACCTCCGGCTCGAATCCGGCGAAGGCTTCACGGAAGGCCTCACGCTTCCGCAGGATCGTGATCCAGGCGAGTCCGGCCTGGAAGCCGTCGAGCACGAGCTTTTCCCAGAGCGCCCGCGGGTCGCGTTCGGGCACGCCCCATTCGTTGTCGTGGTAGGCCACGTAGAGCGGGTCGGTCCCACACCAGCCGCAGCGTTCCATCGCGCCGTCCTCCGTCGCCGGATCCCTTCGGGCTTGCGTAGGCGCAATCGGAACAGAACGCGAGCATTAACCGGGGGGAAAGGAGTCCGGCGCCATGCTGGGCTGAGGAGCGACGGAGAGCACCATGACGCCGGAGATCGATGCGGAGGCAGGGCTTGTCGAGCCGGACGTGGCGAGCCCGCTGGCCTGTGCCGTGGCCGAGCAGGGCCGCGCCACGCTCGCGATGCTCGGCGCGGCGCTGAAGCGGCGCGACGTGCTCCTGGTCTTCCAACCGGTGGTGCCGTCGCGCCGGCCCGACCAGGTCGCCTTCTACGAGGGCCTGATCCGGGTGCTCGACGAGACCGGCCGGATTATCCCGGCGCGCGACTTCATCGCCGCGGCCGAGACCTCCGAGCTCGGCCGGATCGTCGATTGCCTGGCGCTCGAGCTCGGGCTGCGGACTCTGGCCGAGGAGCCCGAGCTCCGGCTCTCGCTGAACATGTCGGCGCGCTCGATCGGCTATCCGCGCTGGACCGAGACCCTGCGCCGGGGGCTTGCTGACCAGCCCACCGTCGCCGAGCGGCTGATCCTGGAGATCACCGAGGCCTCGGCGATGACGATGCCCGACATCACCGCGCATTTCATGCGCAGCTTGCAGCGCGAGGGAGTCTCCTTCGCACTCGACGATTTCGGCTCGGGCTTCACTTCGTTCCGTTACCTGCGCGAGTTCTACTTCGACGCGGTGAAGATCGACGGCCAGTTCATTCGCGGCATCCATGCCAATGCCGACAACCAGTGCCTGGCCAAGGCGCTGATCGCGATCGCCGAGCATTTCGACATGTTCACCGTGGCCGAGGCGGTGGAGACGGCGGAGGAGGCGGCCTTCCTCACCGAGATCGGGATCGACTGCCAGCAGGGATATTTCCACGGCGCACCCAAGTCGGCCCTGCCCTGGCAGCAGGCAGCCGCGCGCAGGCGAACGGGCTGAGCCGCACGCGGGCACAGGCCGGCCCGGACGCGTCGGCGGCCCGGACCGGAGTGCGCGGGTGATTTGGTTCCCTGGTCCCGCGCCGAAGGCGGGCCACTGCGCCTTGCCGAGCGAATTCGAACCACCGGCAGACGCGCCTTGCGTCGCGTGCCATTGCCGGATTCGCGCGGGGCCATCGGCAGCAGCAGGGCTGGCTCGAGCCGAAGCGGGCCGCTCGCGTGCGGATCGGCTGCTGCTCCCGTGACCGCACCGGCCCACGGATTGGCCTTCGGTGGCGGGCAGATGACGCTCAGAGGCGGAAGCGCCGCATCGGGTGGCGTGGGTTCGGCCGGAATGCCAAGGGCCGCTCGGGCGCGCGGACAAGTCGCTGCGCCGCGGCCTGCACCCGTCCGCGATGAAGTGGCGGGCCGGATCCCGGGACGACCGGCGGCTCGTCGGCTGCGCCCACGTTCACGAAGATCCTCAGTTGCGGCCGGTAGTGCCCGCAGGTCGCGCGGGGCCTCGCCGCGGGCGCTCGGGCTGTGCCGGTGGCGGCCCGAACCGCGACCGCGCGACAGCGGCCACTTCAGATCGTTCCTTGCCCTTTCGGGTCAATCTCCCTAGGAAACGGGCGACGCCCCCCGGAGGACCTCGGCCCGACTCGCGCCCAACCTCCGGCCCAGAAACGGCCACAAGGAGACCTGCCCCATGACCAACGTGGTGATCGTGTCCGCTGCCCGCACGGCGGTGGGAAGCTTCAACGGATCCTTCGCGAACACCCCAGCCCACGACCTCGGCGCGACGGTTCTCGATGCGGTGGTGAGCCGCGCCGGCATCGACAAGTCGGAGGTCTCGGAGACCATCCTCGGCCAGGTGCTGACCGCCGGCCAGGGCCAGAACCCGGCCCGCCAGGCGCACATCAACGCCGGCCTCCCGGTCGAGAGCGCGGCCTGGTCGATCAACCAGGTCTGCGGCTCGGGGCTCCGCGCCGTCGCGCTCGGCGCCCAGCACATCCAGCTCGGCGATGCGGGAATCGTCGCCGCAGGCGGGCAGGAGAATATGAGCCTGTCGCCCCACGTCGCGCACCTGCGCGCCGGCCACAAGATGGGCGACATGAAGTTCATCGACTCGATGATCAAGGACGGGCTCTGGGATGCCTTCAACGGCTACCACATGGGGCAGACGGCCGAGAACGTTGCCGGCAAGTGGCAGATCAGCCGCGACCAGCAGGACGAGTTCGCGCTGAAGAGCCAGAACAAGGCCGAGGCTGCGCAGAAGGCCGGGAAGTTCAAGGACGAGATCGTGGCCTTCACGGTGAAGACCCGGAAGGGCGACATCGTCGTCGACGCCGACGAGTACGTCCGCCACGGCGCGACCCTGGAGAGCATGCAGAAGCTGAAGCCCGCCTTCACCAAGGACGGCTCGGTGACAGCTGCCAACGCGAGCGGCATCAACGACGGCGCCGCCGCCGTCCTGCTGATGAGCGCCGAGGAGGCCGAGAAGCGCGGGCTCCAGCCGCTGGCCCGGATCGCCTCCTACGCCACCGCCGGCCTCGACCCCGCGATCATGGGCGTCGGCCCGATCCATGCCTCCCGCAAGGCGCTGGAGAAGGCCGGCTGGAAGGCCGGCGATCTCGACCTCGTGGAGGCCAACGAGGCCTTCGCCGCCCAGGCCTGCGCGGTGAACAAGGACATGGGCTGGGACACCGACATCGTTAACGTCAACGGCGGCGCCATCGCCATCGGCCACCCGATCGGCGCCTCGGGGGCGCGGATCCTGAACACGCTGCTCTTCGAGATGAAGCGACGCGGCGCGAAGAAGGGCCTCGCCACGCTCTGCATCGGCGGCGGCATGGGCGTGGCCATGTGCCTGGAGCGCGCCTGATCGCCTGACCACCTGGCGCGGGCGCGCAACATAATTGCGCGCCCGCTTGCTATTCGATAACGCTGTTTCAATCACAAGAAGACGAGGGAGATTCCATGTCCAGGGTAGCACTTGTCACCGGCGGCTCGCGCGGCATCGGCGCGGCGATCTCGACGGCATTGAAGGCGGCGGGCTACAAGGTGGCCGCAAACTTTGCCGGCAACGACGAGGCGGCAGCGGCCTTCACCAAGGAGACCGGCATCAAGACTTACAAGTGGTCGGTGGCCGACTACGCCGCCTGCGCAGACGGCATCAAGAAGGTCGAGGCCGACCTGGGCCCGGTCGAGGTGCTGGTCAACAACGCCGGCATCACCCGGGACGCGATGTTCCACAGAATGACGCCCGAGCAGTGGAAAGAGGTGATCGACACCAATCTGACCGGCGTCTTCAACATGACCCATCCGCTCTGGAACGGCATGCGCGACCGCAAGTTCGGCCGGGTCGTCAACATTTCGTCGATCAACGGCCAGAAGGGCCAGGCCGGCCAGGCCAACTATTCCGCAGCCAAGGCGGGCGACCTCGGCTTCACAAAGGCCTTGGCCCAGGAAGGCGCGCGCGCGGGGATCACCGTCAACGCGATCTGCCCGGGCTACATCGGGACCGAGATGGTCCGGGCGATCGACGAGAAGGTGCTGAACGAGCGCATCATCCCGCAGATCCCGGTGGGTCGGCTCGGCGAGCCGGAGGAGATCGCGCGGATCGTGGTGTTCCTGGCCTCCGACGACGCCGGCTTCATCACCGGCTCCACGGTTTCCGCCAACGGCGGGCAGTTCTTCGTCTGACGCGCGCGGGCGGGCGCCCCGGGCCGCCCGCGCCGACCGTCCCTGGTGAAGCTCGATGAGCGCGCCCCTCCCCGTTTCGGACAGGCCGATCCTCAAGCTCGGGAGGGCGAAATTCGCCTGCCGGGTGCCCGAGGCGATTCCCGGGCTGCGCCGGACCGAGGGCACCGGGCTCGGCAAGATAGAGCGCGATCTCCTCCGGCCGGGTCAGCATGTTCACCCCCGGCACCGGGCGCGTGGTGGAGAACACCGCCCGGGTCCGCGCGACCAGACCGAGCCGCTCGAACGGCCGGTGGCGGAAATCGCACAGAGTTTCCATGATGGCGACCTGTTCCCGGAGCTCGAGCGCCCCGCCACGGCGCTGGAATCGCTGACCGGGCTGTCCCTCGGCTGGATCCGGGTGACCGCTCCCAGGCCTCGCGATGAGCCGGTCGTGCCCTGCGCGGTTCTGAAGCTGCCCGCCGAGGGGGCGATGATCACGGCGCAGTCGCCGCGAAGCCGAACGTGTTCGCGCTGATCGACCCCGACTCAGGTGCGCTCCTGTGCGCGCAGGACAGGAGGCGCAT
>JBFKAV010000107.1:0-12675 GCA_041621405.1 Paracoccaceae bacterium
CCGGGAAGGGTGCGCTACTACGGCTGCCCGGCCGAGGAGGGGGGTGCGGCCAAGACCTTCATGGTGCGCGACGGCGCCTTCGACGACGTCGCCGCCGCGGTGACCTGGCACCCCGCTGCGATGACGCGGGTCGACGAGCCTCTGAGCCTGGCCAACACGCGGGTCGATTTCGCCTTCGCGGGCCGGGCGAGCCACGCGGCGATGAGCCCGCACCTGGGGCGCTCGGCGCTCGACGCCGTCGAGCTGATGTCGGTGGGGGTCAACTATCTGCGCGAGCATGTGCCGCAGGACGCGCGGATCCACTATGCCTATCTCGACGCCGGCGGCGTTGCGCCGAACGTGGTGCAGGCGCGGGCCAGGGTGCGCTACTCGATCCGGGCGCTCAAGCTCGGCGAGATGCGGGCGATCGTCGAGCGGGTCAGGCACGTGGCCCGGGGGGCGGCGCTGATGACCGGGACGCAGGTCGAGATGAAAGTGTTCTCCGCGGTCTCGAACATGCTCGGCAACGAGGTGATGGAGCGGGCGATGCAGGCGGCGCTGGAGGAGCTGGGCGGCGTGCCCTTCGACGCGGCCGACCGCGATTACGCAAGCGCGATCCAGGCGACGCTGAGCGCCGAGGACATCGCCGCCTCCTACCGGATGGTCGGGCGGGCGCCGCGCCAGGGCGAGCCCCTGTGCGAGGACGTGGTGCCGTTTCGTCCGGGCGGCGAGGTGATGATCGGCTCGACAGACGTGGCCGACGTGAGCTGGAAGGTGCCGCTGGCGCAGGCGCTGGTGGCGACCCATGCGATCGGCACGCCGGCGCATACCTGGCAGATCACGGCCCAGGGCAAGTCGCCGGCGGCGCACAAGGGGATGACCCATGCGGCGAAGGTGATCGCACGGCTGGTGGGTCGGCTGATCGCCGAGCCGTCGCTCCTGGCCGAGGCGCGGGCCGAGCACGAGGGCCGGCTCGCTGCCGAGCCCTACCTCTGCCCGATGCCCGCGGACGTGGCGCCGCCGCTTCAGCCGCGCCCGGGCTGAGGGGCGCTGGTCGCCTCGCTTGCGCGGGCGCGCCCCCCAAGCGGGTCGCTCAGCGCGACGGACAAGCGTCCGCCCGGGTCACTTCGCCATGGCGTTCTTGATCAACCCGACGACGGCGGTGAGAACGGCGCCGCCGATGCCGCCGCCTGCAACCTGACCCACGATCGCCCCGAGATCGAGGCCGGCGGCCGCGTCCATGCCGCCTAGCATCGAGAGGATCTGGCCCCCGCCCGCGCCGCCGACGGCGCCGACCACCGAATTGAGGAGCGGCCCGAGGCTGAGGTTCTTCAGCCCCGCGCCGGCAGCGTTGCCTCCCACGGCGCCGGAGATGAGTCCGATGATCAGCTGTTCCACCCTATGTCCCCCGTGATGGTTTCTATGCCCCCGACCCTACTGCGGAGATGGCGCGCGGCAAATGATTTCGCGCGACCGGACAAGCCGCCCTGACGCCAGCTCGCCGCCTGCCGGCTGGGGCGCATGGTCGATTCCGCTCAGCGATGCCGATCCGGTCGCCGTGCCCGGCGTGACGAGCGGGGCGTGTTATTTCGTGATGCGGTTCCGCACCACGCCGGCGAGGGCCATCATCACGCCGCCGCCGAAGGCACCGGTGAGAACCGAGGCGGCGAGCGAATAGAGGTCGCCGCCGCCGCCGCCGAGGGCGAGGGCGCCGATCACGCGCTGGCCGATCAGCCCGCCGAGGGCGCCAGTGATGGAGTTGCCGAAGACCCCCATGTCGAGTTCCGTGGCGACGCGGCCGGGGAGGTTGCCGGCGAACGCGCCGGCGATGACACCGATGACGAGATGGAGCATGCGTCCCTTCCCCGGGCTATCCTGCGGCGTCGCCCGCCGCCGCGCGGGACTGTGCCGGATTTCCCCGCTTGCGGCAATCGTGCCGCTACCCGCGCTTCAGCAGCCGCTGCTTCTGCCGGTTCCAATCGCGCTTGGCGGCGGTCTCGCGCTTGTCGGCGAGCTTCTTGCCCTTGGCGATGCCGAGCTTCAGCTTCGCCACGCCGCGGTCGTTGAAGTAGAGCCGGAGCGGCACCAGCGTCATGCCCTCGCGCTGGGTGGCCGACCAGAGCCGCGAGAGCTCCTTCTTCGATACCAGCAGCTTGCGCTTCCGGCGCTCGTCGTGGCCCCAGGTCTTGGCCTGGGCGAAGGGGGCGATGTAGGCGTTGATCAGCCAGAGCTCGCCGGCTTCGACGTTGGCGTAGCTTTCGGCGATGTTGGCGCCGCCCTGGCGCAGCGACTTCACCTCCGAGCCGGCCAGCACGATGCCAGCCTCGAGATCGCTCTCGATGGCGTAGTCGAACCGGGCGCGGCGGTTCTCGGCAATGAGCTTCGAGTTCGGGTCGGACTTTTCGGCCATGGCCGCGAGATAGGCGAGGCGGCGCGGGCTGTAAAGCGGCGCGGGGGGCTGTATGCCCCCCGTCGGCTGACGCCGACTCCCCCCGAGGATTCTTGAGCCAAGGTGAAGCAGGCATCGTTTCAGCGCGTGGTGTGGGTGACGCGGCCGCCGGCGAGGGTGAGGGCGACCTGCATGCCTGCGACCTCCTCGGGCGGGGTCGCCTCGATGTCGCCCGAAAGCAGGACGATATCGGCAGCGAGGCCCTCCTTGAGCGTCCCGGTGACCTGCTCGCGGTGCGCTGCCCAGGCGCCGCCTGCGGTGTAGGCGCGGAGCGTGGGCAGGAGGCCGACGCGCTCGTCCCGGGCGCCCGGGTAGGGCGGCCGGGTGAGCGCGGCACCGATGCCGCGCAGGACCGAGATGTCGGCGACGGGCCAGTCGGAGGCGAAGGCCAAGGGCGCGCCGGCCTCGGCCAGCGTGCGGCAGAGATAGGCGTCGCCCCAGCGGGCGCGGCCGATCAGGTCCATCGTCGGCTGCAGTGCGAAGTCCATCGCGCCGGGCGGGTGCGGCG
The DNA here is from genome assembly GCA_041621405.1 of Paracoccaceae bacterium. Lineage (GTDB taxonomy): Bacteria > Pseudomonadota > Alphaproteobacteria > Rhodobacterales > Rhodobacteraceae > JBFKAV01. Next base: position 2,937 of record JBFKAV010000107.1, read on the forward strand.
GCTGCAGCGAGGCGGTGATGCCGAGGGCGCCCAGGCGCGGGACGTCGGCGCGGTCGATGAGCTCGATGTGCTCGATCCGGTGGCGGCTGTCGCGCCTGCCGTTCGCCCCTTGCGCCACATCGTAGCCGTCGATGGTGGCGCGCACGGCGCCGTCGCCGATGGCGTGGACCGCGATCTGCAGCCCGCGACGGTCGATCTCGGTGGCGACCTCGGCGAAGTTGGGAAAGAGGGGCGCGGAGCGGTGGCCAGGGCGGCCCGGGTAGTCGTTCAGCATGAAGGCGGTGCCCGAGTCGATCACGCCGTCCATGAAGAGCTTGACGAAGCCCGAGCAGAGCCAGTCGTCGGCGAAGTCGGCCGCCATCGCCTCGGCGCGGTCGAGCTCGGCAAGCACCATGTGCGGCTTGTAGTGGAACGGCACCTTGACGCGGGCGGTAAGCTTGCCCTGGCGCTGGAGTCCGCGCAGAAGTTCGAGGGTGTAGCGGTTGCCGTCCATGTTGACCATCGAGGTGATGCCGTGGCGGGCGGCGTGGGCGAGGCCGGCGGCGACCTTGGCGCGGTCGATGGCCTGTTCGGCCTCGGCGGGCCAGGGGGTGGGCTCGGCGCCGGTGGCGATGCCGACGTTGAGCCGGGCCTCGCCGCCGAGCGCGATCACCGGGGCGAAGGCCTCGAATTCGCGCAGCTCGCCGGTGGCGAGCCCATCCGGCCCAATCACCACCTCGTGGCCCGGAGGTGTCTTGAGCCCGTTAAGGATGCCGGCGGCCTGGAGCGCGGCGGTGTTGGCCCAGACGGTGTGATGGTCGTGCGCGGTGATCGCGATCGGGCGGTCGGGCAGCATGGCGTCGAGGTCGCGGCGGGTCATCGGGTGGCCGAGGAGCGCGTAGTGGCCGCCCTGGGCCATCAGGAGCGGCCGGTCGGGGTGTTTGCCGGCAAATTCGCGGAAGGCGCGGGCGAGTGCCGCCTCGCCCTCGATGCCGCTGAGCTGGAGATGGGTGAGCTCGGCGCCGCCGAGGACCAGGTGGAGGTGGCTCTCGACGAAGCCGGGCAGGAGGGTGGCGCCGGCGCAGTCGATGACCTCGGTGCCGGCGCCGGCGAGCGCCTCGATCTCGCGTCGCGTCCCGAGCGCGGCGATGCGCCCGCTCGCGAGCGCGATCGCCGCGGCGCGCGGGCGGGCGGGGTCCATGGTGAGAATGCGGGCATTGGTGAGGATGGTCTCGGGGGTCATCGCGGAGTCCGGTTCGGGCGGAGGAGAGTAGAGCCGAGGCGGGTGGGCGGGGGAAGGGGAATGTGTCGCAGTTTCGCAAGGCGCGGCGCGGCGCTAGGATCGCCGGCCGGGAGGCGGCGGATGGTTCTGCAGATTGCGATCGGATCGGGGCTGATCCTCATGACGGTGCTGATCTCGGGGCTGACGCTCCCGTGGATGGAGGGGCTGTTCCAGCGGCACCGGACCTGGCTCTTGCGCGAGCCGCACGGGCCGAAGCAGATGCTGGTGCTCTGCGTGGCGCTCGTCTGGATCCTCGGGCTGCTGGCCGCGGCGATCTGGATCTGGGCCTTCGCGTTCTGGGCGCTGGGCGTGTTCGTGACCCTTGAGGCCTCGGTCTATTTCTCGCTGGTGGCCTTCACCACGCTCGGCTTCGGCGACATCCTCCTGACCCAGGAGTGGCGGCTGCTGGCGGGGATGATCGCGGCGAACGGGCTGCTCAACATCGGCATTGCGACGGCGATCCTGGTCGAGGTGCTGCGGCAGCTGAGGCTGGGGCAGGCGGAGACCAGGCGGAAGCGCTAGCGCGATCCACGCGGAGCGCCTGCGGCGCGAGCCTTTCCTCTCGCCTCCTCGCCTTCGGCTCGGGGTGTCTCCGGCGGGGGTACTTGGCAAACGGGGAAGGGCGGGTCAGCGCCTGGCGCGGGCGGAGCGCCAGAGCGTGAAGAGGCCGGTGGCTACGATGAGCGTGGCGCCGGCCAGGGTGGCGGCGTCGGGGCGTTCGGCAAAGACCGCCATGGCGAGGATCATCGCGAAGACGAGGCGGGTGTAGCGGAACGGGGCGACAGTGGCGAGCTCGCCAGTACGCATCGCCACGGTGAGAGCCCAGTAGGCGACGACGCCTACCGCTGCCGCGGCGAGGACCAGCGTAAGGGCGGCGGGCGAGGGCAGACGGGCGCCTCCGGAGAGCGCGAGGAGAAGGGCGCCGGCGGGCAGGATCGCGGCGAAGCCGGCGATGCCGAGCTGGAGGTTGGTGAGCGCCGGCGGCGCGGCACGAGTGGCGAGGTCGCGGAAGGCGAAGCCGAGGGTGCCGAGGACCGCCAGCAGGGACAGCGGCGTGAACGCCTCGAGCCCGGGGCGGAGGATGACGAGGACGCCGAGAAAGCCGAGGCCGATGGCGAGCCAGCGGCGCCAGCCGACTCGCTCGCCGAGCAGGAGCGCGGCGCCGGCGACGACCACGAGCGGCGTGGCCTGGAGGATCGCCGAGGCGGAGGCGAGCGGCGTCAGCGCGATTGCCAGCGTGTAGAAGAGCCGGCCGGCGCTCTCGAAGCCGGCGCGGAGGAGGAGCGGCCGGCCGAAGAGCGCCCGGGGGAGGATGCGCTGGCCGGCCAGCCGGGCCAGGGCGGCGAAGGCGGCGAGACCGGCGGCGCCGAAGATGAGCAGGATCTCGCCGACCGGGAGCTCGCGGGCGGCGGCCTTGAGGAAGACGTCCTCGACCGCGAAGCCGGCCATCGAGGCCACCATGAAGAGGCTGCCCCTGAGGTTGCTGCCAAGGTTCAGCGGGCGCCCCAGGTGTCGGTGAGGCGGTAGCCCTCGGGCCAGGGGTCGGCGGGGTCGAGCAGGTGCTGGTGGGTGCCGGTGATCCAGGCCCGGCCGGTGATCTCGGGCAGGATCGCCGGGCGGCCGGCGACCTCCGCAAGCCCGGCGATGCGGCCGGTGAAGCGGGAGCCGATGATCGAAGTGGCCTCTAGGGTCTGTCCTTCGCGCAACTGGCCGCGGGCGTGGAGCAGCGCCATCCGGGCGGAGACGGCGGTGCCGGTGGGCGAGCGGTCGACCTTGCCGGGTCGGATCGCCACCGCCGAGCGGGCGGCGAAGCCCTCGGGCGTGGCGGTGAGCGGGCCGGCGAAGAGGCAGAAGGAGATATGTGCCCAGTCTGGCTTTTCGGGATGCGCGAAGCCGAGCTGGTCGTTGGCGGCGGCGGTGATCCTGACGCCGAGGCGGGCGATGTCGTGCGCCTCGTCCTCGGTGACCGAAAGGCCGAGGGCCCCCGCGTCGACCACCACGAAGCTGTCGCCGCCGAAGGCGGTGTCGGCGGCGAGCGTGGCGAGGCCCCCGACCTCGAGGGAGGCATCGAGGTGGTCGGCGAAGGAGGGCAGGTTCCGCACGGTGATGCGTTCGGCCTTGCCGTCGCGGCAGTGGGCCTCGACCGCGACGAGGCCGCCCGGGGCCTCGAGGGTTAGGCGGGTGACCGGCTCCACCATCGGCAGGATGCCGGTATCGAGGAGCACGGTCGCGACGCAGATCGAGTTCGAGCCCGACATCGGCGGCGTGTCCTCGGGCTCCATGATCAGGAACCCCATCTGGGCGCGCGGATCCTTCGGCGGAACAAGCAGGTTGACGTGGCGGAAGACGCCGCCCCGCGGCTCGTTCAGGACGAAGCGGCGGAGGCCCTGGTCCTCTTCGAGGAAGCGGCGCTGGTCCCAGAGCGTGGCGCCCGGCGGCGGAGCGACGCCGCCGACGATGACGTCGCCGACCTCGCCCTCGGCATGGGCGGAGACGACGTGGATCGTGCGGCTGCTCCGCACCGGGGGCTCAGTTCAGGAGGCCGGCGTGGCGCATCGCGGCGTCGATCTGGGCCTTGGTGGCGTCCATGAGTCCGGTGAGCGGCAGGCGGACGTCGTCGGCGCACTTGCCGAGCCGGGAGAGGCCGTATTTGGCGCCGGCGAGGCCCGGCTCGACGAAGATCGCGAGGTGGAGCGGCATCAGCCGGTCCTGGTAGTCGAGCGCTCGCTTGTAGTCGCCGGCGAGCGTCGCTTCCTGGAACTCGGCGCAGAGGCGCGGGGCGACGTTGGCGGTGACCGAGATGCAACCCGTGCCGCCATGGGCGTTGAAGCCGAGGGCGGTCGCGTCCTCGCCGGAGAGCTGGATGAAGTCTTGCCCGCAGGTGAGGCGCTGCTTCGGCACCCGGGAGAGGTCGCCGGTGGCGTCCTTCACGCCCACGATGCGGGGGAGCTTCGCGAGCTCGCCCATCGTCTCGGGGAGCACGTCGATGACCGAGCGGGGCGGGATGTTGTAGATGATGATCGGCAGCTTCGAGGCGTCGTGGATCGCCTTGAAATGCGCGATCAGCCCGCGCTGGGTGGGCTTGTTGTAGTAAGGCGTGACGACGAGCGCGCCATCGGCGCCGACCCGCTCGGCGTGCTTGGTCAGGCGGATCGCCTCGGCGGTGTTGTTCGAGCCGGTCCCGGCGACGACGGGGATGCGCTTCCTGACGGCCTTGACCACCGCCTCGACCACCGCCTCGTGCTCTTCGTGGGAAAGCGTCGGGCTCTCGCCGGTAGTGCCGACGGGCACGAGCCCGTGCGAGCCCTCGGCGATATGCCATTCGACCAGGTCTTTCAGCGCGTCGAAGTCCACCGCGCCGTTCCTGAACGGCGTGACGAGGGCCGGCATCGATCCCCTGAACATGACGCATCCTTTCGGGTGGGGGCCGCGAGACTCGGGCCCCGGGTGAAGCGCGCGCGGACCCTAGCTGCACCTGTGGGGATTGCCAAGTTTGTGTGTTGCGGCTTCAGGTGGGCGGGCTATCTTGCGGCCTGAGCAGACCACGGCCCGAGAAGCTCCTGAGGAGCCCATGCGACCCGTTCCCCGCCTTGCCGCTCTCGCGGTTGCCCTCCTTGCCTTCGCCGCCCCGGCGCGGGCCGATCTCGGCGCCGGGCTCGCCGCCGTGGCGGGCGAGGGCTGGGAGGCGGCGGCGGCAGCGGTGCGCGGCGAGGGACGGCTGGCCGCCGATCTCGTGGAGTGGCACCGGCTCAGGGCCGGCGCCGGCGACTGGGAGGACTACCGCGCCTTCCTGGCGCGGCGCCCGGACTGGCCGGGCCTGGACTACCTGAAGGAGCAGGGCGAGGTGGCGATACCCGAGGGCGCCGACCCCGACGCGGTGATCGCCTATTTCGGCGGCGCGGAGCCGCAGACCGGGACCGGGCTCTTGCGGCTTGCCGCCGCCTACCGGGCGAAGGGGCTGCAGGGCGATGCCGAGGCGAGCCTCGTCCAGGGCTGGCTGACGCTGCTTCTCAGGGGCGAGGAGCAGGCGGCGCTGCTCGCCGAGCACCGGGCGCTTCTGGCCCCGCATCACGAGGCGCGGCTCGACATGTTGCTCTGGCGCGGCGCCTCGGCCAACGCCCGCGCAATGCTGCCGCTGGTCCCGGAAGGCTGGCGGGAGCTGGCGCTGGCGCGGATCGGGCTCCGGGAGCAGTCGGCCGGCGTCGACGGGCTGGTCGGGGCGGTGCCGGAGGCGCTCGAGGGCGACCCGGGGCTCGCTTTCGAGCGCTTCAACTGGCGCGCCCGGAAGGGGCGGAACGCCGATGCCGTGGTGCTGGCCCTGGAGCGGAGCGGCTCGGCGGCGACCTTGGGCGAGCCGCAGCGCTGGGCTTCGTGGCGGGCGGTGCTGGCGCGCTGGGCGATGCGCGAGGGGCGGGCGGAGGAGGCCTATCGGCTGGCCTCGCGGCACTTCCTCACCGAGGGGTCGGCCTATGCCGACCTGGAATGGCTCTCGGGCTTCATCGCGCTGCGGCTGCTGAAGGACCCCGAACGCGCGCTGCCGCATTTCCGCGCCTTCCGGATCGCGGTCGAGACCCCGATCAGCCTTGGCAGGGCCGGCTACTGGGAAGGAAGGGCGCTCGAGGCGATGGGCGACGCCGAAGGGGCGCGGCTCGCCTACGAGTTCGGCGGCGAGCACCAGACCTCGTTCTACGGGCTCCTGGCCGCCGAGAAGGCAGGGCTGCCGATGGACGCCACCCTCGCGACCGGCGGCCCGGAATTCCCCGACTGGCGCGGGGCGGCCTTCGCCAGCTCCTCGGTGCTGGAGGCGGCGCTGATGCTGCAAAAGGCCGGCGACCGGCTTCTCTTCACCCGCTTCCTCCTGCACCTCGCCGAGGGCTTCGACACCCAGAGCTACGGCCAGCTCACCGACATGGTGCTGGCGCTCGGCGAGCCCTACACGGCGGTCATGCTCGCCAAGCAGGCGGCGGAGCGGAACATCATCCTGCCGCGGGCCTATTTCCCGCTGACCGAGCTGGCCGAGGCCGAGCACGGCGTGCCGACGGAGCTGGTGCTCGCGGTGGCGCGGCGGGAGAGCGAGTTCAATCCCGAAGTCGTGTCCGGCGCCGGGGCGCGCGGGCTGATGCAGGTGATGCCGGGCACCGCGCAGGACGTGGCCCGGGAGCTCGGCATTGCCTATTCGCGCGAGCGGCTGACCTCGGACCCGGCCTACAACGCCCGGCTCGGGGCGGCCTACCTCAAGGGCCTGATCGACGAGTTCGGGCAGAATCCAGTCCTGGTGGGGGCGGGCTACAACGCCGGCCCCGGCCGGCCGCGCCGCTGGGCCGAGGAGCGTGGCCATCCGAAGTTCGAGAGCGTCGACGCGGTGGACTGGATCGAGATGATCCCCTTCGACGAGACCCGCAACTACGTGATGCGGGTGGCCGAGAGTCTGCCGGTGTACCGAGCAAGGCTGAGGGGAGAGGTGCAGCCGATCCGGCTCAGCGAGGAATTGAAGGGGCGGTGAAGGCTCCTCGGGAATGCCCGGCATGTCGAGCGGAATTGTGATGTCGATCCGGTTTTACGGAGCCCCGATGCGGTCGCTAATTCCTATCGCTGAAACCAGCAATGCGGCAGGACGGCCTGGCGCTGCTGTAATTTGCAGCGACGATGCTGCAATACAGAAAGGAATGCGCTCATTTTCGGACCACTGTCTTGTCCCGTTGGTGCGAGCTGCCTGAAGGCTCGGAGTGAAGCAGCGCAAAGTGTAATTGCAGCAGCTAGCCAATCTACGGGGCGTCAAGCTCCTTCGCGAGCCCAATGAGCGACCGGCGGTTCGCTTTCGAGAGCTGAAGCGGCGGTTCACGCGGCAATTGTCCGGCCTTTCGCGTGACCGGGCGGACGTGTGCGCTGCGGTTCTTGCTCCCGTGCTCCTTGCAGAGAAGCGATTGTCGGGGAGGCCATTATGACGTATAAGGTGAATGCGAGTCGCACTTGCAGAAATGGCACCCGGCGACGCACTTTTCAGGTGATCGTCGGGTCATAGTATCCTCGCAAAACCAGAGAACGGGAATTCGGTGTTGGCGGTCGTTGCCCTGCGTCAAGTCAAGGCGCGGATCTCTTGCATTGCGCCGCCGCGTTTGTACCTCAATTGAAGCCGTAGTTCGCTGAGCTTTCGGCATCATGTTCAATCAGGGGGTATTCAATGACTATTGTCGTAATGACCCGCGAGATGGGGACTCTTGGAAAGGACGTTGCACGCGAATTCGCCCACCGAAAGGGATACACTGTCGTGCATCACGAGTTGATACGCGACGAGAATGACCGCGCTTCCTCCAGGGAGGAAAGCGAGGTCCATCGCTTTCTCGAAGGCAGCGAGGCCGAGCTTGAGAGTTGGCGGAACAACCGGGCGACGGACGGGTTCCTCACGCCAGAGGAGGTCCTCAAGATCGCGCTCGAAGGCGAGGTCTTGATCCGCGGCTGGGGTGCCGCGCGACTTCTGAAGTCGGTTCCGAATGTCCTGTCGGTTCGCGTGTGCGCGCCGATGGCCTTCCGCATCGACGTTATCAAGGACCGGCTGGGCGTGGACGCGCGCACGGCGCAGCGTGAGATCGAGCGCAGCGATGCCGCCCACAGCCGGACCTTCTCTCGCTTCTTCGAAAGCGACTGGCGGGACCCGGAGAGCTACGACATCGTGCTCAACACCTCGCATGTCGACCCGCCGACCTGCGCCGCGATCCTGCTGGATGCGGTCGAGAACGAGGCGTTCTCCGAGTCAGGCGAAATGCGCCGGGTTCTCACCGACATGCTCATCAAAGAGAGGGTCATGACGGCGCTTCAAGCCCACCCGTTGATCGGATCACGGGGACAGCACCTCCAGGTTTCCGTCGAAGGCAGGGACGTGAGACTCTTTGGCGTCGTCAACGACGGTCAGAGCCGGGAGATCGCCGAAAGTCTGCTGGCCGGGAAGTTCGGTATCAGGACTCTGCACAACGACATAGTGCGGACGAATAGATTCACGGAGTAGCCATTCGTCGCCTGGGGCCCATCCATCTTGACGCGCGGTTCGCTTCGCCCTGCGAACCGCATCCTCACCCCCGCTCCCCGACCCGCGCCCGCCAGAGCGTGAAGAGCCCGGCCGCCGCCGCAAGCCCGGCTCGGCGCGGCCACCCGAAGGCCGAGAGCGTCGATGCCGTGGTCTGAATCGAGATGATCCCCCTAGACGAGACCGCAAAAAGATGATGCGGGTGGCCGAGAGCCTGCCGGTCTACCGCGCCCGGCAATCCGGCCATGGTCAGCCGCTGCGGCTGAGCGAGGAATTGAAACGGCGCTGAGGCCTCGCCCGGCGAATCAGTGCAAAGGCGCACCGGCCTCGATGCGCTGCGCCACGAGTCGCTGGAGCCGCCAGAGTCCCCGGTCGCGGACGCCGCGTGCCTCGAGGTGAACGAGGGTGTTCAGGAGGTACTCCGCCCCGGTTCCGACATGTCCGCAGGCAACGGCAAGCACATCGGCCACCGCGTCCGGGGAAAGCCTCCCGGCGTAGAGCGGCGAAGCCGGGTTCATCACGAAGGCAAGGGCGGCGACCCGCCCCTCTTCGGTATCGACCGCGACCCAGCGCGGCATGTTCGTGATCGGCTTGACGGTGAACTCGCGCCGGAACAGCCGGTCGAGCTGCGCGTCGAGATCGTCTTGCGGAAGCTCATAGAGCACGCCCTTGCACGAGCCCCCACGGTCGAGCGTCATCATCAGCCCAGGCTGCTCGGGCGTGCCCCGGAACCGGTGCTGGCGCAGGCAGAACGACCGGTGCCACCCGCGAAGCCGCCCCATGCGCTCGCCGACATGCGGGATCTCGGGCTTCCAGATCAGCGACCCGTAGGCGAAAAGCTGCGTTCGTTGCGCAGGCGCCGGATGCGTGGCCAGGATTCGGCGGACCCAGTCGGCATAGTCCGCGTCAGTCTGCCGCTCTGCGGCAACGGCCGGCCGATCTTCGACGGCGCGGTGAACGCGCGCGACATGTTCGGCTGTCAGTGCTGGCCGTCTGCCCCGGACCGCCATTTTCGCCCGCCCCTCTTCTGCGCGAGGCTATGCCAGGGCGGGGCTCTTGGGAAGTGGCTTCAGGGCGGCCGTCAGGCTTGCGCCTTCGCCTACGCCCGCCAAAGGGTGAAGAGACTCTCCACCACCGCCAGTTCGGCGCCGGCGCGGCCGTCCGAAGGCCGAGAGCGTCGATGCCGTCGACTGGATTGAGATGATCCCCTTAGACGAGACGCGCAACTACGTGATGCGGGTGGCCGACAGCCTTCCGGTCCACCGAGCAAGGCTGGGGGAGGGGTTCAGCCGATCCGGCTCAGCCAGGAGCTGAAGGGGCGGTGAAGCGGTGTTGTGTAGCATCGAGACATCGGGCGGCCATCGGACGCCGGGCAGGTCCGCTTCGAGCCCTTTCGAGATCTTCTTGCGAGGAGCAGCATCGGTCGCGAACGGCAGGCGTGCCGACCTCTGCTGCAC
>JBFKAV010000108.1:0-12025 GCA_041621405.1 Paracoccaceae bacterium
CGATCGCGCCGCCCTTCGCGTTCCGCCCCATCGAGCAGATCGCCGTCGAATCCCGCCGCGCCTGGCTGGCCGACTTGCCGCACCTGCCCGAAATCGCAACCCCCGCCGACCACCGCGTGGCCTCGAACCAGGCACCGGAGTAAACCATGCCGGCTTCTCGTTCGCATCGATTGCAGAAAGGCCCGGGTGAAACGCCCGCCGGCTACCGTGCACCGGGTCGGACCGGGACGACGGCGCGGAGAGTCACGCGCCTGGCCAGGCATCCCGGCACAGGAGCGGGGGGTTGCCAGCCATGACCATGAAACTCCACTGCTTTGGCGAATCCGGAAACTCCTACAAGGCGGCGCTCACCCTCGCCCTCTCCGGGCTCGACTGGGAGCCGGTCTTCGTCGACTTCTTCAACGGCGAGACCCGGACCCCGGCGTTCCGCGCGCTGAACGAAATGGGCGAGGTGCCGGTTCTGGTCGACGGCAAGACGGTGCTCTCCCAGTCCGGCGTGATCCAGTACTACGCGGTCGAGACCTCCGGCAAGCTCGGCGGCGCGCCGGGGGAAGAGCGCGAAATCCTGCGCTGGGTGCTCTTCGACAACCACAAGCTCTCGAGCCAGGCCGGCACATTGCGCTTCAACCTGAGCTTCCTGCCGGAGGCGAGGCGCAACGAGGCCGTCAACGGCTTCCTCTCGATGCGGCTCACCTCCGCGCTGAAGATCCTCGACGGCCACCTGCAGGGCCGCGACTGGATCGTCGGCCAGGGCCCGACCATCGCCGACACGGCCTGCTGCGGCTACCTCTACTATCCTGAACCTTTCGGCTTCGACCGAGATGATTATCCCGGAATAGCGCCGTGGCTTGGGAGAATTTCCCAACTGCCCGGCTGGAAGCACCCCTATGACCTGATGCCCGGCAATCCCTCCGACCGGGCCTGAGGAGGACCGACATGACTGACGCCTTCATCTACGACGCGATCCGCACCCCGCGCGGCAAGGGCCGCGCCGACGGCGCGCTGCACGAGGTCACCTCGGTCGGCCTCTCGGCGAGAATCCTGAACGCGATCAAGGCGCGGAACAATCTGGAAGGCCACGCGGTCGAAGACGTGATCTGGGGCAACGTCACCCAGGTCGGCGAGCAGGGCGGCTGCCTGGCGCGCTCGGCGGTCCTGCTCAGCGAACTCGACGAACGGATCCCGGGCGTCTCGGTCAACCGCTTCTGCGCCTCGGGGCTCGAGGCGGTGAACCTCGCCGCGAACCAGGTCAGGGGCGGTGCCGGCGCGGCCTACATCGCCGGCGGCGTGGAGATGATGAGCCGGGTGCCGATGGGCTCGGACGGCGCCGCGATCGCGGTCGACCCCTCGCTCGCCATGAAGGCCTATTTCGTGCCGCAGGGAATCTCGGCCGACCTGATCGCCACCCAGTACGGCCTTACCCGGGACGAGGCCGACCAGCTCGCCGTCGACTCCCAGGCCCGCGCCACGCGCGCCTGGGAGGAAGGCCGCTTCGCCAACTCCGTCGTCCCGGTGACCGACCAGAACGGCCTCACCGTGCTCGACCGCGACGAGTACATCCGCCCGGGCACCGACATGCAGGCGCTAGGCGCACTCAAGCCCGCCTTCAAGGAAATGGGCGAGGTGATGCCGGGCTTCGACAAGGTGGCGCTGATCAAGTACCCCCACCTGGAGCGGATCGAACATATCCACCATGCCGGGAACTCCTCTGGCATCGTCGACGGTGCCGCGGCGGTTCTTGTCGGAAACGAACGCTTCGGCAAGGAGCACGGCCTGAAACCCCGCGCCCGGATCCGAGCCACCGCAAAGATCGGAACCGACCCGACGATCATGCTGACCGGCCCGGTGCCGGTGACCGAGAAGATCCTGGCCGAGGCCGGGATGTCGATTTCCGACATCGACCTCTTCGAGGTAAACGAGGCATTCGCCGCCGTCGTGCTCCGCTTCCTGCAGGCCTTCGACGCCGACCCGGGACGGGTCAACGTCAACGGCGGCGCGATCGCCATGGGCCATCCCCTGGGCGCCACCGGGGCGATCATCCTCGGCACGCTGCTCGACGAGCTCGAGCGCACCGGCAAGGGCACCGGCCTCGCCACGCTGTGCATCGCCTCCGGCATGGGCGCCGCAACCATCATCGAGAGGCTCTGATGCCGAAGCTCGACCTCTCGAAGGCCCCGGTGAAGACCGGCTCGATCTACCCCGAGCCCTTCGCTTCCCAAATGCGCGGCCGCTCCTCGCTCCGGCTGGGCGACCTTGGCGGGCTCACCCAGTTCGGCGCCAACCTCGTGATCCTCGCTCCCGGCGCGCAATCCTCGCTCCGCCACTGGCACGAGAACGAGGACGAGTTCGTGATGGTCATCTCGGGCGAATGCGTGCTGATCGAGGACGAGGGCGAAACCGCGATGCGGCCCGGCAACTGCGCCGCCTTCCCGGCGGGAAACCCCAACGGCCACCATTTCGTCAACCGCGCCGACCGCGAGGCGCGCTTCCTCGTCGTCGGCACCCGGGCCAGCCAAGAGGTCGCGCATTATTCAGACGTCGACCTGAAGCTCGAGATCGCGGACGGCAAGGCGCGGTTCACCCACAAGGATGGCCGGGACTACGAGGCCCCGTGAGGCCCGCGCGGGCCAGGAGGACCATAATGAGCGAATTCCACTACGCGACCGACGCCAACGGCGTCGCCTCCATCACCTGGGACGTGCCGGACAGGTCGATGAACGTGCTCTCCTTCGAGGGTCTGGCGGAACTCGACGCCTGCATCGACAAGGCGCTGGCCGACGACAAGGTCAAGGGCGTCGTCATCACCTCGGGCAAGAAGGACTTCGCCGGCGGCATGGACCTCAACATCCTCGCCCGGATGCGCGAGGCGGCCGGCGACAACCCGGCGAAGGGCCTCTTCGAGGGCACCATGCGGATGCACGGGATCCTGAGGAAGATCGAGCGCGCCGGGATGGACCCGAAGACGCTGAAGGGCGGCAAGCCAATCGCCGCCGCGCTCCCCGGCACCGCGGTCGGGATCGGCCTCGAGATCCCGCTCGCCTGCCACCGGATCTTCGCCGCCGACAACCCGAAGGCCCGGATCGGGCTGCCGGAGGTCATGGTCGGCCTCTTCCCTGGCGCCGGCGGCACCACGCGGCTTGTCCGCAAGCTCGGGCCGATGGCGGCGGCGCCGTTCCTCCTGGAAGGCAAGCTGCTGGCGCCCGCGAAGATGAAGGCCGGCGGCGTGATCGACGAGGTGGTGGCGCCGGAGGAGCTTCTCGCCCGCGCCAGGGCCTGGGTGCTCTCTGCCAAGGACGCGGACCTCGCCAAACCCTGGGACCAGAAGGGCTACAAGATGCCCGGCGGCGCGCCGTACCATCCGGCGGGCTTCATGACCTTCGTCGGCGCCTCGGCCATGGTCAGCGCCCGAACCCTTGGCGTCTACCCCGCCGCCAAGGCGCTCCTCTCGGCGGTTTACGAAGGCGCGCTGGTCGATTTCGACACCGCGCTTCGGATCGAGGCGCGCTGGTTCACCAACCTGCTGATGAACCCCTCCTCGGCGGCGATGATCCGCTCGCTGTTCATCAACAAGGAGGCGCTGGAGAAGGGCGCGAAGCGCCCCGACGCTCCGGACCAGAGGGTCGGCAAGCTCGGCGTTCTCGGCGCCGGGATGATGGGGGCCGGGATCGCCTACGTTGCCGCCAACGCTGGCATCGAGGTGGTGCTGATCGACGCCTCAAAGGAGGCCGCCCAGCGCGGCAAGGCGCATTCGGAGGCGATCCTCGACAAGGGGATGAAGCGGGGCAAGGTGACGGCCGAGAAGAAGGAAGAGGTGCTCGCCCGGATCACGGCCAGCACGGATTATTCGGCGCTGAAGGGCTGCGACCTCGTCGTCGAGGCGGTGTTCGAGGACCGCAAGGTCAAGGCCGAGGTGACGGCGAAGACCGAGGCCGCGGCGGGCGAGGACACGATCTTCGCCACCAACACCTCGACCCTGCCGATCTCCGAGCTGGCGAAGGCCTCGAAGCGCCCCGACCAGTTCATCGGCATCCACTTCTTCTCGCCGGTCGACAAGATGATGCTGGTCGAGATCATCAAGGGCGCCAGGACCGGCCCCCGCGCCGTGGCCAAGGCGCTCGACTTCGTGCGCCAGATCAGGAAGACGCCGATCGTGGTCAACGACGCGCGCTTCTTCTACGCCAACCGGTGCATCATCCCCTACATCAACGAGGGTATCCGCATGGTGAGGGAGGGCGTGACCCCGGCACTCGTCGAGAACGCGGCGAAGCTCTTCGGCATGCCGCTCGGGCCGCTGCAGCTCGTCGACGAGACCTCGATCGACCTCGGCGTGAAGATCGCCAAGGCGACGAAGGCCGCGATGGGCGATGCCTACCCCGACGACGCGGTGGACGAGGTGCTGTTCTGGATGGAGGGCGAGGGCCGGCTAGGGCGGAAGGCCAAGGCCGGCTTCTACGCCTACGACGAGGCGGGCAAGCGGCTCGGCCTCTGGGAGGGGCTCGAGGAAAGATACCCCGAGGCCGCCGAACAGCCCGAGGTTTCGGAGGTGAAGCACCGGCTGCTCTTCGCGCAGGTGCTCGAAGCGGTCCGGGCGCTCGAGGAGGGCGTTCTCGAGGACATCCGCGAGGGGGACGTCGGCGCGATCCTCGGCTGGGGCTTCGCGCCCTGGTCGGGCGGGCCGTTCTCATGGCTCGACATCCTCGGCGCGGCCTGGGCGGTGGAGCTCTGCGAGGGCCTCGAGAAGGCCCACGGCCCCCGCTTCGCCGCGCCGAAGCTCCTCCGCGAGATCGCGGCGAAGGGGGATAGCTTCTACGGCCGCTTCAACGCTCAGACCGTCGCGGCCTGACGCCGCGCGCCGCGCCGCGCCGGTTTCACCCGCCGCGGCAGGCTGACCTTCGCGGAGCGGAAGGGCGAAGGCGCGGCCGGCGCCGCGGGTCGCGCCAGGAGCTCCATCAGCACCTCGGCGCTGCGCCCGGCCAGCACCGGGAAACGCCCGCCCATCGGTTGCGAGGCCACCCAGCCCAGCGACGGGCAGTGGGCGAGTAGCCCGCTGTTGACCCAGATCGCCTGCTCCTCCTCGAAAGCCGGCAGCACGATCTCGAGCGGCCCTCCCAGCTGCGCCGGCTCGATCCCGAGCCGCCCCGCCAGCGCCCGCCCGGGCACCAGCGCAAAGTCGGCGCCGAGCACGGCGCGGGCACGCGGCGCGTGCAGCAGAATGTGCTGATCGGGCAGCGCGAGGAACGGGGTGCAGGCGCCGAAGACGCCCGCCGGCACCAGCACCGCGCCCTTGACGCCCTCCAGCGCCGCCCGGCCCTCGAGCCGGGTTCGGTCGACGCGCAGCACCTGCTTCGGGGTGCGGTCCTGGCCGCGCACGAAGTCGCCCGGCTCCAGCGTCTCCACCGGCCGCCAGCCCTCAGGCGTGTCGACCATCGTTCCGGCCGGAAGCCCGCGCCGCGTCTGCGGCGCAGTCCTTAGCGCGGCGGCGAAGGCGCGGCGCGCGGCCTCGGAGAAGACCCTGGAATTCTGGTGCAGCATTCTACCCTCCCGTTACCGGCATCTGCGACAGGCTCAGCAAAGCCCGGCATCGTGCAGGGATTGGGGCCGGAACGGGGGCCGATTTCGGGCACCGTCGCGCCAGGGGCACCAATCCCCAGCCGACCCCGGCGGATTGGCTGCTGCGTGGAACCGGGCTTTGCCGAATCTTAACCAGAATCCGGATCCTCCTGATTTTCCAAGCATTTTCACAAAATTTCCGCGCCGCCGATTCGGCCCGTCCGGCGATCTCAGTCTTGCGCCGGCCCGTCCCGCCGCCGGATCTCGATCTGCTTTTTCAGGAGCCTTCGCGCCAGCCCCGGCTCGACGTCGCGCCGCTCGGTCCCGACCGCCCGGGTCAGCAGCGTCAGCCCGTCCAGGGTGTCCACGATCTCCGCCGCCCGCGCCCGATGCCAGGCGAGCCCCGCCTCGTGCAGCCGCCCCAGCACCGCGTCGGCCCTCAGCTCCGCCAATGCCGCGCGAAGCGCCGGCAGGTGCCGGAGGATCGATCCCTCCTTGACCGCGTTGAAGTTGCGGTCGGCCCAGTAGCCGATGTCGACGGGCTTTCGCGCCCGGTTCGGCAGCCCGCGCGCCCCCTTCACCAGGAAGGCCTCGGCCGACTTCAGCGAGTAGTGGTTGAGGCAGGCCAGGTCCATTCCCCCGGCCGTGCCATGGGTGACCACCTGCATGTCCAGGAACTCCGGGCCGAGCAGCTTCCCCGAGCCGTTCACCCAAGTAGGCACCGGCTTGGCCTTCGCCCGGTCCTTCGGCCGGTGGACGCCGAGCTTGCGGTAATGCCCGTCGTTGCGAAAGAGCGTCTTGAACTGGCTTGCATGCCAGGGCGCGTGGCAGGGAAACGGCGCGGCACGAGTGAACTGTTCGATCACCGGGGCGTCCTCGATCCCGACCACGCCGTTCGCCCCGAAGAGCCGCCAGGTCAGCGCGATGGCGTCGGCCTCCGGCACCGCGGCGATCAGATCGCCGATCCGCCCCGCGCCCGCCCTGACGTTCACGAACTCGTCGACGTCGCTGACGAGGATCCACTCCGCCGCCTCGGTCAGCGGATGCTTCCGCGCCCGGTCGAGCGCCGTCCACTGCACCCCCTTCCGCGCGTAGTCGTCGTTGCGCACATGGGTCACGAGGCCGATCTCCTGCAGCCGGTCGAGCATCGCGTCGGTGCCGTCGGCGCAGTCGTTGGAGAAGACGAGGAAGCGCTCGACCCCGATCAGCCGGTGATAGGCGACCCATTCCAGGAGGTAGGGCGCCTCATCCCGCATCGCGGTGACGATCAGAACTTGCATCGGCGGGCGCGGGCTCCTCGGCGCAGCGGGCCCCTCATGCCTAGCAAAGCCGCCGCGGTTCGGAAACTACCGCCCGCGGAGCGCGATCATCGCCCCCGCGGCAAAGATGAGTGCCATGCCCAAGGCCGAGACGGCGGCGATCGCCTCGCCCCAGATCAGGTAGGACCAAAGCGCGGAGACCGGCAGGATCACGTATTCGAAGATCGAGACCCGGCTCGCCTCGGCGATCTGGTAGGCCCGGACCAGAAGCCCGACGCCGACGAGCGAGCCCACCGCCTGCACGACAGTCCAGAACCAGAATAAGTTCGACGGCCTCACCCAGCCGCGCAGGACGAAGCCCTCCGGCCCCGCCGGCACCTCGGGGCCGATGAGCGTCAGCGCCAGAAGCCCGATCAGCCCGTAAAGGCCCAGGCAGAGGAAGAAGCCCGCCGTCAGGGTCTCGGCCGATTCCTCCGCGCACCACTCGCGCGTTGCGAGGTTGCCCAGCGCATAGAGCACGGCCGCCGCCACCGGCAGCACCACCGCCAGCCTCAGCCCCGACTCCCGCGCCTCGGGCAGGAGCACCAGGATCACGCCGAGGAACCCCAGCGCCACCGCGAGGATCCTGACCGGCCCCAGCGGATGGCCGTAGACGAAGCGCGACAGGATCAGGACGAAGACCGGCGCGGTAAAAAGCCCCGCCGCCGTCTCGGCGACCGAGAGAAAGGCGAGGCAGCCGAAATAGATCACCATCGCCGAGCCATGAAGCGCGCTCCGCGCCGCCACTGCGCGCGGGTTCACGGGCCTGAGCCTCAGCCCCAGCGGGCCGGCAACGCCGGCGAGGATCGCTGCCACCATCACGGTGCGGATCGCGTGGAACTGCCAGAGCCCCGCCTCGGCGGCGATCACCCGCACGAAGTTGTCGGTAAACCCGATGATCACGGCAAAGCCCAGGACCGCCGCGCCGGCGGCAAGGGTGCGGTTCTCCACGGGCGGCGCAAGCGCGGTCATCGGCGACTCCTTTGCCGTTGAAGAACCGGCCCCGCCGCCCATAGTCTTGCCCGGAACCGACATCAAGCGGGCGAGGTGAGAGAAGATGGGCTGGCTTGCCGACGAGACGGGCCTCGAGAAGTGCCGTGCCAATTTCGTGCCGCTGACGCCGCTCTCGCACCTCAGGCGCGCCGCGCTGGTCTTCCCCGGCCGCGAGGCGCTGGTCTACGGAACCCGTCGCTTCACCTATTCCGAATACCACGCCCGCGTCAGCCGCCTTGCCTCGGGGCTCATTCGCCTCGGAATCCGCCCCGGAGACGTGGTGGCGACGCTTCTGCCCAACATCCCGGCCCAGGCCGAGGCGCATTTCGGCGTGCCCGCCTGCGGCGCGGTGCTGAACACGATCAACACGAGGCTCGACGTCGACACCGTGGCCTACATCCTCGATCACGGGGGCGCCCGCGCGCTCCTCGTCGATCCGCAGTTCCTGCCGCTCGCCGCCGAGGCGATCGAGACGATGGAAGGCCCCGCGCCGATCGTGATCGAAGTGGCCGACGAGGTGGCCGGCGTCCCCGCCGAAAGCGAATTCACCGAATACGAGGACCTGCTCGCGTCGGGCGATCCGGAGTTCGACTGGATCCTGCCCGAGGACGAATGGGAAAGCCTGGCGCTCAACTACACCTCGGGCACAACCGGCCGGCCGAAGGGCGTCGTCTACCACCACCGCGGCGCCTACCTGATGACGATGGGCACGGTCGTCACCTGGCGGATGACCCTCTACCCCCGGTTCATGGCGATCGTGCCGCTCTTCCACTGCAATGGCTGGAACCACACCTGGATGATGCCGCTCCTCGGCGGCACCGTGATCTGCTGCCGCGACGTGCGCGCCAAGGCGATCTACGACGCCGTCGCCGACGAGGGCGTGACCCATTTCGGCGGCGCGCCGATCGTGCTCAACACCCTGGTCAACGCCAAGCCGGAGGAACGCCGCGAGTTTTCCCACACCGTCGAGGTCTTCACCGCTGGCGCGCCGCCGGCCGTGGCGACGCTGCTGGCCATCGAGAAGCTCGGCTTCAACGTGACCCAGGTCTACGGCCTGACCGAGACCTACGGCCACGTCACCGAATGCCTCTGGAACGAAGCGGCGTGGCGCGGGCTGCCTGACGAGGAGAAGGCCGCGATCAAGGCCCGCACCGGGGTCCTGATGCCGATGATGGAGGACATCTCGGTGCGCGACACCGGCACCCTCGAGCCGGTGCCGTGGGACGGGCACTCTCTCGGCGAGATCATGATCCGCGGCAACTCGGTGATGAAGGGCTACTACCGCAACGAGAAGGCCACGCGGGAAAGCTTCGAGGGCGGCTGGTTCCGCTCCGGCGACGTCGCCTTCCACCACGAGGACGGCTGGATCAAGATCACCGACCGCGCCAAGGACATCATCATCTCCGGCGGCGAGAACGTCTCCTCGGTCGAGATCGAAGGCGCGCTGATGCACCATCCCGCGGTCATGCTCTGCGCCGTGGTGGCGAAACCGGACGAGAAATGGGGTGAGGTCCCCTGCGCCTTCGTCGAGCTGAAGGAGGGGCGCGAGGCCAGCGAGGAGGAACTCATCGCCTTCGTGCGCGGCCGCCTCGCCGGCTTCAAGACGCCGAAGCAGGTCGTGTTCCGGGAACTGCCCAAGACCTCCACCGGCAAGATCCAGAAATTCGAGCTCCGAACCCTGGCCAAGTCCCTATGACCGCGCGCTCCTGCCCTTCTCCATTTTGACGAATACCCTCCGGGGGGGGCCGGCCGCCGGCCGGACGGGGGGCGGAAAGCCCCCCTCCTCCGCCGCCGCCTGGCACATGGACGCAAGCCCGCCGACCGGCTATCCTGCGGCGAGAGAGGCAAGAGCAGGCCCCCCGGCGCAATGACGGCGCTCAAGCAATATGCGCGGCTCGAAAGCATGGGCGTCTGGCGCGAAAGCCCGGCCACCCAGCGCCGCGACGTCGTCGTCTCATTTGGCGACTCCACGCTGGTGATCTCCGACAAGGCGGACACCGCGCTCGCGCATTGGTCGCTCGCCGCCGTGCGGCGGCTCAATCCGGGGCAGCAGCCCGCCGTCTTCAGCCCCGGCGCCGACGCCACCGAGTCGCTCGAGATCGAGGACGACACCATGGTGGCGGCGATCGAGAAGGTCAGGACGCTGATCGCCCGCCGCCGGCCGCAACCGGGCCGGCTCCGCGCCGGGCTCCTCGCCGCCGGCCTCGTGCTCGGCCTCGCCCTCCTTGTGTTCTGGATGCCGACCGCGCTCCTCAACCACACCGTCTCGGTGCTGCCGCCCGCAACCCGCTCCGAGATCGGCACCGAGCTCTTGACCGCGATCACCCGGGTCGCCGGCCAGCCCTGCGTGACCGAGCGCGGCGCCGCCGCGCTTTCCCGGCTCTCAACCCGGCTCCTCGGGCCCGAGGGCGGCGAGATCGTCGTCGTCCCGGGCGGCGTGCGCGCGGCGCAGCACCTGCCGGGCGGCCTGATCCTGGTGAATCGGGCGCTGGTGGAGGACCACGAGACCCCCGACGTGGTGGCCGGCTACGTGCTGGCCGAGACGCTGCGCCGCGCCTCGGCAGACCCGATGGCCCGGCTCCTGCGCGCCGTCGGCATCCCGGCCACGATCCGGCTCCTGACCACCGGCGAGGTCCCGGCCGAACGGCTCGCCACCTATGCCGAGCAGCTGCTCACCGCCGAGCCCCAGCCGGTCGCCGAGGCCGCGCTCCTTGCCCGTTTCGCCGCGGCTAGGGTGCCGTCCTCGGCCTACGCCTACGCGCTCGACATCTCCGGCGAGAGAACGCTTGCGCTGATCGAGGCCGACCCGATGGTCGCCGGCGGCGCCGTGCCGGTCCTCGCCGACTCCGACTGGGTCAGCCTGCAGGGGATCTGCGGAGAGTGATGTCGAGGACAGCGTCGAGCGGGAAAGAGCCCTCAGCCGCCTCCGGCGACCGTCGGCATGTCAGGGATCAGGACCTCGGCTCCTGCGATGGTGCGGTCCCAGACCTTCCGGCCATCGCCGTTACCTATGGACCCAAACGTGGTATGATGAAACGAAGAGGCAACGTCCATGAAGTCGTTTCTACCTTTGCTGACGATTCTTCTGGCGTCGCAGTCATCCGCCCAGGACGGCCAGATCATGGGGCGCATGATCTGCGACGTGGTTGGCAGCCAGTTGGTGGCTGCGAGAGGTGAACTTCCTAGCGAATTCATGGCATACGAAACTGGTTTCCAGCCGGGAATGTCTCTCAACGTCGACTACGCGCTCGACGATGAAGAAGGGTTCACAATCTCGCTGGGTGAGCCAATCGGCGGAAGCGAGTTCATTGAGGAGCTGTTTTCTGCAGCTACATTCAAGGGCGTTTCTCGGACAACAGATGTCGCGGAGTTCAGGGCCTCTTACAGCGAGGCCTCCATCGGGCGGTTCGGCATGCACTACAAGGGAAGTGACCAGCTATTCCTTAGGGATACATGTGGAAACGGTGACTGGCTCGGGCATTTTGTTCAAACCCACGTAGGCGGTCATTTCACTCAGGTCGTCTCCCTTGAATGCCGACCATTCGTGGACGCCATAGATGACGTTCTCGACCGCTTGGCGATCATTCGATAACCCGGCAGCAATCCCTCTCAACACCTTGGCGCGTGCCCCCTTGTGAACCAGGTTCGCGGATCTCCCAGAGCGGTTCGAATGCCCGCTCCTGCCACACTGCCGCCGTCTTGAGGTGTGCTCCATCATGATTTGCCACCACCGTCCGCCTCGATGAGGCTGCAACGCAGAGTTGGCGCCGCCAAGGAATGACAGCAAGGGGCCGTTGCCACCAATTGAGGAAGCTTGGGCCATTGTCTGGGTTGTCCGCGTAGCGGACCTCCCCTCACTTCGTCCCGTACATCCGGTCGCCGGCATCCCCGAGCCCGGGCACGATGTAGCCCTGCTCGTTGAGGTGGCTGTCGATCGACGCGGTCACGATCGGCACGTCGGGATGCGCCTCGCGCATCCGTTTCACCCCCTCCGGCGCCGCCAGGAGGCAGAGGAAGCGGATGTTGGTCGCCCCCGCCTGCTTCAACAGGTCCACCGCCGCCACCGAGGAATTGCCGGTGGCCAGCATCGGGTCGACCACGATCACGATCCGGTCCTCGAGCTGGGTCGGCACCTTGAAGTAGTACTGCACCGGCTGCAGCGTCTCGTGGTCGCGGTAGAGCCC
>JBFKAV010000109.1:0-11976 GCA_041621405.1 Paracoccaceae bacterium
ACCATCTGCGCCCGGCCGCCCGCGTCGAAATGGGTGAGCTTCGGCATCAGGCCGGTCCGGCGCCGAGCGACTCGGCGAGGAGCGCGCGGGTGGCGGCGGCGACGTCGACCTGGCGCATCAGGCTTTCGCCGACGAGGAAGGCGCGGGCACCGTGGCGGGCGAGATCGGCGAGGTCAGCGGCCGTGGTGAGCCCGCTTTCGGCGACGATCGTGCGGTCCGCGGGAACCCGACGCGAGAGCCGGCGGGTCACGTCAAGGTCGGTCACGAAGGTATTGAGATCGCGGTTGTTAATTCCAAGGAGTGGCGATGTCAGGCGGGTCGCCCGCTCGAGCTCGGCCTCGTCGTGCACCTCGATCAGCGCATCCATCCCCCAATGCTCCGCCGCATCTTCCAGCTCGGCCGCCTGGGCGTCGGAGACCGAGGCCATGATGATCAGGATGCAGTCGGCATGGAGCGCACGGGATTCGGCCACCTGCCAGGGATCGTAGAGGAAATCCTTACGCAGCGCGGGCAGCGACACGGCCTCGCGGGCGGCGGTGAGGTAGGCGTCGTCGCCCTGGAACGAGGGCGCGTCGGTCAGGACCGAGAGGCAGGCTGCGCCGCCGTCGGCATAGGCGCGGGCCAGTTTCGGCGGGTCGAAATCGGCGCGGATCAGGCCCTTGGAGGGCGAAGCCTTCTTGATCTCGGCGATCAGGCCGTAGCCCTCGCGCGTGGCCGCGATCAGGGCGCGGGCGAAGCCACGCGGGGCCGGAGCGGCGCGGGCGGCGGCCTCGACCTCGGAAAGCGGCCGCGCGGCCTTTCGGGCGGCGACCTCTTCGAGCTTGTAGGCCCTTATCCTCTCCAGGATGTCCATGGCTCGCTCTTAGCGGAGGGCCGGCGCCTTGGGAAGGCGGAAGGCGGCCCCTGTCAGGGCGGGAATGGACGGCCATCGAACGCTCTTGGCCCGCTCAAGGGGTCTGCCTGCGCTCAGGCGGCCTCGGAGGTGATCCGGGCCAGCGCCGAGACCTTGTCCTTCGCCGAACCGCTGTCGATGCTCTCGCGGGCAATCTCTACGCCTTCGGGCAGCGTGGCTGCGCGCTCGGCGATCACCAGCGCGGCGGCGGCATTCAAGAGCACCGCGTCGCGATAGGCGCCGGTGTCGCCGGCGAGCAGCGCCCGGAAGGCGCGGCCGTTCTCCTCCGGCGTGCCGCCGAGGATCGCCTCGAAGGGATGGACCGGCAGCCCCGCGTCCTCCGGGTGCACCTCGCGGTCGGAGACCTGCCCGCCCTTGAGCTCGGCAAGCTGGGTCGGCCCGGCGATCGAGATCTCGTCGGTGCCGTCGGCGCCATGGACCAGCCAGGCCGCCTCGGAACCGAGCTCGCGCAGGGTCTCGGCCATAGGCCGGATCAGCGCCTTCGAGAACGCGCCGGTGAGCTGGCGCCTGACCCCGGCGGGGTTGGTCAGTGGCCCCAGGATGTTGAAGATCGTCCGCGTTCCGAGCTCGGCGCGGGTTGGCATCACATGGGCGATGGCAGGGTGGTGCATCGGCGCCATCATGAAGCCGATACCGACTTCTTTCAGAGCCTTCTCAACCACTTGCGGGCCGACCATCACGTTGATGCCCATCTGGGTCAGCGCGTCCGCCGCGCCCGATTTCGAGCTGAGGTTGCGGTTGCCGTGCTTGGCGACCGGCACCCCGGCGCCGGCCACCACGAAGGCGGTTGCGGTGGAGATGTTGAGCGTGCCCTTGCCGTCGCCGCCGGTGCCGACGACATCCATCGCCCCGGCCGGCGCGGTCACGGCGCGGCACTTGGCGCGCATCACGGCGGCGGCGGCGGCGTATTCCTCGACCGTCTCGCCGCGGGTGCGGAGCGCCATCAGCAGGCCGCCGATCTGGCTCGGCGTCGCCTCGCCCTCGAACAGGATCTCGAAGGCCTGCTCGGCTTCGGCACGGGTCAGCGGCCGGTCGGCGGCGGTGCCGATCAGCGGTTTCAGCGCGTCGCTCATGCCGGTTCCTTCACGGTCTCGAGAAAGTTCGCAAGCAGCGCATGGCCATGCTCGGAGGCGATGCTCTCGGGGTGGAACTGCACGCCCTCGATCGGCAGCTCGCGGTGGCGAAGCCCCATGATCGTGCCGTCCTCGGCCCAGGCGGTGATCTCGAGGCTCTCGGGCAGGCTGTCGCGGTCGACCACCAGCGAATGGTATCGCGTGGCGATGAAGGGCGTGGGCAGGCCGCGAAACACGCCCTTGCCGGAATGCTGGATCGCCCAGGTCTTGCCGTGCACGATCTCGGCGGCGCGCACGACCTTGCCACCGAAGGCCTGGCCGATGGCCTGGTGGCCGAGGCAGACGCCGAGGAGCGGGGTGCGTGTCTCGGCGGCGGCTGCCGTCAGCGCCAGGCAGATGCCGGCCTGGTCGGGGTCGCAGGGGCCTGGCGACAGCACGATGCCCGCGGGCCGGAGCGCCATCGCCTCCTGCACGTTCAGCGCGTCGTTTCGCTTCACCGTCACCTCGGCGCCGAGTTCGCCCAAAAAATGAACGAGGTTGAAGGTGAAGCTGTCGTAGTTGTCGATCAGGAGCAGCATGGAAGCTTCAGTGGCGAAGAGAAGTCACGATTGGGGGTGAACCCCGCGAAAGGTCGGAGTATACATGCGGTGAGCAGCGACGCGGGGTCAAGGGCCGAAGGCAGAGGTCCGCGCCCTGACAGGCAAGGAGGGCAGGTCCCATGGTCAGGGGTCTCTTCAACGGTTTGGTCTGGGGCGCCATCCTGGGCGCGGTGGGGCTTGGCTTCGTTTCCTTGCTCTCGCCGGTGCCGCCGGACCGCGCCAAGGACGTGGCCGCGGCAATCGAGGCGCAGGGGGCCACGGAGCCGGAGCCCGAACCTGAGCCCGAGCCAGCGCCCGCCGAGGAGCCGGCGACTGAGGCAGCTCCGGAACCCGCTCCGGAACCCGCTCCGGACGCAGCGCCCGCGGAGGCCGAGGCCGAGCCGGAGGAGGACGCCGCCGTCCCCGCCGAAGCCTCGCCGGTCGTGGCCGCGGCGGAAGAGCCGGCGGAGCCGCCGGTTCCGCCATCGCCTGCCGAGGTCGTCGCGCCCGAGCAGGAGCTGGAGGCCACGACCGAAGTGGCAGCCGCGCCGCCGGAGGAGCCGGAGTTGCCCGAAGCGTCGCCCGCGCCTGAGCTCGCGACGCCGCTGCCGCCGCCGCCAGAGACGCCGGCCGAGCCGACCGGACCGGGAGCCGAAGCCGCCGGCGGGGAGGTGGTGGCGCTGGTCTTGCCGGAAAGCGGCGATGCGACCGCGGTCCCAACCGTGCCCCAGGCGCCGACGGCGACGGCCCCCGAGCCTGTCCCGGCGGCGGCGGAGGCGGTGCCGGCACCGCTGCCGCAGATCGTCGAGCAGCCGCAGCCCGAGGCGGCGGCCGCGGAGCCCGAGACTGCCGTAGAAGAAGAGCCGGAAGTCCCCGCTGCCGCAGAGGCGGATGCAGAAGTCGAAGAAGAACCCGAAATGCCCGCCATGGCGGAATCCGAGGCGCCGGCTGATGCGGAGGCCGAGCCCGACGCGATGGCCGCGGCAGAGCCTGACCAGCCAGCCCCCAGTATCGGCCAGCCCTACGGCTTCGGAAACCTCGCGCCGCGTGTACGGGTGAACCGGCTGCCCAACATGGGCGACCAGGACGAGACCGAGGCAATGCCGGCCGACGAGACCGACGAGGCCGCAGCGCCCGAGGGGGCGCTCGGGCGCTACGCGGCGCGCTTCGAGAACCCCGACGCAAAGCCGCTGTTCTCGGTCGTCGTGCTCGACATCGGCGCCGCGGCGGGTGGGCTCGACCAGGAGGCCCTGGCCGGCTTCCCGTTCCCGGTGAGCTTCGCCGTTCCGGTCGATCGCCCGGACGCCGGCGAGAGGGCCAGCGCCTTTCGCGCGGCGGGTTTCGAGGTGGTGATGGTGGCCGGCGCACTTCCGCAATCCGCCACGCCGGCCGACCTCGAAGTGTCCTTCGAGGCCTTCGGTGCCGCGATGCCGGAGACGGTGGCGGTGCTCGACTCACCCGACAACGGCTTCCAGTCGAGCCGGCCACTCGCCGCCCAGGTGGTGGCGATCCTCGGCGCCGAGGGGCAGGGGCTCCTGACCTACGACCGCGGCCTCAACAGCGCCGCGCAGATCGCCCAGCGCGAGGGCGTGCCCTCGGCCACGGTGTTCCGCGACCTCGATCCCGAGCCGCAGGACGGCGACACGATCCGCCGCTCGCTCGACCGCGCCGCGCTTCGCGCGATGCAGGAAGGCCGGGTGATCGTGCTGGCGCGGTCACGCCCCGACACGGTCTCGGCGCTCTTCGCCTGGGCGCTCGAGGGGCGGGCCGAGAGCGTGGCGCTGGCGCCGGTGTCTGCGGTGCTGAAGGGGGAGTAGGGGGCGGCTCAGTCCGCGCCCGCGACCCTCGCGGCGCGGCCACCCCGGCGGCGTCTCAGGAGAGGGGCGCGGGCGGGCAACTCGGCCATCACGGCGGCGCGTGCCTCCGGGCGCATCCGGCTCCAGGCGGCGATCTCGTCGCGGCTGCGCAGGCAGCCGACGCAGAGCCCCGCCGCGGGGTGGATCACGCAGATCTTCAGGCACGGGCTCGCGATCACCTCGCGGACCCAGATCTCGTCCGTCATCTCGGGTCCCCCATATGCGCCAGCCGGTCGAGCGCGCCCTGGAGGATATAGGCGGCGGCGACGTGGTCGATCAGCTCCCTGCGACGCGCCCGTGACGTATCGGCCTCGATCAGCGCGCGTTCGGCAGCGACGGTCGACAGCCGCTCGTCCCAGAACGCGATCGGCAGCCCGGTCAGGCGGGCGAGGTTGCGGGCGAAAGCGCGGGTCGATTGCGCGCGCGGGCCTTCCGAGCCGTCCATGTTGAGCGGCAGGCCGAGCACCAGGCCGGCGGCCTCGCGCTTCGCCGCGATGCCGAGCAGCCGCTCGGCGTCCACGGTGAACTTCGCCCGCCGCAAGGTCTCGAGCGGCGTGGCGACCGAACGCCGCCGGTCGGAGAGCGCCACGCCGATGGTCTTCTCGCCGAGGTCGAGGCCGAGCAGCGCGCCCTCTCGTGGCAGCAGCGCGGCGAAGGCGGCGAAGTCCTCGGCGATCACGGGGCGAGTCCGGCATCGCTGGCGGCGGCCTCGATCTCGGCGAGGCCTTCGGGATCGTCGGCGAAGGCGGCACG
This sequence comes from Paracoccaceae bacterium, assembly GCA_041621405.1. Taxonomy (GTDB): domain Bacteria; phylum Pseudomonadota; class Alphaproteobacteria; order Rhodobacterales; family Rhodobacteraceae; genus JBFKAV01. The sequence goes on from JBFKAV010000109.1 coordinate 5,174, forward strand.
CACCTCCTCGAGCACCGGCGCCGCGGTCTCGGCCTCGCCGAGCACGCCGTAGGCGCGGATCAGCCGCGCCCAGTCGGAGGCCGGGCCGCCTTCGGTGGCCAGCCTCTCGGCCAGGCCGGCGACCATGCCGCGGATCATCTCCGCGCGCTCCTCCTCCGTCATCTGCCCCGCCGCCTCGATGTCCTCCGCACCGGGACCCGGCCGGTCCTCGGCCGGCGGCAGCACGTAGTTGTGCTGGCCGGCGCGGTAGGCGATCTCCTCGATCTGCATCCGGATCGGCCCGATCCAGGGCGCGTCCGGCGGGCCCTCGACCAGGAGCGCCTGCCAGAAGCGGAATGCGAGGTCGGGCCGGTCGATCTGGACGAAGAGCCAGCCGGAATAGTAGCGCGCGACCGGGTGGCGCGGGTTGCGGCCCAGGGCCTGGGTCAGCGCCGCCTCGGCCTCGGGCGAGACGTAGCCCTCGGCGGCCAGGATCAGCATCTCGGCGAGGTCGGTGTAGTCCTGCGCCGAGGCCTCCTCGCCCTTCACCTCGATCAGCCGCGCCTGGGCGGCATGGGCGGCACGGAAGTTGCCCAGCGCGGCCTCGTGGCGGGCGAGAAGCGCAAGGCCCTGGGCGTCGTTCGGGCGCTCGGCGACAACGCCTCTGAGCTGCTCGATCAGCTGGAGATAGGCCGGATCGGCGTCCTCGCGCAATGCCGGCGGGCCGAGGCTCTCCTCCCTCTCGGCCTGCGACGGGCGGAGCATGCGCACTTCCTCGGCCATCGCGATACGTGCCCTGAGCGGCTGGTCCGGCTCGCCGTTGGCGCCGATCCGGGCATAGATCAGCGTGGCGCCGCCCACCACCAGGAGCGCCGCCACCGCGCCGGTGGCAAGCGTCAGCGCCCGCGGCGCGTTGGCCGCGCCCTCCGCCCCGCTTAGAGCGCGGTCGGCCTCGAGCACCCGGCGCGAGATCTCGACGCGCACGCGCTCGGCGTCGGCTTCCGACAACAGCCCGCGCGCAACGTCCTTCTCCACTTCCCGAAGCTGGTCGCGGTAGACGCCAAGGTCGCTTGCTGCGGCCGCTTCCGCCTCGCCCTTGCCGCGCAGGAGCGTGACGAGAAGCATCAGCGCGGCCAGCCCGGCCAGCCCCAGCGCGAAGATCCAGAAGGTCATGGCGCCTCCGCCTGTTTCGTCACCATGTAAAGGCGGGGGCGGCGAGGCAAAAGGGGCAATCGGCCGCAGCGCTGCCGCCCCCCATGTCGCATTCTGCCCGATTGTGCCGCTGGCAGCGGCGGAGTGAACCCGGCGCCGTATCATGAACTTGGTGCAAGCGCCGCCCGGAGGGCCAGCCGATGAAACGCTATTCCGTCTTCGCCATCGCCCGGGAAGCCGCCCGCTATCATCAGGGCTGGGAGCGCGCCTGGGCCTCGCCGGAGCCGAAGGCGAAATACGACGTGGTCGTGGTCGGTGCCGGCGGCCACGGGCTGGCCACCGCCTACTACCTCGGCAAGAACCACGGGGTTAGGAACGTCGCGGTGATCGAGAAAGGCTGGCTCGGTGGCGGCAACACCGGGCGCAATACCACGATCATCCGCTCGAACTACCTGCAGGACCCATCGGCGGCGATCTACGAGAAGGCGCGCGCGCTCTACGAGACGCTGAGCCAGGAGCTGAACTACAACGTGATGTTCAGCCCCCGCGGCGTGATGATGCTGGCCCAGACCCAGCACGAGGTCCGCGGCTACAGGCGCACCGCGGAGGCGAACGCGCTGCAGGGTGTGGCGACCCGCTTCATCGGCCCCGAGGAGGTCAAGCGCCTGGTGCCGATCATCAACATCCACGGCCCGCGCTACCCGGTCCTCGGCGCGCTCTGGCAGGCGCGCGGCGGCACCGCGCGGCACGACGCGGTGGCCTGGGGCTACGCCCGGGCCTGTTCGGACATGGGCATGCACATCATCCAGAACTGCGAGGTCACCGGCGTTCGCCAGCGGAACGGCAAGGTCACCGGCGTCGCGACCACGAAGGGCGAGATCGGCTGTGACAAGCTCGCGCTCGTGGTCGCAGGCCATTCCGGCGTCTTGGCCGAGATGGCGGGCTTCCGGCTGCCGATCGAATCGCTGGCGCTGCAGGCGCTGGTCTCCGAGCCGATCAAGCCCTGCATGGACGTCGTCGTGATGGCCAACACCGTGCACGGCTACATGAGCCAGTCCGACAAGGGCGAGATGGTGATCGGTGGTGGCACGGACGGGTTCAACAACTACACCCAGCGCGGCTCCTGGCACCACGTCGAGGAGACGGTGCGCGCGCTGGTCGAGACCTTCCCGATCATCTCGCGGCTCAAGATGCTGCGCCAGTGGGGCGGGATCGTCGACATGACCGGCGACCGCTCGCCGATCCTGTCGAAGACCCCCTTGGGCAACTGCTTCGTCAACTGCGGCTGGGGCACCGGCGGCTTCAAGTCGATCCCGGGCTCGGGCTGGGCGATGGCCGAGCTCGTCGCCGAGGGCGAGCCCGGCCCGCTTGCTGCCGCCTTCGGCCTCGACCGCTTCCGCGAGGGCCGCTTCATCGACGAGAGCGTGGCGGCGGGGGTGGCGCATTGAAGCGGGGGCGCGAATATCTGCTCTATTCCGGCGCCGCGGCGATTGCCCTAGTCGGCTACCTGGTGGACCGGCGGATCGGCGCGGATGCCTTCGCGCGCGCCGGGTCGCTGATCGTCGCCTATGGCGCCCTTCTGGCCGGCCGCGAGATCTACCAGATGGAACGCGCGATCACCCGGCACGAGGCCCGCGTCGAAAAGCTCGAGGCCGCCTATCTCGACGCTGCCCGGAACGGCCAGGCGGGGGCGAGCGAGGATGCCTTCACCCGGCTGGCACAGAACCTCGCGGACTTCCGCGCGGCGCGGATCGAGCGTGTCGGGCGAATGATTTACGCCGAGATCTTCATCCTGTCCCTTGGCACCCTGATCTGGGGGTTCGGCGATCTTGCGGTCTGACATTCAGAACTTATCGACCTTCCTGAAAGAGGGCACGCCATGCTGATCCTCACCTGCCCCTGTTGCGGCGTCGCCGCCGAGGAAACCGAGCTCGCCGCCGGCGGCGAGGCGCACCTGACGCGCTTCGGGCCGGGCTCTCCCGACGACGACTTCGAGGCCTACCTGTTCCTGCGCCCCAACCCCCGAGGCGTGCATTTCGAGCGCTGGCGGCACGCCATGGGCTGCGGCAAGTGGTTCCTCGCCGCGCGCGACACGGCGACGCTCGAAGTCTTCGGCACCTATCCGGCGCAGACCACGGAGCCGCCCGCCGACCTAGTGAAGAAGATCAAGGCGAAGCGCCCCGCCTGGGAGGGCTGGAAATGAGCACGCGTCTGGCAACCGGCGGGAGGCTGATCGACCGCCACGCTTCCGTCGAGTTCAGCTTCAACGGCAAGCGGATGACCGGCTATGCCGGCGACTCGCTCGCCGCCGCGCTTTTGGCCAACGACCAGATGCTGGTCGGCCGCTCGTTCAAGTACCACCGGCCGCGCGGGATCGTGGCCTCCGGTGCCGAGGAGCCGAACGCACTCGTGGGCGTCGGCAAGGCCGGGCGCTTCGAGCCGAACGCGCGCACCACCACCACCGAGCTCTTCCCCGGGCTCGAGGCGAACAGCCAGAACCACTGGCCGAGCCTCGAGTTCGACGTGGGCGTGCTCAACAACTACGCCGCGCGCTTCCTGCCGGGCGGCTTCTACTACAAGACCTTCATCCACCCACGCGCCGCCTGGAAGCACGTCTTCGAGCCCTTCATCCGGCGCTTGGCAGGCCTCGGACGCGCGCCGACCCATGCCGACGCCGACCGCTACGAGCAGATCTACGCCTTTGCCGACATCCTCGTCGTCGGCGGCGGGGTCGCCGGCCTCGCTGCGGCGCAGGCTGCGGCGGAGACGGGCGCGCGCGTGGTGCTGATCGAGCAGACCGCCCACTGGGGCGGGCGCGCCCCGGTCGATGGCGTGGAGATCGCCGGGAAGCCGGCCGAAGATTGGATCAACTCCGCCGTCGAAACGCTTGAAAAGAAGAAGAACGTCACGCTGCGAACCCGCACGATGGCGGCCGGCGTCTTCGACCACGGCTACGTCATCGCCTATGAGCGGATCGCCGACCACACGCCCGGAGACGGCCGCCCGCGGCACCGACTCTGGCGCATCCGCGCGGGCCAGGTGATCACCGCGACCGGCGCCATCGAGCGGCCCCTGGCCTTCGCCGGCAATGACCTGCCTGGCGTGATGCTGGCCTCCGCCGTGCGCGATTACGTGGTGAACCACGCCGTCAGCCCCGGGGACCGCACGGTGATCGTGACCAACAACGACGACGCCTACCGCACCGCCATCGCGCTCGCCGAGGCCCGGCTCTCGGTGCCGGTGATCGTCGACGCCCGCACCACCGCAACGGGCGAGCTGCCCGAGAAGGCGCGCCAGCTCGGGATCCGGGTGGAGACCGGCATGGCCGTGGCCAAGGTCAAGGGCGGCAAGCGGGTGACCGGGGTGGCGCTCTGCCGGCAGGCGGGCGAGGGCAAGGCGGTGCTCGAGCAGGTGCCCTGCGAGGCAGTCGCCATGTCTGGCGGCTGGTCGCCGGTGGTGCATCTCTGGTCGCACTCCGGCGGCAAGCTCCTCTGGGACGAGGCGGCGGCTATGTTCCGCCCAGATGCCGCCCGCGCCCCGACCGGCCACGACGGCAAGCCCTTCGTCGTCGCGGCCGGTGCGGCGGACGGCGAGCTTCTGGCGGCCGAATGCCTGGAGAACGCCCACGCGGCTGGTCTCGCCGCGGCGGCCGCCCTGGGCTTCAAGGGCAAGGGCGCCGTACCGAAGGCCAAGGCGGCCTCCGAGCAGCCCATGGAGGCCGTCTGGCGCATGCCGCACGGTGCCGGCGTCGAGCTCCGCGCCAAGATGTGGCTCGACTTCCAGAACGACGTGAAGGTCTCCGACGTGCAACTCGCCGCCCGCGAAGGCTACGAGAGCGTCGAGCACGCCAAGCGCTACACCACGCTCGGCATGGCGACCGACCAGGGGAAGCTTAGCAACATCAACGGACTGGCGGTGCTTGCTGATGCGCGGAACGCGGCCATTCCGGAGGTCGGCACCACCACCTTCCGCCCGCCCTACACGCCGATCTCGATGGGCGCCATCGCCGGCGAGGCGCGGGGCGCGGCGTTCCAACCCTTGCGGCAGACGCCGATCCACGCCTGGCACGAGGCAAGAGGTGCCTATTGGGAGCCGGTCGGCCACTGGCGGCGGCCCTATTGCTACCCGAAGACCGCGGAAAGCCACGCCGAGGCGGTCGACCGCGAGGTGAGGGCCACGCGCCAAGCCCTTGGCCTGCTTGACGCATCCACGCTGGGCAAGATCCTGGTCAAGGGCCCGGACGCGGGCCGCTTCCTCGACATGCTCTACACCAACATGATGAGCACGCTCGCCGTCGGCAAATGCCGCTATGGCCTGATGTGCAGCGAGAACGGCTTCCTGATGGACGACGGCGTGGTGGCGCGGCTCGACGAGGACACGTTCCTCTGCCACACCACCTCGGGCGGCGCCGATCGCATCCATGGCTGGATGGAGGACTGGCTGCAGTGCGAGTGGTGGGACTGGAAGGTCTACACCGCCAACCTGACCGAGCAATACGCCCAGATCGCCGTCGTCGGCCCGAAGGCGCGAACGGTGCTGGAAAAGCTCGGCGGCATCGACGTCTCGAAGGAGGCGTTGCCCTTCATGGAATGGCGCGAGGGTACCTTGGGCGGCTTTCGCGCGCGGGTGTTCCGGATCTCGTTCTCGGGCGAGCTTTCCTACGAGATCGCGGTGCCGGCTGCCGAAGGCATGGCCTTCTGGGAGCGGCTCCTGGCCGCCGGCGACGAATTCGGAATCACTCCCTACGGCACCGAAGCCCTGCACGTGATGCGGGCCGAGAAGGGCTTCATCATGATCGGCGACGAGACCGACGGCACGGTGATCCCGCAGGACCTCGACCTCGACTGGGCGATCTCTAAGAAGAAGACGGACTACCTCGGCAAGCGCGCGCAGGAGCGGGTGGAGATGACTCGCGAGACGCGCTGGAAGCTCGTGGGGCTCGAGACGCCGGGAGGCGAGGTCCTGCCCGAGGGCGGCTACGCGGTGGGCGAGGGCGTGAACGCTAACGGCCAGCGGGCGACGATCGGGCGCGTCACCTCGACTTACCACTCGCCGACGCTGGGGCGCGGCATCGCTATGGGGCTCGTCGAGCACGGCCCGGATCGGATGGGGGAGACGATCGCCTTCCCCGATGGCAAGGGGGGCACGATCACCGCGAAGATCGTGAGCCCGGTGTTCTACGATCCCAAGGGGGAGAGGCAGAATGTCTGAGGCGGTGAGCGCGCTCAACGGCGCGGCCTTCGAAGGCTACGTAAAGGTGTCGGAAGCCGGTCTTCGGGGCATGGTGACCCTGCGCGCCGACCTCTCCAACGCCAAGGTCAAGGCGGCGGTGAAGAAGGTGGCCGGCGTCGAGTTGCCGGGCGTGCGAAGGATCGCGCTGAAGGACGGCAAGGGCGCGGGCTGGATGTCGCCCGACGAACTCCTCATCCTGGTGCCCTACGCCGAGGCCGGCGCCACCGTGTCAGCGCTCTCGAAGGCGCTCGCGGGCGTGCACCACCTGGCCGCCGACGTCTCCGACGCCCGCGCCGCGTTCCGGGTGGAGGGCGAGGCCGCGCGCGAGGTCATCGCCAAGCTCTCGCCCACCGACCTCGCACCCGACCGCTTCGGCGAGGGCCAGCTGAGGCGCTCGCGTCTCGCCCAGGTGGCCGGCGCCTTCTGGATCGAGGACGGCG
>JBFKAV010000110.1:0-11891 GCA_041621405.1 Paracoccaceae bacterium
ACGCTGCCCGAGCAGTTCACCGAGGTCAGGATGCCGAGGTAGTTCCGGGTGCCCACCGAGCCGTCGGCCCGGCGGTAGCCCTGGAAGCTCGCCACCCGGTCGACGGCGGGCAGGGGCCTTGCATCGGTGGCGAAGGCGTAGTTCTGGTCGTGGTCGCCCATTCCGAGGTTGTGGGTGTGCACGTGCGCCCCGGGCGCGATCGCCTCCTTCGCTTCGCCGATGGTCTGTCCGTAGCGGATCACCTGCTCGCCCGGGGCGATGCCGCGGAGGGCGAACTTGTGGCCGCGCGGGACCGCGGCGGGCAGGGCCGCATCGAGCCCCGGCACGGTGGCGCCCGCAGGCAGATCCTGCAGCGCAATCAAAACGTTGTCGTCCGCGTGCAGCCGGATCGCCGCGTCCTTCGCCCCCATGCCGAACCTCATCTTGGAAGGCCGCGCCCGGGCCCGGTGCTCGCTTGACAGCCCCCGGCCCGAGACTAACATGTTAGCATGTTACAGGCGCGTGAACGGGAACCGCAAGAGGCAAGCGGAACCGCGCGGCTTAGGCCGCTCGACGCCTTCCCGGGCTCGCTCGCCAATCGGGTCTACCTGGCCTTGAAGGAGGCGATCCTCTGCATCGCCTTCCGCCCCGGCGAGATCCTGCGCAAGGGCGAGATCTGCGCCGCTCTCGGCGTCTCGCGCTCGCCGGTCTCCGAGGCTGTGGTGCGGCTCGCGGCCGAGGGGCTGGTCGACGTGGTGCCGCAGTCCGGCACCTTCGTGGCCCGCTTCTCGATGGCGGAGATCCGCGAGGGCGCCTTCATCCGCGAGGCGATCGAGCTCGCCGCGGTCCGGCGCGTCGCCGAGATCGTCACCGAGGAGCAGCTTGCCGAGCTCAGGCGCAACCTGCGCGTCCAGGAGGCGCTGGTGGCCGACGGCGACCATGCCGGCTTCTACAAGCTCGACGGCGAGATGCACGGGATGATCCTCTCCTTCACCGGCTACCGGCGGCTGCAGCAGGTCTCCGAGACCGCCTGGCTGCACGTCAACCGCGCCCGCCAGCTGGTCCTGCCGGTCCCCGGCCGGGTCGCGGCCACGCTTGCCGAGCACCGCGCCATCGTCGCGGCGCTTGAGGCGCGCGACCCCGAGCGGGCCCGGGCCGCCACGCGGGCGCACCTCGGGCAGCTTCTGACCTACCTCGAGCCGCTCGAGCGCGAGCGCCCCGACCTCTTCAGCGCGGACTGAGATGGCCCGCCCGAACCGCCCCCGCTACGCCTACCGCCTGAACGCCTTCCGGACCCAGGGCGGCAGAATCGCCGACATGCTCGCCTGCGCCGCGCAGGTCGGCGGCCTCGACGCGGCGGACCTGAACTACCCCGATCACTTCGCCGGCCAGACCCCCGCCACGATGGCTGCGCTGCTCGACCGCCACGGTCTCGCGCTGAACGGCCTCGCCATGCGCTACTACAGCGAGGACGCCTTCCGGATCGGCGCCTTCACCAACCCCGACCCGAAGATCCGGCGCACCGCGATCGACCTGACCCTGCGCGGCATCGACGCCTGCGCCGAGATGGGCGGCGGGCTGATGACGCTCTGGATGGGCCAGGACGGCGTCGACTATCCGTTCCAGGCCGACTACGCCCGGATGTGGGACGACACGATCGCGGCCCTGGCCGAGGTCGCCGCCCACAACCCGGCGGTCGACATCGCCGTGGAATACAAGCCGAACGACCCCCGCGCCTACGCGCTGATCCCCGATGTCGGCACGACGCTCCTGGCGATCGGGGAGACCGGCGCGCCGAACCTCGGCGTGACGCTGGACTTTGCCCACGTGCTCTATGCCGGCGAGATGCCGGCCCATGCCGCGCATCTCGTCGCCCGGCATTCGCGGCTTTTGGGGGTGCACCTCAACGACGGCTACGGGCACCGCGACGACGGGCTGATCGCGGGCTCCGTGCACCCGGTGCAGACCGTCGAGCTCTTCGTCGCGCTCGACCGGGTGGGTTACGACGGCGTGATCTACTTCGACACCTTCCCCGACCAGGGCGGCCTCGACCCGGTGGCCGAGGCCCGCGCCAACATCGCGCTCGTCGAGCGCCTGCGCACGCTGGCCCGCGGTCTTGCGGGCGATGCCGCGCTCGCCCAGGCCATCGCCCGCCAGGACGCGGCCGCCTCGATGCGGATCGTCGCCGCGGCGCTCTACGGGGCCGGCCCATGAGCCTCCACGTGGTGGGCTCGCTGCACCTCGACGTGATCGTGGAGGCGCCGCGCCTGCCACGGCTCGACGAGACGCTGGTGGGCCACGGGGTCAGCTACCGCTTCGGCGGCAAGGGCGGCAACCAGGCGGTCGCCGCCGCGCGGATGGGGGCAAGCGTGTCGATGGCCGGCGCCGTCGGCTCCGATGCCTTCGCCGAGACCCTGCTTGCCGGGCTCGACCGCGCCCAGGTCGACCGCAGCCGCGTTCTCCGCCTGCCCGGTGCCTCGGGGATGAGCGTCGCGATTCTCGACGCCGCGGGCGGCTACGGCGCGGTGATCGTCTCGGCAGCGAACCTCGCGGTCGATGGAGAGGGCGACGTACCGCCGGGCACCACGCATCTCCTGCTGCAGAACGAGATCCCGGAGGCCGCGAACCTCGCCGCCGCCCGCGCCGCCCGCGCCGCCGGCGCCAGGGTGATCCTGAACGCCGCCCCCGCCCGCCGGATCGCGGCGGACCTCCTTCCGCTCACCGACCTCCTGGTCGTCAACCGCGTGGAGGCGGCCCAGCTCACCGGCCAGCCCCAAGAGGCACCCGAGGCCGCCGCGCGCGCACTCCTGGCGCGCGGCCTTGCACAGGTCATCGTGACGCTCGGCGCCCAGGGCCTGCACGCCTCCTCCGGCGACGCGACCCTCGTCCTCGCCGCGCCCCGGGTCACCGCCTGCTCCAGCCACGGCGCCGGCGACGCCTTCCTCGGAGCTCTCGCCGCCCGACTCGACGCCGGCGAGGCACTTGAGCCAGCGCTGCTTTTCGCCCAAGCCGCCGCCGCGCTTCACGTCTCGACCGCGCCCGAGGCCCGCGCCAGGATCAGCCCCGAAGAGGTCCGCGCGCTCATCGGCGCCGGCTGACAGCTCCTTCCCCTTTTCCAAGTATCCCCGCCGGAGGCATAAAGTCCTTGCGCCGCGCGCAAGCGCGGCGCCCGGCCCAACCCGAGAAGCCGATCTCCGATCGGCGACGAGGGGCGGGAGCGCCCCCGGGCCTCAGAGCCGATAGAACTCCGCCGCCGTGCCGCCGAAGACCTGCGCCCGCTCGTCTTCCGAAAGGCCGGCCGTCAGCTCCTCCGCGACCTCGCGCCAGCGCGCGTATTCGCAGCGCAGCCGGCAGACCGGCCAGTCCGAGCCCCACATGATCCGCGCCGGCCCGAACACCTCGAAGACGTGCGCGACGTAGGGCCTGAGATCCGCCACCGTCCAGTCGGGGTTCGCCTCGGTGACCAGCGCCGAGAACTTGCAGAAGGCCCCCGTCTCGCCGGCAATCCGCGCCATTCCATCGGCCCAGAAGCGGAAGCTCTCGGAAGAATGGTCGCGGATCTGCGGCTTCATGCAATGATCCACCACCACCCGCATCGAGGGATACCGCTTCAGGATCGTCAGGAAGTTCTTCAGGTGCCGCGGGAAGCCCAGCGCGTCGAAGCCGATCCCGAGCTCCGCCACCGCCTCGAATCCCCACTGGACGTCCGGCCGCAGCATCCAGTCGTCGTCGGGGATGTCCTGGATCATCGGCCGCACGCTCTTGAACTTCGGGTGCTGCGCCAGCCGCTCCAGCTCGGCCCGGTCGGACGGCTTCTCGAAATCGACCCAGCCGACCACGCCCAGCACGTTCGGCGTCGCGTCGGCGATCCCCAGGAGGTATTCGCTCTCGTGAACCGTCGCCGCGGCCTGCACCAGGACCGTGCCCGCGATCCCGTGCCGGGCGAGCTGGGGCGCGAGGTCGGCGGGCCCGTAGGTCCGGGCGAGGATGGGGTCGTCCTTCGGCATCCAGTCGTAGTCGGCCCGCGCGGGGTTCCAGTAGTGCTGGTGGGCGTCGATCATCCGGCTCATGTCGGAGCCTCCTTTCGCATCAGCCCCTCGGCCTTGAGGTCCGCCCAGAGCGCTGCCGGGATTTGCGCGCCCGCGGCGGCGAGGTTCGATTCCATCTCCGCCACGCCCTGGCCGCCCGGGATCACAGAGACCACCGCGGGATGCCGGAGCGGGAAGCGGAAAGCGGCATCGACCAGTCGCACCCCGTGGCGGGTGCAGATGGCCTCGATCATTGCCACCTTGTCGAGGATCTCGGGCGGGGCGGGCTCGTAGTTGTAGAAGGCGCCGGGTTTCGGGCCGGTGGCGAGGATGCCCGAGTTGTATGGCCCGCCGATGACGACGCCGATGCCGCGTTGCTCGGCGAGTGGCAGGAAGCTCGTCAGCGCCTCCTGCTCCAAGAGCGTGTAGCGCCCGGCCAGGAGGAAGAGGTCGAAGTCTCCCCGCTCGGCGAGCCACTGGCAGGGCTGCCATTCGTTCACCCCGGCCCCGAAGGCGCGGATCACGCCCTGGTCGCGGAGCTTGACGAGCGCCTTGTAGCCGCCCTCCATCAGCTCCGCGAGCCTGGCGTCGAGCGCAGCCTGGGTGCCGTGGTTGAAGAGGTCGAGGTCGTGGGCGAAGAGGATGTCGACCCGGTTCACCCCGAGCCGCTCGAGCGAGAACTCGAGGCTCCGCATCACCCCGTCGTAGCTGTAGTCGTAGACCTCGTTGCGCGCCGGCACGTCGAACCACTTGCCGAAGCCGTCGCGCTTCTCGGGCGTCGTCGCCCTCAAGAGCCGTCCGATCTTGGTGGAGAGCACGTAGGTGTCGCGATCCTTGCCACGCAGGAACCGGTTGAGCCGCGTCTCCGACAACCCGAGCCCGTAGAGCGGCGCGGTGTCGTAGTAGCGCACCCCCGCCGCCCAGGCGGCGTCGAGGATCGCCTGGGCGTCGTCGTCCGAGATCGCCCGGTAGAGGTTGCCCAGGGGCGCGGTGCCAAAACCGAGCACGGTGAAGTCGAGCCCGCCATTGCCAAGCCGGTCCCAGTGCCGCGTCGCGATCGCCATGCCGTCCCTCCGGTCTGGCGGTCAGGATGTTCGCCACCGCGGCCGGAGGCAAGCCCGTTCGCCGATCTCGCCTGCAGCGCGCCGTCATGTGTATGATGCCGGCAGCGACCGTATTCCGGGCCGGACGCGTGGCCCGGGGCGATGCACAAGAAGGGAGAGAGAAAATGGCCTATGTCACTGGATTCCTGCTCGCCGTGCCGGAGAAGAACAAGGAGGCCTACCGCAAGATGGCCGAGGACTACTGGCCCCTCTTCAAGGAGTATGGTTGCCTCTCCGTGCAGGAGAACTGGGGTGTCGACGTGCCCGACGGCAAGGTCACGTCGTTTCCGATGGCGGTGAAGAAGGAGGCGGGCGAGGTCGTCGTCTTCTCGTGGATGGTCTGGCCCGACAAGGAGACCTGCGACAAGGGCTGGCAAGAGATCCAGAAGGACCCGCGCATGTCCGAGATCTCGGAGATGCCGTTCGACGGCAAGCGGATGATGTGGGGCGGGTTCGAGCCCCTGGTGCGGCTTTCGGCGAAAGTCTAGGCCGCGGACCGGGCAATCGGCCGCGCGAAGGGGCTTCTGGGCCGCGGCCTTCGCCGCTAGGCTCCGCATCGTGGGGGAGGCGGCGATGGACAGGTTTCGAAGCGCATTCAGGTCGGCAAGGCCGGTGATCGGCATGGTCCATATCGGCGCGCTGCCCGGCACGCCGCTCCACGACGCCGGGGCCGGGCTCGAAGGGCTCGTCGTCGGCGCCCGTGCAGATCTCGCCGCGCTGCAGGCGGCGGGGTTCGACGCGGTGATGTTCGGCAACGAGAACGACCGGCCCTACGAGTTCGAGGTCGACGCCGCGTCGACCGCCACCATGGCCTACGTGATCGGCCGGCTCGCTCCCGAGATCTCGGTCCCCTTTGGGGTCAACGTGCTCTGGGACCCGATGGCGACCGTGGCGCTCGCCGCCGCCACCGGCGCCGCCTTCGTCCGCGAGATCTTCACCGGCGCCTACGCCTCCGACATGGGGATGTGGACCCCCAACGCCGGCCGCGCGCTGCGCTACCGCGACCGGCTCGGGCGGGGCGACCTCGTCATGCTCTACAACGTCTCGGCCGAGTTCGCCTATAGCCTCGACCGCCGGCCGCTGGCCGACCGGGCGCGCTCGGCGGTGTTCTCCTCGATCCCCGACGCGGTGCTGGTCTCGGGCCAGATCACCGGCGAGGCCGCCGCGCTCTCCGACCTCGAGGCGGTGAAGCAGGTGCTACCGGACACCCCTGTCCTCGCCAATACCGGCGTACGGCACGAGACCGTGGCCGAGGTGCTGAAGCTGGCCGACGGCTGCGTCGTCGGCACCGCGCTCAAGGAGTGCGGCGACACCTGGAAGCCGGTCGATCCCGAGCGGGCGAAGGACTTCATGGCGCGGGCCCGGGCCGCCAGGGGGGATTGATGCGCAAGCTTCTGAGCGAACTGATGCTGATCCCCGGGCTCTCCGGCCACGAGGAAAGGGTCGCCGCGGCGATCATAGGCCGCCTCGAAAGGCTCGGGCTCGCCGCGCGGACCGACCGGCTCGGCAACGTCATCGCCACCATCGAGGGCGACCGCGCCGGCCCCGCGGTCATGGTATTCACCCACATGGACCAGCTCGGCTTCGTGGTGCGCAAGATCGAGGCCGGGGGGCTTTTGCGGCTCGAGCGGCTGGGCGGCGTGCCCGAGCGCGCGCTCGCGGCGCAGGCGGTGCTGATCTCGGGCACCAAGGGCGACCTGCCGGGCGTGATCGGGAACAAGAGCCACCACGCCACGGGGCCGGAGGAGAAATACCAGGTCGTGCCCTATGCCGAGCTCTGCGTCGACGCCGGCTTCGCCTTGAAGGCGGCGGCCGAGGCGGCCGGCGTTCGGATCGGCTCGCCGGTCGTCTACCACCCCCGGGTGATCGAGCTGGCGGGAGGCCGCATCGCCGGCACCGCCGCCGACGACCGTGCTGGCTGCGCGGCGCTCGTCGAGCTCGCGGCGCGGCTTTCGACCCGGGCACACGGGCCCACAGTGCACCTGGTCTGGTCGGTGCAGGAAGAGTTCAACCTCCGCGGCGTGCTGCCCGCGGCGCGGGCCCTGAAGCCCGACATCGCGCTGCAGATCGACCTGCTTCTCGCCTGCGACACCCCCGACATGGAGGCCCGCGGCGAGGTGCGGCTCGGCGGCGGGCCGGGGATCTCGCTCTATTCCTTCCACGGCCGCGGCACGCTCAATGGCCTGATCCCGCACCCCGCGCTAGTGCGGCTCTTCGAGGAGACCGCCGCCGCCCAGCGCCTGCCGCTGCAGCGCTCGGCACATACCGGCGCGCTGACCGACGCCTCCTACATCCAGTTCATGGGCGAAAAGGGCGTCGCCTGCCTCGACGTCGGTTTTCCGCTGCGCTACAGCCACTCCGCGCTCGAGGTGGTCGACCTTTCCGACCTCGAGGGCCTCGTCGCGCTCCTCTACGCCGCGCTCGAGCGGATCGGGCCCGATTTCGCGCTGGGTCGGACATGAGCCTCACCCTTGGCATCGACATCGGCACCTTCGAATCGAAGGGCGTCCTGGTCGACGGCGAAGGTCACGTCGTGGCCGAGGCGCGGCATCCGCACGAGATGATCGTTCCCCGCCCCGGCTGGGCCGAGCATCGCGCGGACGAGGACTGGTGGCACGATTTCGTGCACATCACCCAGTTGCTGCTCCGGGAAAGCGGGGTCGCGCCCGGCGAGATCGCCGCCGTCGCCGCCTCGGCGATCGGCCCCTGCATGCTGCCGGTCGACGACGCCGGCCGGCCGCTGATGAACGGCGTCCTCTACGGCGTCGACACCCGCGCCGCGGCCGAGATCGAGGAGCTCACGGCCGAGATCGGCGCCGAGACGATCCTCGAGCGCTGCGGCAACGCGCTCACCTCGCAGTCGGTCGGACCGAAGATCCTCTGGCTCAAGCGCAACCGCCCGGAGATCTTCGCCAAGACCGCGAAAGTCCTCACCTCGACCTCCTATCTCACCTGGCGCCTCACCGGCGACTACGTCATCGACCACTACACCGCGGCGAACTTCTCGCCGCTCTACGACATCGCCCGGCAGGACTGGACCGACGACCTCGCGCCCGGGATCGTCGGGCTGGAGAAGCTGCCGCGGCTGATGTGGTCCTACGAGATCGCGGGCCGCGTCACCGCGGCGGCGGCGCGAGCGACCGGCCTCGCCAAGGGCACGCCCGTCACCTGCGGCACCATCGACGCGGCGGCGGAGGCGGTCAGCGTCGGCGTCCGGGGGCCGGGCGACATGATGCTGATGTACGGCTCGACCGTCTTCATCATCGCGCTGACGCCGGCGCGGGTGAAGGACGCCCGGCTCTGGATGGCGCCCTGGCTCTTCGAAGGGAGCCACGCCGCGATGGCGGGGCTCGCCACCTCCGGCACGCTCACTCACTGGTTCCGCGACACATTCGCCCGCGAGCTGCCGCGCGACGAGGCCTTCGCCAGGCTCGCCGCCGAGGCCGACGCGAGCCCGAAGGGCGCCAAGGGCCTGCTCTGCCTGCCCTACTTCTCCGGCGAGCGCACGCCGATCCACGACCCGCTCGCCAAGGGCATCTTCTTCGGGCTGAACCTCACCCATGGCCGGGGCGATCTCTACCGCGCGGCGCTCGAAGGCATCGCCATGGCGACGGCGCATATCGCCGAGACCTATCGCGAGGCCGGGGCGGCGCTGGCACGCGTTCTCGCCGTCGGCGGCGGCACGCAGAACGCGGTCTGGCTGCAGGCGACCTCGGACCTCACCGGCCTCAGCCAGATCGTCTGCGAGAGGACCACCGGCGCGAGCTACGGCGACGCCTTCCTCGCGGCGCTGGCGGTGGGAGCGGCGAAGCCCGAGGACATCGCCCGCTGGAACCCGACTGCGCGGGAGGTCGCGCCGGAGTCGGTGGAGGCCTATGCGCGCCAGTACCCTCTGTTCCGCCGGCTCTACGAGGAGACGAAGGAGACCGCCCATGCGCTTGGCTGAGGCCAGGAGATGAAGGACGCCTTCGCCGCCGCTCTCGCCGAACTTGGTGCCGTAGGCGCCGCGCTCGACGATGCTGCGTTCGACCGTCTCACGGCAGCCATAGCCGAAAGCGGGCGCGTCGTGCTCTACGGCTGCGGCCGCGAGGGGTTGATGATGCGGGCGCTCGCCATGCGGCTCCACCATCTCGGGCTCGCGACGGGCTACCAGGGCGAGATGACCTGCCCGGCCGTCGGGGAGGGCGACCTCTTCCTCTGCTCGGCGGGGCCGGGAGAACTGGCCACCGTCACCGCGCTGATGCGCGTTGCCCGTAGCGCAGGAGCCGGAGTGGCGCTCCTGACCGCCGAGCCCGGGGCGGAGGCGGCGGCGCTCGCCGACCTCGTCGTCACGATCCCGGCGCAGACCATGGCCCGCGACCGGGCGGCGCCCAGCTCAACCCTGCCGATGGGCTCGCTCTACGAGGGGGCGCTGTTCCTGCTGTTCGAGGCAATCGTGCTCGACCTCCAGGCCCGCCTCGGGGTCTCGCCCGAGGCGATGCGCGCCCGGCACACCAACCTGGAGTGAACGGATGCGCTACGAGCTGATGCGCCCGCCCCAGATCCGCGACGCGATCGCGGCGAACCTGCCGGTGGTGCTGCCCGTCGGCGTCCTCGAGTACCACGGCGAGCACCTGCCGCTCGGCATGGACCTCCTGGCGGTCACCCGGGTGCTCGACCGGCTCGAGGCCGAGGCGCCGGACCGGCTGGTGATCCTGCCGCCCTTCGCCTACGGCGCCGCGAGCCGGGCGGTGGCCGGCCCCGAGGGCACCGGCAACCTCCACGTCGATGCGGCGACGCTCCTGCCCATGGCCCAGGCGCTCTTTTCCGAGCTGCTCGCGGTCGGCTTCCGCAACCTCCACGCGGTGATCCACCACCAGACCGAGAACTTCGTCCAGGGCATGCCCACCGACCTCGCGCTGAGGCTTGCGGCGCGGCAGGCGACCTTCGCCCACCTAGAGGCCACGCGCGGCCCAGGCTGGTGGGGCACGGCGGGGATGGAGAGCTACTACGCCGACCATGCCCGGGGCGAGAACCCATTCAACTGGATCGCGGTGCATCCGCTGATGGATGGCGCGATCATCGCCCAATATCCCTTCGACCACGCCGGCGAGGGCGAGACGTCGCTGATGCTCGCCCTCGCGCCCGAGACCGTCGACCTCGCGGCGCTGGAAGGCGAGAGGCCCTGGTACGTCGCGGGTGCGGAAAGGGCGCGGGCGGAGAGGGGCGAGGCGGGGGTGGCGCTGATCCTGGCCCGGCTCCGGGGGCTGCTTTACGGGGAGAAAGGGCCCCCCGGTGCCGGGCCGCGGGCTCAGCCGTAGCGGCGGAGCGGCGCCTCGGTGTCCGTGGCCATGATCCGCGAGAGATAGCCGCCCCGCGCCGTGATGAACCGACGCAGCAGGTCCGGATACTCTGCGGAAACCGCGGACCGGACCGACGGCCGCGCCGCGAGCGCCGCGCGCCAGGCCGCAATCCGGGGCTTGCCTGCCAGAATGTCGAAGTCTCCGATCTCGTCGAAGCTGTCGAAGTAACGGAAGATCGGGCCGTAGACCGCATCGACAAGCGAGAACGCGTCATCGGCGAACCAGGGCCCGGTGCCGAGCTGGTCCTCGAGCCGGGCGAACTTGCCCTCGAGCGCGGCCGCCTTCGCGGCGAGAGCCCCGGCGTCGGGCGCCGAATAGAACCCGGCGATGTCGTTCAGGATGGCCGAGCCGAACTCGATCCAGCCGCGGTGCCGGGCGCGTTCGATGGGGTCGGCAGGATGCAGCGGGTGGGGTTGCGTTTCCTCGAGGAACTCGAGGATGACCGCGGATTCGAAGATCGGCGTCGCGTCGGCCACCAATACCGGGGTCTTGCCGAGCGGCGAGAGCCTGAGGAACCAGTCCGGCTTGTCCGACAGGTCGATGTCGACGCGGTCGAAGGGCACGCCCTTTTCGGCCAGCGCGATGGAGGCGCGCTGGACGTAGGGGCAGAGCGCATGGCTGACGAGCTTCAGTTTCATTGCTCGTCCTCCCAGACGTAGACGAGCTCGCCGTCCTCGGCCCGCACCGGCAGGAACAGGAGCTTGGCATCGGGCGCGCCGGGTCCGTCGACGCGGCGGCCGTCGTCGAGCGAGTAGCGGGCGCCGTGCCAGGGGCAGGTCAGCGCGCCGTCCCGGCATTCGAGCGGGCCGCCGAGGTGCAGGCAGACGTTGGCGGCGGCGCGGGGCTTGCCGCGGGCGCGCCAGACATGCACCTCGCGGCCGAAGAAGGGAAAGACGCGGGTACCGTTCTCGGGCACCTCGTCGATGCTGCAGATCGTGTGTTTCATGGTCTCCTCGCTTCCGCCCGGGGTCGGGCGGCACCTGAGTTAAATGCAAATGCATCTATATCCGTCTTTCCGAGTCGCGTCAAGCTTGATGCATCTGCATCTTGTTGCTACAGCTTGGGGCATGACCCCGCCGCGCCCGGAAACCGTCGCCGCCTGGACCTACCTCGTGACCGCGAGCCGGGTGCTGCTCGAGCGCGTGGAACGGGCGCTGAAGGCCAACGGGCTGCCCTCGCTCGGCTGGTACGATGCGCTGCTGGAAGTGGAGAGGGCCGACGAGGCCGGCATCCGCCCCTTCGAGCTGCAGGAGCGCCTACTCTTGCCGCAGTACGGCACCTCGCGCCTGCTCGACCGGCTCGACGCGGCCGGGCTGATCTGGCGCGAGGAGTGTGCCGAGGACGGCCGTGGCCAGGTGATCCACATCACCGCGAAGGGCCGGGCGCTGCGACGGCGGATGTGGCCGGTCTACGCCGCCGAGCTCCGCGGGATGATCGAG